>NZ_JANINM010000565.1 GCF_024509055.1 Mesorhizobium sp. | reverse complement strand
CGCCCGCGAGCCGGCGCACCTGGCCCAGATCGTGCGAGGCCATGACGATCTTCGTACCCGACTGCGCGGCCGTCTGGATGATTTCCTCGACATGGAGGGTCGCTGCGGGATCGAGGCTGGCGGTGGGCTCGTCGAGCAGCAGGATTTCCGGCTGCCGCGCCAAAGCGCGGGCGAGAGCGACACGCTGCTGCTCGCCCCCGGACAAGCGTCGCGCCGGACGGGCGCCAAGACCGGCAAGGCCGACGCGATCGAGCAGTTCCTGCGCGCGCGCGGCGCGAAGATGCCGGGGATATCCGATCTGCGCCAGGACATAGCTGATATTGGCAGCGGCCGAGCGGCGCAGCATCACCGGTTTCTGGAAAAGGATGGCGCGCCGTTCCTGCCCGGTATCGCTGCGCCCGCCCCAACTCACACGCCCTTCCGAAGGCCTGACAAGCTGCATGCAGAGCCGCAGCAATGTCGTCTTGCCTGAGCCGTTGGGACCGACAACCAGCGTCGGTGCGCCGGGCTTGATCGTCAAGTCCAGGCGATCGAGCAGCGTGGTCGAACCGACACGCAGGGAGATGCCGTCAAGCACAAGCGGCAGATCGCTCGGCATGGCCCGCATCGTCAGCCCGCCCGCTGCTCGGACCACAGCCGAATGCCCCATGCGGCGGCGTTGATCGCGAGAACGATGCCGATAAGGATGATGCCGAGCCCCATGGCGAGCGGCAGGTTTCCCTTCGAGGTCTCTAGCGCAATCGTCGTCGTCATGGTGCGGGTGAAGCCCTCTATGTTGCCGCCGACGATCATCACGGTTCCGACTTCCGCCGCCGCGCGGCCGAAGCCGGCGAGCAGCGCGGTGACGAGGCTGAAGCGGCTGTCCCACAGCAGCGTCGTCACGCGGCCTGCCGGGCCGACACCCATCGCGGTCAGTTCGTCGTGATATTCGCTCCAGAGATCCTCTATGGTCTGGCGCGCCAGCGCCGCGAGGATGGGCAGCACCAGAAGCGCCTGTGCGATGACCATCGCGGCGGGCGTAAACAGGAGACCGAATTCGCCGAGCGGCCCCGACCGCGAAAGGAGCAGGTAGACGGTCAGCCCGACGACCACCGGCGGCAGCCCCATGAAACCGTTGAGAACCACGACCACCGCCGAACGCCCCGGAAAGCGCGTCAGGGCCAGCAGGGCTCCGAGCGGCAAGCCGACTATGACTGCGATCGCAACGGCCGAGAGGCTGACCGCGAGCGACAGCCGCACGATGGCAAACAGCGTCGCGTCGCCGCTTGCGATGAGCTGCCAGGCGCTGACGCCTTCCGACATTCAAAACCTCTGCCCGCACCAGATTGCTGCAACTTCTGCTGCATCAATTCCCTATTGGTCAAGAAATTGAGTTCCTGCAGGAGTATGCATAAAATTGCAGGATGGATTTGCTGACGACAGCCGAAGCCGCCGATTATCTGCGCCTTGGGGAGCGCAAGCTCTACGAACTGGTGGCCGAAAATCGCATCCCATGCAGCAAGGTCACCGGCAAATGGCTGTTCCCGCGCCACGAGCTCGACCGCTGGGTAAACTCCGGATTGGCCCGCCCTGCTGGAATGGTGCCACCCGAGCCGCCGCCGATCGTCGGCGGCAGCCAGGACGATCTGCTCGAATGGTGCCTGCGGCAGGCGGGCACTGGCCTCGCCTCCCTGTCCGAAGGCACGGAAAACGGCGTGGCACGCCTGCTGCGCGGCGAGGTGGCCGCCGCGGCGATCCATTTCCACGGCAACCAAGCCGAAGCCAATATCGTCGCCATAAGTGCCATGCCGCAATTGCACGATGCGCTGCTTGTCGGCTTCGCCCGGCGTGAGCAAGGGCTTCTGCTGCCGCCGGGTAACCCGAAATCGCTCAACAGCCTTGCCGATGTCCTTGGAAGCCGTGCCCGGATAGCGGTGCGCCAGCCCGGCGCCGGGGCGGATATGCTGCTCGGACTGCTGCTCGACCGATGCGGGGCGAGCCGAAGTGATCTCAACCGACTTCAGCCACCGTGTCCCACAGGCCCTGATCTCGCCACCGCGATCCGGACAGGCCGAGCCGATTGCGGCATTGCCACCCGCTCCGCCACACTCGCCGCCGGTCTCGATTTCGTGCCGCTTGTGTGGGAAAATTTTGACCTTTTGATGCGGCAACGCACCTATTTCCAGCCTTCCATGCAGGCGTTGGTGCGCTATCTCAAACAGGACGGTTTCACCAGGCGCGCGGCCGAACTGACCGGCTACGACACAAGCCCGGCCGGACAGATCCGCTTCTTCAGCTAACCCGCGGCATCTTCAACGCTTGGGTCGCCGGCATCAACCGAGGTCGATCTCGCCTTCGACGACGTGATGCAATCCGGCGCGCTCTGAGGTGATCACGGCTTTCACCGTGATGCGCCCTGTACCCTTGAGGCCTTCTTTCTCCACGGCCTTCTCGATCGCCTGCTGCGAAGTCACGCCGACCTGCTTCAGAAACTTGCGCATGGAGACGTTGAAGGGATCGGTTTCCATGTTCTGCGTCATATGCTTACCTCTACGTGTATGGAGCCTTTCGGGTTAGATATTCTGTCGTTCCTGCCGGTAAAACGTACCGTCGCTAGCGCCGGGCGCCTGAGTTGACTGTAGCCGGGAAGCTCCCAAGTTGGTGAAAAAATGGAGCTGGTTATCCCATTTTTGCGCGCAACCGACTTCTCGGACTGTCCACCCACCGATGTAAGCTTTCCAAGGGCGCAAAGGTCTATCATTGCGACCTAGCAGGATGATGACGCCATCAGATTCCCACTCGCCCATCCGGCGGGCGATCCATGCTGATGGTGTGGCCAATTAGACGGCGATCGACGTTCCAGGCTCAGAAAGGGACTGATAGGCCGTCAAGGCGGATCATTTGCGGCCAATTTTTCCAATGACCGAAAGGGGCCGTCTGCTGACCAGCAGGTTTCGGACACGGCAAGTGGGATAGCTGCCAATAAGGCAGTAGAGTGCACGGCCAAATGCCGATGGCCGCTCACGATCAGAAACGGACTGGCACGTTTCGGTCCAAGCGAATGAATTCTTGACCACTCAACGCTGACCAAATGCATTTAGGTATAGTGTCCACAGAACGTTCCCAGCCCCCCATGTATGCTATCTCCAGAGCCTTGAAGACGCCGCAAACTTCTACGTATCGCCCAAACGTGACTGTTGCAAACGCCTTCGGATAGCTGATAGCTCTCTCCAGTAGGTCATATTGACTGGCAGTCTGGAGAACGCCGGATCAGGACTCAGGAGGCGACGGTGGAAAACGACAGGCGGTATTACCTGATGGTCGTGCGCGACACCGACGCCGGCACCGAAACGATTTATACTCATATGAATTCGCTTTTCGCCGGAGCGAAGGCAAAACACATTGGTACTGAGTTCATGCAGGACAACATCATAGCAACCGCATCGCGAACCGATACGATGTTTGATCTGCTCTACAACGGGCAAATGAAATACAAGACTCCATCGATGAAAGCAAAAATGCAGAGTCTGACCGAGCGCTCACAGATTATCATACACGGCCATGGCGACGTGGATGCCTGCCGTATAAATGGTGTTCTGCCGGAAGCGCTGGCTCTCTCGCTCACCAGTCTAGGGCTCAAGGTCAATTGTAGAATCAATATTACGGGCTGCGATCTTGGTCGCAACAGCGGCATCTCCGGCGCGGCGCGTGCGCAGGCAAATGCCGTCTCGATGGGAAGTCGGTCCTTCGCGCAGCGCTTTCAGAGGTCGCTGTATGACAACGCCGGTCTGCGCTGCGTCGTACATGCCAGGACAAGTTGGGTGGTTGTAATGGAAGGCGGAAAGAAGCGGACGGTGAATTTTGACGCCGATGCCGACCCCGCTGGGGTTTTTCCGCACCAGATGGGAAGCAAGCTGGACCGGTCGAAGATACGCTTCGTGATCGATCCCGGTGGCGTGCAGCGGATGGAGTTCGTTTACGGCGGGGCCTGACAATCTGAACCGCCCCGGCTCAGCCGGAGTTCCGGGGCAGATAGAGTTCCCGGGGCAGCATACGGAATAGATTTTGAGCGTCCGATTTTGGGTTAAGCCGGCAAGGCAATAAATAGCCGACATGCGGCGCAGAGCGGCCGTCGAAATTGGAAGTACGTAACCCAGTCCGGCGGGTCAGACTTAGCGGAGCGCTTCGCTGTCCCCAAGGTTGACATTTGCATGGTGGCGAAAGGAGCCCTTTCGGAACATCGTTCCCAAGCTCAATTGCTCTCGCTCAACCAGCTTCGCGCGGACGCAGTGAACAAAAGACCGCAAGCTAATAGCTGCCCTACCGTTTGTAATACGGAAATCCAAATCGAGCCGAGCGTTGTGCCCTGTGCTATCAGCCTGACAAAGGGCGGAAGCCCAATGGCAAACATCACGATCAAGATCCATTTTGATACATTGCTGCGACGGCGAGCTACCAATAGGGTCAGACCTCCGATCAAGCCGAAGGTGAATATTTGGACTGTCAAGACGAATCCAATGGACGCCATTCGCGTGACTCGATCCCAGGCCAAATAGGATTGCAACAGGCCCAAAATGAGTGTGACGAAGACGATCCGTTCGAAAGTTACGATCGTCTGTGGCCGCATGATGCCTCTCCCCTGTTCCCATCCGGAAGATGTCACGCTTTTGCGGACATATGCAATAGTGTGCGTTTCATCCGATTACTAAGGGGTTCTTTTTCCGAACGTCGATCGCATTTCGCGGGCCCGAGGCTTATAAGGATTTTCGTACACCTCGGATGCTGACCCGGCGGATCAGCCATGCTGATGGTGTGGCCGCCCGCCTGTTGGCCACGGCCTTTTGTTGTCCCCGGTCGGAGCGCCAAAAAGGTCTGCTTTCGGGCAAAGCCCATGTAGCCCCGAACGGCCGTGTCGAGGCGCAAAGCTGACGGCGCCATTCATGCCAGCCCCCTGGCGCAATCTTGAACTGCCCTCTGGCTGAATCGAACCGTCGGCCGGGTGTGGACATCCCGGCGGCGATGAAACAATCTTGCCCGCAAGGGAACAAAACAAGCGCTTCGACAGAAGGCGCGATGGGTGCGCATGAAACAGCGATGGACCTTGTATGATCCACGGCTGGCCTGGGTGCTGGTCGCGCCGGTGCTAATCCTGCTCATCTTCTTCCTGGTGCTGCCGATCGCCGTGATGGCGGCCTATACGTTCTTCACCTTCGTCACCGCGGGCGTCGAGACCAGCGCGCTGACGACGGCGAACTGGCATGAATTCTTCACCGACAGCTATTACTCTGGCTTCCTCTTGAAGACGCTTCGGGTCGGCGCCATCACAGCGCTGCTGTGCGGGGTGCTCGGCTACTTCCCGGCCTATTTCATCTGGGCGACGACGTTCAAGCACAAGTGGCTGCTCTTGCTGCTGCTCATCGTGCCGTTCTGGATCAGCTTCACCATCCGCACCTTCTCGTGGATCAACATCCTCGGCGAACAGGGCGTCATCAACGTCGCCTTGTTGAAGCTCGGCATCATCAGCGAGCCGCTGCCGATGCTCTACAATGAGGGCGCGGTGATCCTGGGGCTGCTGCACTTCCTTCTGCCCTACATGATCCTCAACGTCTATGTGAGCCTCGAGGGCATCGACCGCACGCTGATCTCGGCGGCGCGCTCGATGGGTTGCACCAGCGCGCAGGCATTTCGCGAGGTGACGCTGCCGCTCTCCCTGCCCGGCCTCGCGGCCGGCCTGCTGCTCTGCTTCGTGCTGGCCGCCGGCAGCTATGTAACGCCGCAGCTGCTCGGCTCCGGCCGCGACGCGCTGTTCGGCAACCTGATCTACGACACCATCATGGGCGAACTGAACTGGCCGATGGGCGCCACGCTGTCGATCGTGCTGTTCGTCGTGCTCGGCTTCTTCGCCGCCATCTACACCCGCTACATGGGCATGTCGCAGATCGTGAAAGGGTTGGGCGGCTGATGGCGCGGCGCAAGGAAGAAGGGCGGTGGGCCTGGCGGCTGACGGGCTTCGTCACGCTCTGCGTCTACATCTTCATGTTCGCGCCGATCGTGGCCACCGTCATCCTGTCGTTCAACGCATCGATGTTCGGCGGCTTCCCGATGACCGGCTTCTCGCTGCAGTGGTACGCCAAGCTGATGAACAACGACGCGGTGCTTTCGGCCTTCCGCACCTCGCTGTGGATCGCGGTGGTCACCGCCGCCGTCACCACGGCCGTCGGCGTCGTCACGGCCTTCGCGCTGGTGCGCTTCGAGTTCCCCGGCAAGCAGGCGCTGAGCACGCTGGTGATCCTGCCGGCGCTGGTGCCGGAAACCATCCTCGGCGTCGGCCTGCTGGTGCTGATCAAGGCGGTGGACCAGCCGCGCACCATGCTCTTGCTGGTGCTCGGCCACATCATGCTGGCCGTGCCCTATGTGGTGCTGATCGCGCAGGCGCGCATGGTGGGCATAAGGCGCGTCTATGAGGAGGCGGCGCTTTCGCTCGGCGCCTCGCGCTTCGCTTCCTTCCGCGAGATCACGCTGCCGCTGCTTATCCCGGCCGTCGTCGGCGGCGCGCTGCTCGCCTTCACCATCTCGTTCGACAACACATCGGCCAGCCTGTTCTGGAGGCCGGCGGGCGTGGAAACCATGCCCACCCAGATCCTGTCGATGCTGAAGATCTCAATCAGCCCGGAGATCAACGCGCTGGGCACGGTGATGATCCTGGTGACGGTCGGCATACCGCTGCTCGGCGGCGCGATCCTGCAGGGCCTGACCCGATTGAAAAGACGTGGCGAACCAAAGGAGGAGACGACATGAAACTTTCCACCACCACGCGGCTCGAAAGGCTGCACGACCGCTACACGAACGGCGATCTCAGCCGCCGCACTTTCCTGACGCTGACGGCGGCGGCGGCCGCCGCGGCCGGCCTCGACATGCCCTGGATGCGCCGGGCGATGGCAGCGGTCGAGCAGGTCCGTTTCGACGGCTGGGGCGGCACGGTGCAGGACGCGATCGACAAATATGCCTTCCAGCCCTACACGGCCAAGACCAAGATCAAGGTGGTGCAAGGCACGTTCGGCGACGAGGACGAGATCATCACCAAGATCAAGACCGCCAAGCCCGGCGACTACCAGGTGATCCACTCCTCGGGCGTCAACTACTACATCAAATACGTCAATGGCGGCCTGACCTCGGAGATCAACGAGGCCAACATTCCCAACATGGCGAATGTGCTGCAGCCGATGATCGATCCGTTCCGCAAGCTGACGCCGAAGCTCTCGGCCGTGCCTTACGACTACGGCACCACCGGCATCGCCTACAACACCAAGGTGATCTCGCCGGAGGAGGCCAAGGAAAAGGGCGCCGCCCTGCTGCTCGACAAGAAATACGCCGGCAAGGTCGGCGGCTATGACGACATGACCACGCGCGTCTGGTACGCGGCCCTGGCCACCGGACAGGACCCCAACAACATCAAGGACATGGACACGATCTGGGCCAAGGTGCGCGAAACGCGCGACCTCGCCAAGAAGTTCTGGAGCTCGGGCGCCGAGCTGATGGACCTGCTCTCCAAGGGCGAGATCGTGGTGACCGACGCCTGGTCGGGCCGCGTCGCCGCGCTTCAGGACCAGGGCCATCCGATCGGCTATCTCGACCCGGCCGGCTCCTATGCCTGGATGGAGGACATGCTGATCCTGAAAGGCTCGCCGATGCCCGAGTGCGAGGAGCTGATCAACTTCATGCTCGACCCGGCGACCTCGATCGCGGTGGCCGAGGGCCAGAGCTATCCGCCTTCGCTCGACCCGAACAAGGTCAAGCTCACCGAGAAGATCGAGAAGCTGCCGGCC
>NZ_JANINM010000564.1 GCF_024509055.1 Mesorhizobium sp. | reverse complement strand
TTCGGAATGTACCAGCCCGAAACCTGGCCGTCGCTGATCGCCGTCCCGATCTGCTTGATCCGCCCCTCGGCGGCGCCCTTCGCGTAGACGTCGCCCAGCAGGCTCGGCGTCGATTCCGAAGAAATATCCGGCTGGCCCTTCTCGATCATGGCTGTGATCGTCGGCACGGTGTCGCCCGCAACCGTCGTTGCGTTGCAGCCATAACCGTTCTTCAGGATGAACTGGTCGACATTGGACATGGCCTCAGCCGACTGCCAGCTGAAGACAGCCAGCGTGATGTCGCCGCAGGCCGCGTTTGCGGCTCCGGCGCTCAGCAAAGCGCCGAGGGCAACGGCAGGAAACAGCAATCGTTTCATTTCTTGTTCTCCTCACTCAATGCGTGGTGTGTTGATTAACCGACACCGAACCCACGCTGTTCGGTGAGACCACGGACGCCGCGCCGGTGAAAACCATACGCAGCCATGTTATTCCTGCGCGCCGGCCGCCTAGGCTAGGCTTGGCGAAATCTGCTCCTGGCGTTTCGCCACGAACGCGTCGAGCTCTTCGCGAACCGACGGATCCATCGATGGTTGTTCGTAGCCGGCGATGATCGCTTGCGCTTTTTCGCGGCAGCGCTGGGGCATCTCCTTTGAGCCCTGAACCCGCCACTGCTCGTAGCTCAGATAGTCCAGCATCTCAGGCGCGATGAACGCGTCCTTGAAACGCTTGAGCGTGAATGCGTCGCCAAGATAATGGCCACCCGGCCCTATGCGTCGGACCGCCTCGAGCGCGTCGTCGAAGTGGTCAAACGAAACTCCCCCGGCGTATTTCGCCATCAGGAGGTTTTGCTCGGCGTCGGCTACAAACTTGGCCATGCAGCAAACAAGGCCTGCCTCATCCCATCCGCCGGCATGCATCATCAGATTCGCGCCGGCGCTAGCTCCAGACATGTAGGCGATCGCCGATTCATAGCCGGATTGGGCGTCGAATGTCTTTGCCGAAGACTGCGATGCGGTGGTTCTCCACGGAAGGCCGTAACGGCGCGCAAGCTGGCCGATGATGGCGTTCATCAACGTGACCTCGGGCATGCCCGACATCGGCGCGCCGCTCCGCATCGATACCGAGACCGAGTACTGCCCGTAGATCATCTTCGCGCCGGGCGCGGCGAGCTGCGTGTAGGCCAACGCGGCAAGCGCCTCCGCGTTCAACTGGGCGACCGTGGCCGGAATGTCGGCTGGCGTATTGGCAGCGCCAAGCACGAACGGCGACAGCAACACGACCTGGTTGGCTTCCGCGTAGACACGCAGTCCCTCAAGCATCGTGGCATCCCATACGAGCGGCGAGTTGCCCGACACGTGCCCCGCGATCACGGCGTTGTTTTCGAGGAATTCCCTGCCGTGCACGATGCGCGCCATCGCAATGGAATCTTCCGCGCGCTCCTGGCCCGTGGTCAGGCCGAAATACGGCATGTTGGTTTCCACAAGGCTGGAATGATTGATGTGCAGATGGCGCCACGGAACCGCGATGTCGGTCGGTTCGCAGGTAAAGCCGCCGGCTATATGGAACCCCGGCAGCATCTGGGTAAGCCGGTTCATGTTTCGAAGATCGTCGATGGTCGATGAGCGGCGCACACCCTGGAGATCGCGGATGTTCGGCGCACCCTGCATGGTGCCGAACGTCATCGTATCGAGCGATATTTCGACACGCTGATTTGGATCCCTGGAAGTCATTTCGAAGCCGCGTGGCGCCTTGGCGATGAGGCTCATGACCATGTCGCCGTCGAGATGAACGCGCTGTCCCCTCACGTCGGCGCCGGCTTCGCGCCACTGCCGCAACGCGGTTTCATCCCTGAAATCAATGCCGATCTCGCGCAGGATTGCGAGCGAAGCCTGATGTATGCGCTCCAGTTGCTCGGCACTGACGACCTCGACGGGCCGGATCCGGTATCTCAGCGTCGATAGACGGGGCCTGGTCTCGCCGATGCGTGCGGCAACCACCGATGAGCGGCCGCCGCGGCGGCGTGTCGAGGAAGTGTCGACAGCTGTCATCGCCGATGTCATCGCGAGATCTGTGTCGTGGCTGCGCGGACGTTGCGCTTGCACATCGGTTGGTCACCGAGACGGCTGGAATGAACCATTTCGCTATCGGGCATGCCAAAGACCTTGTTCACGATCGAATTCTCGTGCGCCGGCGCCTCACTGAAGAAGACAACGCAGGCACTGGCTAGCTTGGGAATAGGCAAAGCAATGCTGGCCAGCCGCTGTCGCTGAAAGCGGCATGATCTCCCTCTCCGGTCCTGTGCTCGGCTTACGTGAGGCGTAGTCGGCGGCTAACCCATTTGTCGCCGCGAACTGGACGCGCCATCCGCCTGTACGGCTATCTCGCGCTAAGGATTCCGTCGCGGCGGCAAATGGTAAAGGGCAATTCGATTCATGGATGTATAAGCGCAGACGCGGTGGCGATCAGCCGGCTATATCGTCAGCGCGGCACCGGTCGCGCGCCGTCGATCGGCAGACCGCGGTATCGGAGGGTCTAGTCTAGCGAGGAGTATTGGCTAGCAGCCAGTCCCGGAATTGAGTGACGGCTTTGCGGATCCCGGTTCCTGAAGGCATCACCGCATAGTGATGACGCCCAGTTTCGAGAGGGCAATCGAAGGCGATCCTCAACCGTCCCGTATCCAACGCCTGATCTATGATCGGCCTTTGTGCGAGCAAGAGTCCTTCCCCTCTTTCCGCCGCCTTCTGAGCCAGGAGCATGTCGTTGACTTCCAAGGCGACCGGCAAATTCGGGGGCACCGGCAAATTCAACGCCCTCAGCCAATCGCCCCAACCAGGCCTGAACCGGTAGGGATCGACATAGTGGATCAGCGGCGCGCTGACCAACTCTGAGATCGAGTCGAACGGGCCATGTCGCTCGAGGAATTCCGGGCTGCAAATAGGAACAATGTGTTCCGGCCAGAGCCGCACGCTGGTGCACCCGGGCCAATTTCCGTCGCCGAGACGAACGTGCAGATCGATGCTCGAGGACGGCAGATCCGGGTCGCGGTCAAGGCATCGGATTTCAATCTGCAAATTGGGATAATCTTGGCGCAGACTTCCCAGCTTCGGCAAAAGCCACTCCGTGGCGAGCACTGCTGAAACGCCTGCCACGATTTTGTCCCGCTGGAGTGAATCGTTTGTGATCTCGGCCAACGCCTCGGAGATGGTTCCAAGACCGCTTGAAACGGCGGAATAGAGCCGCGCTCCCTGGGTCGTCAGGCTGAGCGTCCTGTGTTCCCGCAGGAACAAGGGATGGCCCAGCGTCCCCTCCAGCTGTTTGATGCCATGGCTTACCGCTGGCTGAGTGATCGACAGTTCGCTGGCGGCCGTCGAAAAATTCAGATGGCGAGCAGCTACCTCGAACAAAATCAATCCATGCAGCGACGGTACTAACTGCCGAAAGCTCATCGATCGTGGCTCATATTTCCATGAATCTAATTGCTCTTTACCCCGGGAGAATGTGGCGGAATCCTCTTTCGTTGAAGAGGCTACCCGTTGGCCAAGGCTCCGACCAGAGAGAATTCACGATGGCGCCCGATCCGGTTCTCAGACCTCGACTTGACCGTTTGGTGTCAAGGTAGGCGATCGGAGACGGATCGCACGGCGCGGGCGCCTGCTAGCGCCAGGATACCTCCAACCCCAGCCAATCCACGGCGCCTGGTATCGACCAATGAACATAGTGAGCAACAACACGAATCTCTTTGGTGCCAATTTGATCGACCCTCGGTTGGGCGCGTCTCCCTTTTCGAACGCACGTTGCTACGATCTGGCAATCTTGGTCGTCCCCGGATTCTCCCAGGTTTGCCTTTCGTCGCTCATCGAGCCACTGAGACTGGCGAACATGTTAGCCCGCCGCGAGCTGTTCAGATGGCGGTTGGTGGGGCTTTCGAGCGAGCCAGTCTACTGTTCGAGCGGCATACCGATCGGCGTAGCCGCATCCGTGGATTCCGAGCGCGCAGCCGTCAACGCAGGCAAAATCTGCGATGCATTGGTTATCTGCGCGGCCGACGAAGTCGAAAAGTTCGGCTTGCAGTCGGTGTTGTCGCTTGTCCGGCTCCATGCCCGGCGCGGAACCACACTCTTCGGAGTGAACACCGGTGCCTGGCTTCTCGCCAAGGCAGGGCTCCCTGCCGGCGCCAGGTGCACCATCCACTGGCACAAGGCGGCCGCTCTGTCCGAGAAGTTCGAAGACTTGAGGGTCGAGACAGCGCTCTTCGTGCGGGACGGCGCATTGGTTACCTGCTCTGGCGGGTTCGCGGCCTTCGACATGATGATCGACACGATCGAAAAGGAATTCGGACAGGAACTGGCGGCGACAGTATGCCGATACATGACCGCTGATCATCTCCGCGACAGGACACGTTCCTTGGCGACGCCGGCGAGCCTGCGCCTCGCTGGAACCAGCGCCAAGCTGATCGGTGCAATTCGGGTCATGGAAGGCAATCTGGAGACGCCGGTTTCGCTGAACAGCATTGCCAAGCTGATGGGCACATCGCGTCGTCAACTGGAGCGACTGTTCCGCGGTTATCTATCCGTCTCTCCCAGTCGCCATTATCTCAACCTCAGGCTCTTTCGAGCCCGACAGCTACTGGATTCCACCGATCTTCGAATCCTCGAGATCGCGATCGCGTGCGGATTTGAATCTCCCTCGCATTTTTCAAAGACTTTCCGCGAGCACTTCGGCGAAAGTCCGAATTCAGTTCGTGCGGCAGCCAGCAGATGGCAGTACCGCGCTTATGAAACGGCCGACGATGGCCGCCGACCCCAAGGTGCCGTCGAGCTTGGCGGCTGCCGGGCGGACCCAGTCTGCTAAACCAAACAAGCATCATGAGCCGTCGCGATTTTCCTCCGCTGAACACGCTGAGAGCGTTTTGCGTCGTAATGCGGCGCGGAAAGCTATGTGAGGCGGCAGGCGAGTTGGAAGTGACCCCACAAGCCGTCGGTCATCAGATAAGGGCGCTGGAGGAGATGCTTCAGATCAAGCTCTTCGATCGGCGGTCGAACGGGCTCATGCCGACTGAGCAAGCCGTTCTGCTCTTCCACTTCGTCAGGTCAGGATTTGACGAGTTGGAGGAAGGGCTTGCAAGGATTTCCAGGCCACCCCAAGCGGATCGCATTGCAAAGATCAGCTAAGTCATTGATCTTGCTTTCTTCAATGAAAGCCCGTCAACGTATTTTACTCAGCTGAGTTCTTGAGCGAGCCCGATGAGAAGCCCTTCAGGCCCACGGATGTAGCATAGCCGATATGCGTCCTTGTACTGGACTACTTCGCCCACGAGCTGCGCACCGCGCGTGCGGAGCCTCTCAAGCGTCCCATCGATATCGTCCACGGTGAACATGGCGCGCAGGTAGCCCAGGGCGTTGACCGGGGCAGTGCGGTGATCCGCGACGATAGCCGGCGCGAGGAAGCGGGAGAGCTCGAGCCGGCTGTGACCGTCCGGCGTGCGCATCATGGCGATCTCGACTTGCTGATCGCCCAGTCCGGTGATCCGTCCGGCCCATTCTCCTTCGATCATGGCCCGCCCTTCGAGCTCGAGCCCGAGTTCGCGGAAGAAATCAATCGTCGCTCCAAGGTCTTCGACGACGATTCCGATGTTGTCCATCCGCTTGAGCGCCATGTTTCCAATCTCCAATCAAGGGTCGCCCAGCGTCATACCCGATAGAACTCCCGATACCACTCCACGAACCGCGGAACCCCTATTTCGATCGGTATCTCCGGCTTGAATCCCGTCGCCGCTTCAAGCGAACCGACATCGGCATAGGTCGCCGGAACGTCGCCCGGCTGGAGAGGCATGAGGTTGCGGATTGCCTTTCGTCCCAAGGCCTCCTCCAGCACGTCGATCAGCCGGTTCAGCTGAACCGGTGCGCTGCCGCCGATATTGTGGACCCGGAAGGGCGCGCTGCTGGTCGCGGGGTCGGGCGCAGAACTGCTCCACTCCGGATTGGGTGTGGCGGGACGCTCCATGACGCGAACCAGCCCCTCGACGATGTCGTCGATGTAGGTGAAGTCGCGTTGCATGTCGCCATAATTGAAGACGTCGATCGGTTCGCCCGCAAGGATCGCCTTGGTGAAGATGAACAAGGCCATGTCGGGTCGCCCCCATGGCCCATAGACCGTGAAAAAGCGGAGGCCGGTCGTCGGCAATCCGAAGAGATGGCTATAAGTATGCGCCATCAGCTCGTTCGCCTTCTTGCTCGCGGCATAGAGGCTGAAGGGATGGTCCGCCGAGTCGTGGACCGAAAACGGCATCCGTGTGCTGCCGCCGTAGATCGAGCTGGACGACGCATAGACCAGATGCCCGACAGACGCGTGCCGGCAACCCTCAAGGATGTTGAGGAAACCGCTGAGATTGCTTTCCGCATAGGCATGCGGATTGATCAGCGAGTAGCGCACGCCGGCTTGCGCCGCGAGATTGACGACGATCTCCGGCGCAACTGACTGCAGCAGTGACGAGATGCGATCCCGATCGGCGAGGTCGACATGCTCGAACCGAAAATTCCGGTATTTGCCCAGCCGGTCGAGCCGCGCCCGCTTCAGGTTGATGTCGTAGTATTCATTTACGGAATCGAGGCCGACAACCTCCCTCCGGTCGGCAAGCAACCTTTGGCAGAGATGAAAACCAATGAAGCCGGCCGCCCCGGTGACCAATATCGGCTTGCTCGATGTCAACGAACACCCCTGGTGTTAATCGCGTTTGCAGGCTCCACTATTGTACCTTTTCGGCGGCGAGGTCGAGCGGACGAACCGAACCGCCGAGGAGGCGAACTCTCGCCTCCTCCGGCGGCCGCCACGATACGCTCCAAAGAAAACGAGCTACGCTGTCGGGAAAGGCGTTGACCGTTCGTCCTCTGATTATGCAACCGCCCGGAGCCTCCGAATGCTTCCCATCATCACAGCCTTCGAACGTTCGCCAGATCGCGGCAAGGGGCAGGCCCGCGACATGCGTGTTCGCTGGGCATTCGAGGAAGTGGGCCAGCCATACGATGTCCGTCTCGTCTCCTTTGAAGAGATGAAGCAACCCGCACACCGCGCGCTGCAGCCATTCGGGCAGATCCCAACCTATGAGGAAGGCAGCCTCGTCCTGTTCGAGACGGGCGCGATCGTGTTCCACATCGCGGAACGCCACGCCGGGTTGCTGCCGCAAGAGCCGAACGCCCGGGCGCGCGCCATCGGCTGGATGTTCTGCGCGCTGAACACCGTCGAGGCGCCGATCCTGGAGCTGCAGGTCGCGAAGTTCGCGGAGGCCAATGAACGCTGGACTGAGGCGCGCCTGCCCCTGGTCAAGGATCGCATCCGCGACAGGCTGGGTCAGCTCTCAGCGCGCCTCGGCGATGCCGAATGGCTCGACGGCGGCTTCAGCGCCGGCGATCTCCTGATGGTGACGGTGCTGCGCAGATTGAACATATCGGGCCTGCTGGACGAATATCCGAACCTCGCCGCCTACGTTGCGCGCGGCGAGGCGCGGCCAGCCTTCAGGCGCGCTTTTGACGCCCAACTGGCGGTCTTCACCGCCGCATCGGCTGGCCGGTAAGGCTGGCGCGGTCGTCAGCCACGGTGCAGGTAATCCTCGATCGACTTGGCCTTCATCTCGATCGAGAAGCCCGGCTGCGCCGGCGGCATGTAGGCGGCGTCGCGGATCACGCAGGGCTCCAGGAAATGCTCGTGCAGATGGTCGACATACTCGATCACCCGCCCGTCCTTGGTGCCTGAGACCGCGACATAGTCGATCATCGACAGGTGCTGCACATATTCGCAAAGGCCGACGCCGCCGGCATGCGGCCAGACCGGCAGGCCGAACT
>NZ_JANINM010000563.1 GCF_024509055.1 Mesorhizobium sp. | reverse complement strand
CTTGCCCAAAGTCGCACGTGCCTGTGGGTGTCCGCCGATCCTCGAATGGTGAGGGAAATCGGTCAGGTAACTGGAGCCAACCACTCCAGTCGGTCTAGTGGCCAACCACAAGATCGAGGACACCTTGAAGCAACGACGGTGCGGGCCTTTCTGGTTCTCTGCCGGTTGTCCAAAGACCGGGGTTACTGAAGAGGCACACCTTCATTGCCGGCAGTGCGGAACGGGGTTCTCCCAATCCAAGCCAAGGCAGACAAAGCGAACCGAAGCCGGGCAAGGCTAGGTTCATCGCCGCGAGACGGCGTTTCATGGTTCCGGGGTCTCCACCGGCTGGTTCCATGGAATTTTCGTCCCGCCTTTGTTTGACCGCGTGTTCGCGAGGCCGACAGCCCGCGTCCACACCCTTGTGCGCGCCGAAAGGCGTGATGGAGAAACCCGATGGCTACCCAGCGCATCCTCGACTTCCTCGCCACCCGACGCCCGAACGGCCCCTGCCTCGTCGTCGACCTCGATGTCGTGCGCGACAATTTCCGCGCCTTCGAGAAGGCGTTGCCCGATTCCAAGATCTACTATGCGGTGAAAGCAAACCCGGCGCCGGAAATCCTGCGCCTCCTTGCTGCGATGGGCTCGTCCTTCGACACCGCTTCCGTTGCCGAAGTCGAGATGGCGATGGACGCCGGTGCGCCGGCGGACCGCATCTCCTTCGGCAACACAATCAAGAAGGAGCGTGACATCGCACGCGCCTACCAGCTCGGCATTCGCCTGTTCGCGGTGGATTGCGTCGAGGAGGTCGAGAAGATCGCCCGCGTCGCTCCCGGCGCGCGCGTGTTCTGCCGTGTGCTGACCGACGGCGAGGGCGCCGAATGGCCGCTGTCGCGCAAGTTCGGCTGCGTGCCGGCGATGGCCGTCGACGTGCTGCGTCATGCCAAGGGCCTCGGCCTCGACGCCTATGGCGTGTCGTTCCATGTCGGCTCGCAGCAGACCGATCTGTCGGCATGGGACCGCGCGCTGGGCGATGCCAAGAAGGTGTTCGCGACGCTCGCGGAGGAAGGCATCGTACTGAAGATGGTCAACATGGGTGGGGGCTTCCCGACCCGTTACCTGAAGGACGTGCCGGTGGCGCAGGCTTATGGTCAGGCGATCTTCTCGGCGCTGCGCAAGCATTTCGGCAACGCGCTGCCCGAGACCATCATCGAGCCGGGCCGTGGCATGGTCGGCAATGCCGGCGTCATCAAGTCGGAAGTCGTGCTGATCTCCAAGAAGGCCGACAACGACAACGTGCGCTGGGTGTTCCTCGACATCGGCAAGTTCGGCGGTCTCGCCGAGACGATGGACGAGGCGATCCGCTACCCGATCGTCACCGCCCATGACGGCGACGAGACGGCGCCCTGCGTGCTCGCCGGCCCGACCTGCGATTCGGCCGACGTGATGTATGAGAAGACGCCGTACCCGCTGCCGCTGTCGCTGACCATCGGCGACGAGGTGCTTATCGAAGGCACCGGCGCCTACACGACCACCTACTCGGCGGTCGCCTTCAACGGCTTCGAGCCGCTCCGATCCTACGTGATCTGAGGGCGGAAGCCCTCAGATCATCCCAGGCGGGCGCATGTCGCCCGCCCGGGCTCGCTTGTGGAACAGATCTCCGCTCGTGAAGGATCGCGGAAATGGAATACCTGATCAAATCGGCCGTTCCGGCCACTGAAATTGCCCCCTCGTCCGGACCGTCGGATGAGCTTTTCTCCGCGGGGGAGAAGAGCCCGATCGCGGCGCTGGCGCCCTCCCTTGCCCAACGGGCACAGGCTGGCTCGCGCGGCGCGCTGGACGAGGGGGCCGCCCAGGCGTCGGCCTTTGCCATCGTTGGCGAAGGCGCAGGCGACGTCGAGGCGCGTGAAGCGCTGCTCGATCGCGCCATGGGGCCGAAGCGCCGGAAGAAGTCGTCCGAGAAACTGCGGCGCGGCCGGCGGCCATCGGAAGGCCTGGCCTTCGTCGCGCGCGATCCATCAGGCGCGATCGTCGGCACGGTCCGCCTGTGGGACGTGAGGCTGGGCGAAGGCGGTCCGGCCGCGCTTCTGCTCGGCCCGCTCGCAGTCGAGCCGGGACTGAAGAGCGGCGGGATCGGCTCGGCGCTGATGCATCATGCGATTGCCGAAGCCGCCCGGCTCGGCCACGGCGCGATCGTGCTTGTCGGTGACGCGCCCTATTACGGGCGGTTCGGCTTCGCCGCCGACCGCACCGGCTCGCTCGCCATGCCTGGTCCTTACGAGCGGCACCGGCTGCTTGCGCTGGAACTGAAGGAAGGCGCGCTCGATGGCGCCATGGGCACGATCAAGGCCGCCGGCCGCAAGATCAAGGGGCACGCGCTGGGCTTCGCCGCCTGACGCGGCACAGGCTCGTTCCAGGGTCTGGAAACGAGAGCGGCGCCGCGCTTAGGTGCGGCGCCGCACAGAATTTTGGTGTACCGCGTTCAGCCGAGCAACTGGCTGAGCGCCATGGCCACCGTCATATCGCCCTCGACCTTCAGCTTGCCGGCCATGAAGGCCATGGTCGGGTTGAGGTCGCCGGCAATCAGCGAATCCAGGTCATCGAGCGAAAGCTTGATCGTGCAGTCGGTCGGGGCATCCGTTGTTGAAACGGTCGCGCCGTCGATGACGATGACGCCATCGCTGCCCGTGTCGAACTTGACCGAATGCTCGAAGCCCGCGCTCGACACACGCGACCTGATCTTATCGGCAATCTCCTGAACGCCCATGGCGGCTCTCCTCGTTGGTTGCGTTGACGCGCACCGGCCTTTGCGCCGCTGGGCGAGGTAGTGGCGGGCCGCGCGAATGCGACAACCGTTACCGGCGCATATAGCTGCGCGTTGACGTTAACGTCAATGCGGTCACCATGCGTCATGTCGCATCGGAAGCGAACAGGAAGCCGAACGGTGAGCCTTCGGCGAGAGATCAATGTGCGGGCGTAGGCTGGAACGGCTTGGTCATCGCAGCCGCGGTGTCGCCGGCATTCTTGCGGCGACGAATGGCGTTGTCTCGGATCTCGTCCTTGGACAGGAAATTGACCTGGTCGACCAGCACGTCGTGGACCAGGTCGGCGCCGACACGGGCGTTGATAGAGTCGCGGATAGCCTTGCGGAAGGCATCGAGATCGATCGTTTCCTTCTTGGTGAAATCGATCTGCGGATTGGCATAGAGATAGGTGTAGACCTGATCGGTTATCAGCGCCGATGCCGGGACCGACAGTTTCTTAATCTGCTCCGGCTCCACCGTGTAAACGAGCTTGGTGAGGAAGTAGCCGTCGATCCTGGCATCCCGGATGAGCGGCACCGAAATCATGTCTGTCTTGACGTAGTCGAGCCCGCCCAGCATCGGCTTCGGCGGCTCGCCGACGCCACGCTGGCCGGCTGCCTGGAAGGAATAGAAAACCGCGCCGAGCGTGACGGCGCAGATCCACAGCGCTGCGGCGATGAACTTGATCACCGGATCCTTCCTCGCGCCGTCACCATCTCACTCACGCCCGGGCAAATTCGACAGCCGAGTAGGTGCCGTCGGCGTCGGCGCGCTGGATGGCGCTCTTCAACAACGTGGCGACTTCGTTGACCGCGTTGAGATGGGCGAGGATCGCGGCCTCGTTCTTCGCCAGCTTCTGGCGCAGGCGCAGCAATCCCTCGCGATGCTGTTCGAGGAATTCGATCTCGTTGGCGCCTTTCAGGGCGCGGGTCAGCTCGTACAGATAGCGGCTCTTGCGCGCGTTCGAAGCCTTGAGGTCGTAGCTGGTTCCGCTGCGGATGCCCGCCGTTTCCTCGTCCACCGCCTCCTCGATGCGGCCGATGATGGCGGCGAGATTGCCCGGCCGCGCGGAGGCGGCTGGCGCTTCCGATGCGATGGTCCGTGCCGGCAGGTTCGAAAAGTCCGATTGGTCGGCCATAGAGGTCCCTAGATCTTGATGTCTGTTTTTATCGCCGCGTCGTCGCCGGTCATCGACCGCGCGGCCTTGCGCTCAAATTCCTCGATCATCGAGGTCGAAAGTCTCGTCTGCTGGTCGATCTCCGCCTTCTGCGGTCCGCCTGCGACCGGGCCGACCGGCACGGTGCGTTTGCCGTCGAGATAGTGGTCGGCAAGCATCGATTTCGCGATGCCGATGCCGCCGCGCTTCGCCATGACGTTGGCGAGCTGCTCAGCCATCTGCGATTTCCACATGTCGCCGGCGAGCCCCTTGCCATAAACGCCCTCGACGTCCTTCGGCATCATGTTCTGGAGAAAGGTCTGCAGCACCATTGCCTCGAAGTGCTGGTACTTTTTGGCCGGGTTCGATGCCTCCGCCTTGTCGGCCGACGCGCGCGAGAGCACCGAGCCGGCATCGACCGTCGCGGCCTGGTCAACAGAAAACGTGGCCGGAGCGCCGCCTACTCGTCTCGCGAGCTGTGCCCGCGCCGCCTCGACATCGGCCGGTTCCGCCGCGCGGGCAACGTCCATCACGATGTCGCTGGGGGGTGAAATCGCCAAGAAAGCACTGCCTTTTGCCGGGTTCCGTTAGTTGCACAATGGCTCAACAAGCTTGTGGCAGGCTTGCCAGCACGAAACCGTGATCCAAAGTTGTTTTTTTGGCCGTATGGCCAGAGGCTTCAGTCGGTTTTGGGACCTTGGCCTCGCGACCGAAGTGCGATGCGTATGGTCGACCGATTTTGAATTACAGGGCGAGGAGTTGCCGTCATAGAATTGGCGAGACTCGACTTTTCCGACGTATGTGAGGGTAGCGCCATCGACGTCGCATTCCAGGCCGTGACCTACGAGCTTTCCTGCCGTTTCTGCGTGATCAGTTCGAGCCGCTCGCGGTCGGAGCGCTCGCGCTCGTCGCGGCGGCTCGCGTCCTTGTAGGCGCGCTCGACCATGTTGGTGCGAGCGGTCGCAGTGGCGATCAACGCCGCTTCCAACCGAGCGTTCTCCAGATTCGTCTTCTGCTGGTCGAGGGCGTTGGCGATGCGGCGATGGTAGAGCTCCGGGAACACGTTGGCCAGCGAACTGTCGGTGTCGAAATGCTCGACGATCTGCCTGGCCTCGGCTTCGGCCGTGGCCGCCGCCGCGAGGAAGCCGGCATGGCGTGTCTCGTGCAGCGCCTTCAACTGCTCCTGCACCTTCACCAGCTTCTTCAGGCGGTCCTTGCGCGCGGTCATGTCTACCTCGCCAGTGTCAGGTCGACGAAGCCGTCGACGAACAGCGACAAAAGCGTGCCGATGGCGAAATAGAAGATGATCAGACCGCCAGCGATGACGAAGGGCAGCGAGATGAAATAGACCGGGATCTGCGGCGTCAGCTTGTTGACGAAGCCGATGGTCAGGTTGACCAGGATGGCATAGGCGACGAAGGGGCTGCCAAGCCGGATGACCAGGAAGAAGGCGTCCGAGATCGTGTCGGTGACGTCGACGAGAGCTGCCTGCGGGTTGAAGAAGACGTTCACCGGGGCGACCGTGTAGGAGGCGATCAGCGCCCTTATGATCTCGTGATCGAAGTCGAAGACGAAGAGCAGCAGCAGCGCCGAGAACGAGATGATGGCGGCGAGCGCCGCCTGCGGCTCGGGCTCCTCGATCGCCGGACCGCCGGTGCCGCCAAAGCCGATCATCATGGCCATTGCCGAACCCATGAAGCGCAGCGCTTCCATGTAGAGCCTGGTCATGGCGCCGATCAGCCCGCCGACCAGGATTTCGGAGATGATCATCGGCGCCAGGACCTGCGGGCGCGGGTCGACGTAAGGGTAGATGCGGTCCCAGAGGAAGGCGAGCAGGCCGCCGGTGGCGGCGATCGCCACGAACAGCCTGACCTGGAGCGGCACGCGGGCGCTGGACAGGCCCGGCATCAGCATGAAGCAGGCGCCGATACGGCAGAAGGCGAGAAAGGCGGCGATGACGACGCCTTGCGAGAGCGCGTTCACGAGATCGTCCCGAGCACCTTGATCTCGACGCCCTTGGCGATCTCGACATGGGAGAGCACCGGCAGCGTTGTGAAGAGCCGCTCGATGATCATGCGCACGTAAGGGCGGGCATCGGGCGCGGTGACGAGCACGAAACGCTCACCCGCTTCAAGGTGTTTGCGAATTGCCTTGGTCGCGTCCTGGCCGAATTCTTCAAGCTGGCGCGGATCGATGTCGAACTCGCGCACCTCGCCCTTGGCGTCGCGCTTGAGGCTCTGATGGAAGGCGAGGTCCCAGCGGTTGCCGAGCCGCAGCACCTTCAACATGCCTCCTTCGGAGAGGTCGCCGCAAATCTGCTGCGCCATGCGGATGCGCACGTGCTCGACGATCTGCTCGGTGCGGCGCACATGCGGCGCGATCTCTGCGATGGCCTCGATGATCAGGTGCAGGTTGCGGATCGACACGCGCTCGGCGAGCAGCAGCTTCAGCACCGCCTGCAGGCCCGGGTAGGAGATATGCGAGGTGCAGATCTCATCGGCGAGCTTGCGGTATTCGGGGTCGAGCCGCTCGAGCAATGCCTTCATGTCCTTGTAGGACAGAAGCTGCGGCAGGTTGTTGCGGATGACCTCGGAGAGGTGGGTGAGCAGCACCGACATGTTGTCGGCGAAGGTGAAGTTCTCGCGCTTCAGGTCCTCGGCGAAGGTTTCCAGCACCGAATAGGCGCGCATGCCGAAAGCCGGCTCGCGGATCTCCTCGCCCGGGATGTCGGGAATGCCGCGCGTGCCGAGCAGCACCATGATCTCGCCGACGCGCATCTGGTACTCGGCGACCACGGTGCCGTGGACCTTGATCTGGTAGCTCTTCGGCGGGATGGCGAAGTCGTCGGCGACGCGCACCTCCGGCACCACGAAGCCGTATTGCTGGGCGAATTTCTTGCGCATCTTCGACATGCGGAACACCAGTTCCTGATGCGACACCAGGAGCCGGGTCGAAAGCTGCTTGCCGATCAGCAGCTCGATCTCCGCTGTGGCGAGCGACGCCTTGACCGAGTTCTTCTCTTCCTCGGCCTTGTTCGCCTTCTCCTGGTTCTTGAGCGCCTCGGCGGCGGCGAGCTCGCGGTTGAGCCGCAACGGGATGACGTAACCGAGGCCGGCCATGGCGCCGGCGAGCGCGAAGAACGGGAACAACGGTAGACCCGGCATCAGGCCGAGGATGACCAACAGCGACGCCGCGACGAAGAGGGCGCGCGGATGGGCGCCGAGCTGGCCGAACACCGCCTGGTTGGCGGAGCCGCGCGTGCCACCCTTCGAGACCAGCATGCCGGCGGCGAGCGAGACGATGAGGGCCGGGATCTGGGTGACGAGGCCATCGCCGACCGACAGCTTGATGAAGACGTCGGCCGCCTGGCCGAGGCCCATGCCGTGGCGCAGATAGCCGATGGCGATGCCGCCGACGATGTTGATGGCGGTGATGATGAGGCCGGCGATGGCATCGCCGCGCACGAATTTCGAGGCGCCGTCCATCGAGCCGAAGAAGGAGGATTCCTCCTCCAGCTCGCGGCGGCGCAGCTGCGCCGTCTTGTCGTCGATCATGCCGGCCGAAAGATCGGCGTCGATCGACATCTGCTTGCCGGGGATGGCGTCGAGGGTGAAACGGGCGCCGACCTCGGCGATACGTGTGGCGCCCTTGGTGATGACGATGAAGTTCACCACGATCAGGATCATGAAGACGATGAGGCCGATGACGAAGTCGCTGGCCATCACCAGCCTGGAAAAGCCGGCGATGACATAGCCCGCGGCGTGCGTACCCTCGTTGCCGTGCGACAGGATCATGCGCGTGGTGGCGATGTTGAGCGACAGCCGCAGCATCGTTGCGATCAGCAGAACTGTCGGGAACGAGGAGAAGTCCAGCGGCCGTTGGATCCAGAGCGCAACCATCAGGATCAGCACCGA
>NZ_JANINM010000562.1 GCF_024509055.1 Mesorhizobium sp. | reverse complement strand
GTGAAGCTTTCGACCTATCCGGATTTCCTCAATTCCGCCTATTCGGTGGCGACGCTGAAAGCGGTGCACGCGATCGCCGCCGCGCTCGCCTGAGCATCTGAGACAAGACCTTGGAGGAAACCGTGACCGGCAAGACCGCGTTCGAGACCAAATATCGCTTTGCCCGCAAGGATGTGCGGCTCGAAAACTGGCGGCAGAAGCCGTTCAACAAATGGGCGTTCCAGAATGTCGGTGAACTGATCCCGTCCGTGCATATCGCTGCCGCAACCGGTGGCGAGGAGGAGGCAAAGCCGCTTGGCGGATTGCTCGAGGAAAAGGCCACCTTTGCCGGCAGCACGGAAACCGTCGAGGCGTTCCTGAAGCGCTCCGACACCGACGGCCTGTCGATCATGAAGGCGGGCAAGCTGGTGGGCGACTGGTCGGCGCCACACATGGCATTCGGAGCGCGCCATATCATCTTCTCGATAAGCAAGTCGGTGACCGCCATCCTTGCCGGCATTCTCGAAGGCGAGGGGGTGTTCGACCCGGAAGCGCCGGTCACCCAATACATTCCCGAGGCCAAGGGCTCGGCCTATGGCGATGCCAGCGTGCGCAACGTTCTCGACATGACGGTGAGCCTCGACTTCGAGGAGGCATATCTCGATCCGGAAAGCGCCTTCGCCCGCTATCGCCGCTCGACGCTGTGGAATCCGGGTGGCGGCTCCGAGAGCCTGGCCACATTCCTGTTGACGATCCAGCGTCTCGCCGAACCGCACGGCCGGACCTACCGCTACCGCTCGCCCAATTCCGACATGCTGGGCATCCTGGTGGAACGGGCATCCGGCAAGCGCGTCAACGAATTGCTCAGCGAAAAACTCTGGCTGCCGCTGGGCGCGGCAAGCGAGATGTCGGTCACGGTCGACATGGAAGGCACGGCGCGCACCGCCGGCGGCATGTCGATGACACCGCGCGACCTTGCCCGCATCGGCGAGATGATGCGGCAGGGCGGCACCGCCAATGGCCGCCGCATCCTGCCGGAGGCATGGGTCCGTGACACAGTCGCCACCGGCGGCAGCCATGAAGCCTGGCAGCGCGGCACGATGGTGTTCCTGTTCCCGAAGGGGCGCTACCGCAACAAGTGGTACCAGACCGGTGCGGACAGCGGCGCCTTCTGCGGCATCGGCATTCATGGCCAGTGGCTCTACGTCAACCCGAAGACCGAGGTGGTGATCGCCAAGATGTCGTCGCAGCCGGAGCCGGTGGACGACAAGCTGGACGAAGACATCGTCGCCTTCCTCGAGGCGCTCAGCCAGATGGTTTGAGCCGGTCGCCGCTGTTTCCTGTGGACCTTCGCTGCCGGTTGAAACCGGCACGGTTGGCGGAGCGGGCGTCCAGGCCTATGGTCGCCGCTCTTTTTCGACGGGAACCAGCATGGCATCGGACATCAAGCGCATCGCAGCAATCATCGCGGCCGAGATCGGTTCGCGTCCGGAGCAGGCCGCGGCGGCGATCGGGCTGCTGGACGAGGGCGCTACGGTGCCTTTCGTGGCGCGCTACCGCAAGGAAGTCACCGGCGGCCTCGACGACACTCAGTTGCGCGATCTTTCCGAACGGCTTGCCTATCTGCGCGAGCTCGATGCGCGCCGCGAGACGATCCTGGGTTCGATCCGCGAGCAAGGCAAGCTGACCGAGGACCTCGAAGCCAAGATCGCGGCGGCCGCCACCAAGGCCGAGCTCGAGGACATCTACCTGCCCTACAAGCCGAAGCGCCGCACGAAGGCCGAGATCGCCAGGGAACGTGGGCTCGGGCCTCTCGCCGAGGCGATCCTCGCGGACCGGTCGGCGGTGCCCGCCGAACTCGCGCTCGCTTATGTCACGGAAGAGGTACCTGACGCCAAGGCGGCGCTTGAAGGTGCGCGCGACATCCTGTCGGAGCAGTTCGCCGAAAACGCCGATCTGGTCGGCAAGCTACGCGCCTATATGAAGGAACGTGCCTTCCTGCGCGCCAGGGTCGTCGACGGCAAGCAGGAGGCGGGCGCGAAATTTTCCGACTATTTCGACCATGTCGAGCGCTGGGCGGGCGTGCCCAGCCACCGGGCGCTCGCCATGCTGCGCGGCCGCAATGAGGAGGTGCTGTCGCTCGACATCGAGGTCGATGCCGACGACCAATCGCCGGTGAAGCCGGTAGAGCGCATGATCGCGAATGCCTATGCCATCAGCGGCTCGCTGCCTGGCGACAAATGGCTGATGGAAGTCGCCGGCTGGACCTGGCGGATAAAACTGTCGCTGCACCTGACGCTCGATCTGATGCGCGACCTGCGCGAGCGGGCCGAGGAAGAGGCGATCCATGTCTTTGCCCGCAACCTGAAGGATCTGCTTCTGGCGGCGCCTGCCGGCTCGCGGCCGACCATGGGGCTCGACCCGGGTATACGCACCGGCGTCAAGGTGGCGGTGGTCGACGGCACCGGCAAGCTGGTGGCAACGACGACGGTCTATCCGTTTCCGCCGAGGAACGACGTGCGCGGCACGCAGGCCGAGCTCGCGGCGCTCATCCGCCAGCATAAGGTCGAGCTGATCTCGATCGGTAATGGCACCGGCAGCCGCGAGACGGAGAAGCTGGTGGCCGACATGCTGTCGGACCTGCCGGCCGGGACTGGGCCGAAACCGCTCAAGGTGATCGTCAGCGAGGCGGGCGCTTCGGTCTATTCGGCATCGGCGACCGCGGCGGCGGAATTTCCCGGCCTTGACGTGTCTCTGCGCGGCGCTGTCTCGATTGCCCGGCGGCTGCAGGATCCGCTTGCCGAGCTGGTCAAGATCGAGCCGAAGTCGATCGGCGTCGGCCAATACCAGCACGATGTCGACCAATACCGGCTGGGCCGCTCGCTGGAGGCGGTGGTGGAGGATGCCGTCAACGCCGTCGGCGTCGACCTTAATACCGCTTCCGCACCGCTGCTGGCGCGGGTTTCGGGACTCGGCACCTCGCTCGCCGAGGCAATCGTCGCGCATCGTGACACGACCGGTCCCTTTGCCAGCCGGCGGGATCTGCTCAAGGTCTCCCGCCTCGGCCCTCGCGCGTTCGAGCAATGCGCTGGCTTCTTGCGTATCCCCAACGGCGCGGAGCCGCTCGACGCGTCCTCGGTGCATCCGGAAGCCTATGGCGTGGCCAAGAAGATCGTCGCCGCCTGCGGCCGCGATGTGCGCTCGCTGATGGGCGACAGCGCGGCGCTCAAGGCGCTCGACCCGCGCGTCTTCGTCGACGAGCGCTTCGGCCTGCCGACGGTGCGCGACATCATCGCCGAGCTGGAAAAGCCCGGACGCGACCCGCGCCCCGGCTTCAAGACAGCGACCTTCGCGGAAGGTGTCGACGACATCAAGGATCTCAAACCCGGGATGCTGCTCGAAGGCACGGTCACCAATGTCGCCGCCTTCGGCGCGTTCGTCGACATTGGCGTGCACCAGGACGGGCTGGTACATGTCTCGCAACTGGCCGACCGCTTCATCAAGGATGCGCATGAGGTGGTGAAGGCAGGCGACGTGGTGAAGGTGCGGGTCGTCGATGTCGACATCAAGCGCAAGCGCATTGGCCTGTCGATGCGCAAGGATGGCGACGGCGGCGCCTCACGAGGCGGGCCGCGTGATAGTGGCGGTGGCAAGCCCGCGCCGCGCCCGCCGGCGCCGCAGGGCCAGCCGGAGCGACCCTCGCAAGGTGCCTTCGGCGCCGCTTTGGCAGAGGCGATGAAGCGAAAATAACGCTCCTCATCAGAAGTCGGCGCCCCCGGATTTCGTCCGGATGCGCCGCGGCACTACTGTCTCTCTGCTTCAGCCGTTAGGGTAGTAACCGCCATCGGCGCCGTCGCCGATGTAGATACCACCACCTGTATCGTTCTGAAGCTGCTGATCAACGTTCTGGATCTGGCTCAGCACGTTCCGATCGCCACCCGAAAAGCGGATAGAGTCCGCCTGCATCATCAGTTCGTGCTCCTGCTGGGGTGTGATCGCCTTTGCATCCATGGCTTCGACGATGCCTTGCTTCACGCCCTCCAACTGGTCCATGACGGCCCTGTCCTCGGTCGACATTGCCTGCGGTTCCATCCTGTGACGATGCACCGCGTAAGCGCTGGATAACGGCACCGCCGCCATAAGCGATGCGATTGCTATGATTTTTGGTGTGAACGAGCGCATGGGGGCGCCTCCTCTTCTGCGAGGAAAGCGGTATGGACATCGCTTTCCCGACACGGGCCGTCTGGTTCCGTCGTGTCGCGATGATCCGTCATCGCCGGCGGTTCGTAGCCCGCAGGATTGATATAAGGCCGCCGCAGTTTCCGGCAGGCGGAAGGAACGGAAAGTTGAGAGACTGTGATCGAGAGAGGCGCTTACGTATCTCGTTGGCCAGGACCAAGTCTTTACTTGGCGAAGGCGCGGCGTTGCGGACGGCGGCCAAAGCAACTTGGCTTGATTGCTGTTCCGAAGATGCTCGCTATTTTGTGAACTGGACGTGCGTCAACAGCCAGTCGCGAAAACTGGCGACCGGCGGGTGGCCGCGCTTGTCGTGCGGCACGACGAGATAATAGGCACTCCGGCTCTGCATCGGCAGCCCTGGAGCAGGCGCCAGCTGGCCCCGCTGCAGTTCGCCCGCGATCAGGATCCGCGGCAACAGCGCCACGCCAAGTCCGGCCATGCAGGCCTGGGCGACAGTGCCGAACTGCTCGAACTGCATGCCCGGTCCGGCCGGCGCATCGAGCCCCTGATGCTCGAACCATTCGCTCCAGGCGCCAGGCCGCGTCGCCATATGCAGCAATGGCAGGCGGCCGATATCGGCCGGCGTGGTCACCTTGCGCCCGGCCAGGAATTCGGGCGCGGCGACCGGGAGGACAGTCTCGTGCATCAAAAGCGTGCAGTCCGCGTCCGGCCAGTCGGGCATGCCGTGATGGATCGCGGCGTCGAGCCGTTCACGGGCGAAGTCGAAGCGGCCGATGCGGGTGGCGAAGTTGATGGTGATGTCGGGGTGGCGAGCGACAAAATCAGGGATCAGCGGCATCAGCCAGCGGGTGCCGAAGGTGGGCAAGATAGCAAGGTTCAAAGCGCCGCTATGTCGATTGCTCATCAATCCGAGCGCGGCATCGCGCAGTTGGCCAAGCGCCGACCGCACTGCCTCGGCATAGATTTCGCCGGCGCTCGACAACCGGACATTGCGGCTGTCTCGCTCAAACAGCCGGCGACCGAACTGCTCCTCCAGCAGGCTGATCTGCCGGCTGACGGCGCCTTGCGTCAGATCGAGCTCGCGCGCGGCGGCGGTGAAGGAGCCCAACCGCGCCACCGCCTCGAAGGCGGCAAGCGCGCTGATGTTCGGTAGGAGGCGACGTTGGACGCTCATGATCCATTACTAACGCTCATTGATCCGTGACGCAATTTTGTTTGATTTTTCGCTTGCGGGGGCCGATAAGCCGGGCAACTTTTGTTTTGCGCATGTCGTTGTCCCAAAGCTGTGGAGTATCTTGGGCGCCATGCACCAAATCGAGGATTTCGCCATGGCTGCCGAAAAGAACGCCTTTGTCTGGAACGATCCTTTCCTGATCGAGGATCAGCTTTCCGAGGACGAGCGCATGGTGCGCGACGGCGCGGCGGCCTTTGCCGCCGACAAGCTGGCGCCGCGCATCGAGGAAGCTTACATCGACGAGAAGACCGATCCTTCCATCTTCCGCGAGATGGGCGAGGCTGGTTTGCTCGGCATCACCGTCCCTGAGGAATATGGCGGGCTCGGCGCAAATTATGTGACCTACGGGCTGGTGGCGCGTGAGGTCGAGCGGATCGATTCCGGCTATCGCTCGATGATGAGCGTGCAATCGTCGCTGGTCATGTACCCGATCCATGCCTATGGCTCGGAAGAGCAGCGCAAGAAGTATCTGCCGAAGCTTGCTTCCGGCGAGTGGATTGGCTGCTTCGGACTGACCGAGCCGGACGCCGGTTCCGATCCGGGCGGCATGAAGACGCGGGCCGAAAAGACTGCCGGCGGCTACAGGCTCTCCGGCTCCAAGATGTGGATTTCCAACGCGCCGATCGCCGACGTCTTCGTCGTCTGGGCGAAGTCTGCCGCGCATGACAATCAGATCCGCGGCTTTGTTCTGGAGAAGGGCATGAAGGGCCTTTCGGCGCCGAAGATCGGCGGCAAGCTATCCCTGCGGGCGTCGATCACCGGCGAGGTGGTCATGGAAGGCGTCGAGGTCGGCGAAGAGGCGCTGCTACCCAACGTCTCGGGCTTGAAAGGCCCGTTCGGCTGCCTCAACCGGGCGCGCTACGGCATTTCCTGGGGCGCGATGGGCGCCGCCGAGGATTGCTGGCACCGGGCGCGGCAATACGGCCTCGACCGCAAGCAGTTCGGCAAGCCGCTCGCCGGCACGCAGCTCTTCCAGAAGAAGCTCGCCGACATGCAGACCGAGATCGCGCTCGGACTGCAGGGTTCGCTGCGCGTCGGCCGGCTGATGGACGAAGGCAAGATGGCGCCGGAGATGATCTCGATCGTCAAGCGCAACAATTGCGGCAAGGCGCTCGACATCGCTCGGCAGGCCCGCGACATGCATGGCGGCAACGGCATCCAGATCGGCTACCACGTGATGCGCCACGCGCAGAACCTGGAGACGGTCAACACCTATGAAGGCACGCACGACGTGCACGCGCTGATCCTCGGCCGGGCACAGACGGGGATCCAGGCCTTCTTTTGACCCGTCTTGAGCCAGCAACGGTTCACTAAACCAGGCGCGGTGGAACATCCGCTTGGAGAATGGCGGCCAAATGTGTCAGGGTTCGGCGACTGAAACGCCGTTCTCCGGGGCAACATGGCAATTCTGGCCGCCGTCCACCACCTGACCCATTACAAATATGACCGGCTGGTGGTGCTGGGGCCTCAGGTGATCAGGCTGCAGCCGGCGCCGCATTCGCGCACCAAAGTGCTCAGCCACTCGCTGAAGGTCGAGCCGAAAAACCACTTCGTCAACCTGCAGCAGGACCCTTACGGCAATTTCCTGGCTCGCTTCGTCTTTCCGGAGCCTGTGACGGAATTGAAGATCGAGGTCGACCTCGTCGCCGACATGACGGTCTACAACCCGTTCGACTTCTTCGTCGAGGAGACGGCCGAGACGTTTCCATTCGACTATCCGGAAGAGATCAGGGAAGACCTTGCCATCTACCGGGCGCCGGAGCCGCCCGGACCGCTGCTTTCGGCGTTTCTCAAGACCATCGACCGCAGCCCGGCGAACACCGTCAACTTCCTGGTCGACCTCAATGCCCGGCTGCAGCGCGAGATTGCTTACATCGTGCGCATGGAGACCGGCGTCTATTCGCCGGAGGAGACACTTGCCGCGGGCAAAGGCTCGTGCAGGGATTCGAGCTGGCTGCTGGTGCAGATCCTGCGCAATCTAGGCATCGCCGCACGCTTCGTGTCCGGTTACCTGATCCAGTTGAAGCCTGACCTCGTATCGCTTGACGGGCCGCCCGGCACGGCTGTCGATTTCACCGACCTGCATGCCTGGTGCGAGGTCTATATCCCGGGCGCTGGCTGGATCGGCTTCGATCCGACCTCGGGCCTGCTCACCGGGGAGAGCCATGTGCCGCTGGCGGCGACACCGCACTATCGCAACGCGGCGCCGATCTCCGGCATGGCGAGCTTCGCCAATGTCGATTTCAATTTCGACATGCGGGTCGACCGTATCGCCGAGCATCCACGCATCACCAAGCCATTCTCCGACGAAAGCTGGCAGGCGCTCGATGCGCTGGGCAACAAGGTCGATGCCGTCCTGCGGAATGAGGACGTGCGTCTCACCATGGGCGGCGAGCCGACTTTCGTGTCGATCGACGATTTCGAATCCGCCGAATGGAACACGGCGGCGGTTGGCCCGACCAAGCGCGACAAGGCGGAC
>NZ_JANINM010000561.1 GCF_024509055.1 Mesorhizobium sp. | reverse complement strand
AGTCGCCCCAGTTGTAGATGTGCAGTTCGCCGTCGGCGAGCGCCGGCACTGCCCACAAGAGCACGGCCGCGGAAACCGCCGCCATCAGTTTTCTCGACATTTTATGTTCTCCTTGCCTTCCCATTGTTGTGTTTGGAGCTGGTAGTTCATTCGGCGCGTCGGCGCGCGATCAGGAACGAGATCGTGACGAACAGGATCGACACCAGAAGAAGGATGGTGGAGATCGCGTTGATCTCGGGCGTCATCGGCCGCCTGATCTGGTTCCAGATGTAGAGGGGCAGCGTCGTCTGGCCGGGACCGGCGACAAGCTGCGTGATGGTGAAATCGTCGAAGGAGACGATGAAGGCGAGCGCCCCGCCCGACATGATGCCGGGCACCAGCAGTGGCAGCGTGATGCGCTTGAAGGCGTTCCACGGCGTCGCGTAGAGGTCCGCCGCCGCATACTCCAGCGTCAGGTCCATGTCCTCGAGCCTCGCCCGGATCGGCATGTAGGCGAAGGGAATGCAGAACACGGTGTGGGCGAGGATCAGGTTGCCGATGCCGAAATTCAATCCGAATACACCTGCGATCAGCGCAAAGAAGGAGAGCGTCGCCACCGCTGTGATGATCTCCGGCACCATCAGCGGCAGGTTGATGACCATGAAGGCCGCCGCGAGACCGCGCCACGGCTTCACCCGCGTCATGCCGATGGCCGCCAGCGTGGCGCAGATGGTCGAGACGATCGTGGCGGTGACCGAGATGATCAGCGTGTTCTTCGCGGCGCTGTGGAACTCGTCGTTGAGCAGCGCGCTGCCATACCAGCCGAGCGAGATGCCTTCCCAATGGGTGACGAGCGACCCGCTGTTCAGCGAGAAGATCATCAGGATCAGCACCGGCACGTAAAGCACCAGCAGGCAGATGATGGCGATCGTGCGGAAGCCCGGCTGGTCCTTGATGTCCATGTTGCGGGGATCAGCCATGCTGCACCTTCCCCGACGTGTTGCGGACGTAGAAGAAGAGCGCCACCAGAACCGCGGCCATCAGGATCAGCGCCTGCGCGCAGCCGAGCGGCCAGTTGCGGCCCGAGCCGAATTGCTGCGCGATGAGATCGCCGATCATCAGGTGGATGCCGCCACCCAGGATCAGCGGCGTCACATAGGCGCCGAGCGCGGGGATGAAGACCAGTAGGCAGCCGGCGATGATGCCCGGCTTCGACATGGGAATGATCACCCGCCACAGCACCTGTCGGCGCGTCGCGTAGAGATCGTAGGCCGCTTCGATCAGTCGGAAATCCAGCTTTTCCAGGCTGGAATAGAGCGGCAGCACCATGAACGGCAGGAAGGCATAGAGCAGGCCGAGCTGGATGGCGAAGTTGGTGTAGAGCATGGTGATCGGCTTGTCGATCACGCCCAGCGCCAGCAGCGCGTTGTTGATCAGGCCCTCGTCGCGGATGATGAACATGATCGCCAGCGTGCGGACGAGCAGGTTCGACCAGAACGGAATGGTGATCAGCAGCACCCACCAGTTGCGCTGCGCCGGCGGCCGCGTCGCCATGAAATAGGCGGTCGGGAAGCCGAGCAGCAGGCAGATGATCGTCGTCACCACCGCAAACAGGAACGAGCGCAGATAGATGACCAGGAAGTCCGGCGTGAACTGCAGCGTGTCGTCGAAGATGTCGCGCTGGAACAGGAAGTTCAGATAGGCGTCGGTCGAGAAATGCCACTGCACGCCGCCATAGGGCGCCGCGACGAGAAACGAATAGACGCAGATGATGAGAAGCGGCAGCACGCCGAAAATGCCGATGATGATCAGCGCCGGAAGCGACAGCAGGCGGTTGCGCCGCGCGCTGGTTTTCACCGCCTGGGCTTCGAACAACGCGGCCTTGGACAACGTGCCTGGGGAGAGTGCGGCTGTCGTCATCAGTCTTTCAGGACGCGCGCGGCGTCCTCCTCGAACTGAATGCCGACCTTGGCGCCGGTCTCGTAGGTCACCGGCGCCGAGCGGCTGTTCTGGTGGCGCACGATGAAGTTGTCGCCACTGTCGAGCTTCACGTGATAGTGCGTGTCAGTGCCGAAATAGACGATGTTGGAAAGCGTTCCCGCGACCGTGCCCCTGGCTGGATCTGGCACAAGGTCGGCATGTTCGGGACGCACCACCAGTGTTACGTCGCCTGACGGATCGAAGCCTTCCGGATAGCCGGCCTTGATGGCGGTATCGCTGGCGAACTTGACCGTTGCGACGCCGGCCTGCTTGGACACCACCTTGCCCTGCAGGAAATTCGTCTCGCCGATGAAGTCGGCGACGAAGCGTTCGGCCGGCCGGTCGTAGATGTCGCGCGGCGTGCCGACCTGCAGGATCTTGCCGGCCGACATGACCGCGATGCGATCGGACATGGTCAGCGCTTCTTCCTGGTCGTGGGTGACGAAGATGAAGGTGATGCCCGTCTCGTGCTGCAGGCGTTTCAATTCGATCTGCATTTCCTTGCGCAGCTTGTAGTCGAGCGCCGACAGCGGCTCGTCGAGCAGGAGCACCTTGGGCTGCGGCGCCAGTGCGCGGGCAAGCGCCACGCGCTGCTGCTGGCCGCCGGAAATCTGGCTGGTGCGGCGCGCCTTCAGCGCCTCCATCTTCACCAGCTTGAGCATCTGGGCGACGCGCGCCTCGATCTCCGCCTTCGGTTTGCCGAGCATCTCCAGGCCGAAGCCGATATTCTGCGCCACCGTCATATGCGGAAACAGCGCGTAGCTCTGGAAAACGGTGTTGACCGGTCGCTTGAAGGGCGGCAGCGGCGCGATGTCCTGGCCATGCAGCAGGATTTCACCGGCTGTGGGAAAATCGAAGCCGGCAATCAGCCTTAGGAGCGTCGTCTTTCCGCAACCGGAAGGGCCTAGCAATGTGAAAAATTCGTTTTCACGGATCGACACCGACACCGTGTCGAGAGCGGCTACCTGGCTGTCACCGGTGCCAAACACTTTACGCACACCGCGAACTTCGATCGCGTTCTTACCCGGTTGTTCCGGCACGATTACCCCATTGAGAGAGCCTGCTCTTGCGGCAGGTGTGTTCCTGTTTGATTGTCACCATAAGCCGGTCTGCTTGGCAACTGCAGAGCAGTGACTCGGTTTCAATCTCGACTTCAATTAAACAATTCCTACGCAATCCTTAGGCTTGGTAGGTGATCTTCCCGCCGCAGATGGTGGTCACGGGCCGAACAGTGTGCAGCGCTTCCGGCGCCGTCGCCTCGATATCGGCCGAGAGCACCACGATGTCGGCGAGGTATCCGGTCTTAAGACGGCCCTTGCGATGCTCCATGAACTCCGCATAGGCGCCTTCGACCGTGTAGCCCTCAATCGCCTCCTGCAGCGAGAAGCTCTGGTCCGGCATACCTTCCGCCCAGGGTTTGCGCATGACTGCCGCCTGGATGGACAGGATTGGATCGACCGGCGAAACCGGCCAGTCGGAAGCGAACACGACGCGCGCGCCGGCGTTTTTCAGCGTCCTCCAGGCGTAGCTCAGCGGCCACTTGTCCCGGCCGATGCGCGAGATCGTCGGCTCCATTGGGAAATTCAGCGCGCCCGGCGGATGCGCCGGCTGCATCGAGGCGAGCACGCCGAGCTCGGCGAAGCGAGGCACGTCTGACGCCGTGGTCACTTCTATGTGTTCGATGCGGTGCCGGCTGTCACGTCTGCCGTTCTTCTTCAGCGCCGCCTGGTAGCCATCGAGCACGGCGCGAACGGCGCCGTCGCCGATGGAGTGCACGGCGATCTGCAGACCGCGCCGGTCGGCCTCGACCGCCACTTCGGCGAAATGTTCTGGCGTGAACAGCGGCTCGCCACGCCAGCCCGGCCGGTCGGCATAGTCGTCGACCATGACAGCGGTCCAGGAGTCCAGCACACCGTCATAAAAGACTTTGACCATCCCGGACGACAGCCATTCCGAATTGTAGGACGCCGCCATGCCCGAGGCCTTTTCGAGCACGTCCAGCGTCATGAAATTCTTGAAGTGGAACGGGATCTTGGTGCGGCAGATGAGCCGCCCTTCCTCCTCCAGCCCGGCTAGCAGCTCGAGCTGGTAAAGATTGCCGTCCATGTTCTGGATCGAGGTGATGCCGTGCTTGGCGCACCATTGCAGCCCGCGATGCATCAGGTCGCGGTCGGCGGCCAGTTCCTCAGCCGACGGATAGGGTTCCGGCTCCTGGCCCGTCAGGCCGAGCCGCGTGCGGTTTGCCCCGAAATGCTCAAGGATCGGACCGAACGCTTCGCCCTCGCGCAACTCGCCGGCGGCAAGGCCGTCGTCGCCCATGACGATCTCGTTGCCTGGCCCCACCTGCTTTCCATGCAGAAGGCCGGCCTCTTCGAGCGCCTTGGTGTTCGCCCACATTGTATGGTGGTCGGAAGCCGACATGGCGAACGGACGGTCGGGAATGATGCGGTCGAGATGATGGCGCGTGACCGGCTCCGGCAGGATCGAATAGTCGACGCCGGCGCCCAGCAGGAGCCTTACGTTCGGCCTCGACGCCGCGAAGGACTGGATTGCATCGCGCAGCGCGTCAAAGCCATGCACGCCGGCAAGATGCAGATTGTCGAGTTCGGCCGCGCCGCCGAACAGATGCATATGGGCTTCGATGAAGCCCGGCAGCACGGAGCCGCCCTGGGCGTCGATGATCTCGGTGGACGGTCCTTTGAGTGCCTCGATCGAGGCGCGACTGCCAATGGCGACGATGGTGCCGTCCCTGACGGCAACCGCATCAGCGGCAGGATTGTCTTCGTCCATGGTCAGCACACGACCGTTGATGACGATCAAATCCGCACTATGACCCGCACCCGTGACCGACATCGCGACTCCGCGCTTTTTGATGACTGACCGAGACCGGCAACGCTCGCCAAGCGACCGCCACGCCATTGGAGTGGTGTCCGAGGAAAAAATTGAGCCGGCGCGCTGTTCTTCGAAATTCCCCTTGTTATCCCTGAAGACAGCGTGGATAAAAGAATGCGACTGTTTATTCGCGTTTGTCAACAGCCGGAATTTGGAATGTATAGTGGACAGCACCCCGCGCTTGTCTCGAGGCCGTGCGGGGAACGGGGGCATCCAGCAGTGAAACGCAGTCTCGACCGCAAGACCAGGATAGCGCTTGAACCGCGCAAGCAGCCGCGACAGCAACGGTCGAGCAAGGTGGTCGACAGGATTCTCGACGCGGCACTGATCCTGACGCGGGAGCAAGGAACCAGAACGCCGACGACGCTTGCCATAGCACAGCGCGCGGGCCTGTCTGTCGGATCGGTCTATCAGTACTTTCCCAACAAGGAAGCCATTCTGCTGGACCTGGCCCGGAGGTGGCTGTCATCCTTTCCCGAAGTTATCCAGAAGCGCATCAACGCACCCCGGCCAACCAACCGCGACGAGTTCCGGCGCGAAGTGCGCAAGCTCTTCATCGACACGTCCAGGCTCTACCTGGACAATGCCACCCTGATGCCGGTTGTCGAGGCTATTTCCGGTAACGCCGACCTCAGGCCGATCCAGGACGAATACGACAAGCAGATCATCGCCCTTTACGCAGCCTGGCTGCAGCATGTGAAACCCTCTCTCGAGGAAAAGACCGCCAAGCGGTTGGGCTTGCTGATGATGGAGGTCGGACACGCCTGCAGGCTTGTGGGGCTGAAGAGAGATCGCAAGACATTCGACCTCATCGAAGACGATATTGAAGCAATGTGGCTCGCCCTGGTGAGTCCTCATCTCAACCTTGACTGATTTTCGCACCATAAAGGGGATTTCATGAAGACCGTCTATTCGCCGCTCCACGCCGGCCATGCAGGCCAGATGGAACTGGTCACGTCCGCGATCGTGCCAGGTTTCGAAAAGCCATCGCGGGCCGAATTCATCAGGGCCAGGGTGGAAAGCGAGAAGCTTGGTCCGATCATCGGTCCGGTCGAGCACACGCTCGACGCCGCCAAGCGCGTGCATGATGCTCACTACATCGACTTCCTGCCGACGGTCTGGCCTCGATGGGTCGCCGAGGGGTTCAAGGGATCGGCCATGGGCTTCACCTGGCCGACGCGCGGCCTGCGCGGCGACGTGCCGCCGAAGCGCATCGACGCCCTGCTCGGCTACTACTCCTTCGACGCCGGCGCCACCTTCGTCGAAGGCACCTGGGCGGCGATCAAGTCCTCCTACGATGTCGCGCTGACCGCGGCAGCCCTGGTCAAGGGCGGCGAGCGCACCGCCTTCGCGCTCTGCCGTCCGCCGGGCCACCACGCCGGCGCCGCCTTCATGGGCGGCTACTGCTTCATCAACAATGCCGCCGTTGTCGCCCAGTGGTTCCGCGATCAGGGCGCCAAACGCGTCTCGATCCTTGACGTCGATTACCACCACGGCAACGGCACGCAGGAGATCTTCTACCGCCGCGGCGATGTCCAGGTGCTCAACCTGCATGGCGACCCGATGACCGAATACCCCTTCTTCCTTGGCCACGCCGACGAGCACGGCGAAGGTGACGGCGAAGGCTTCAACATCAATTATCCGATGCCCTTCGGCACCACCTGGGATGCCTGGAACGCCTCGCTGGAAGACGCCTGCGCCAAGCTTGCGGCCTACGCTCCGGACGTCGTCGTGGTGTCCCTCGGCGTCGACACGTTCGAAAAGGATCCGATCAGCCAGTTCAAGCTGAAGAGCGAGGACTATCCCAAGATCGGGCGCCGCATCGCCAAGCTCGGCCTGCCGACGCTGTTCGTCATGGAAGGCGGCTATGCGGTGGAGGAAATCGGCGTCAACGCTGTCGGCGTGCTGACCGGCTTCGAGGATCGCTAACCCAGGATCCGATCCGAAACAGGAGCCCTCGGGATTCGACCCGGGGGCTCCTTTTTTATGGGTGCCGCAGCCCGTCGGCGTAATTCAAGCCGGAAATCGCCGCCAAGTAACGCGAAGGCCCGTTGCTGAGTCGCAACCGCGAGTCGACGAGATTCGATTTTGTCAAATCGCGTTTGATGTCGGATTCATCTGCGGGTAGATTAGACCCGAATCAGCCGGTCCACGGGGGGCACGGCGACTACCCAAAGTCTCAAGTTCCGGCGCTTGGCCGGTACCAGACGCGGATGGTTTCGCGTTCCCTGAAGGGATTCGGCTCGATTGGGCGCCACGCGCGTCCTTGTGTGTGTTTTCGTCAACGTGACGCGTATTCGGGTTCGGCCGCCGGCAATGCCAGCACCGGGCACAAGGATCGATTCCGGCAAGAATATCAAATGAGCAGTCCCGCCGCGCTTCTCCAATCCGATGCTTCAGGCCCGCGCCTGACGTCCCGCGGCGACCTCACCGGTTTCTTTATGGAGCTTGCCGCCGACATCGGCGCCGACAGCTACATGCTGGTCGCCATCGTTCACGACCAGGACCGTAACGACGCGCGCATCGTTTCTTCGAACTGGATTTTCGACGCCATCGAACTGATCGGCAAGAAGCTGATCGCCAACCTGGCCTCGGGACCGTTGACCGCCGCTCCGGGGATGCGTCCCAGGCCGCTGGTGGCAGCCCATGCGCCGGACGCCGGTGCCCTGCTCACTGGTGAGGAAGCCCGGCTGCTCGATGTGCTTGGCCACGCCGAAATCTATTCGCTGCGGCTGAATGTCGGCCGCCAGCGACTTTTCGTGCTGTTCTCCGCCGCCGGGCCGGGCCAGATCGACCTCGCGGCGCTGATGAAGGCGCAGCTGAAATGCTGCTATGCGCTTTCGAACCTCCCGCAATTGATCGCCGCCGCCGCCATGCAGGACCCACTGTCGGACCGCGAGCGCGAATGCCTGTTCTGGGTATCGGAAGGCAAGACCACGGATGAGGTGGCGCTCATCCTTGGCGTCTCGTCGAACACCGTCAACAGCTACATCACGCACGCCATCCAGAAATTCTCGGCCAGCAACCGCGCGATGGCGATCGCGACGGCGATCAGGAGCGGCATCATTTGA
>NZ_JANINM010000560.1 GCF_024509055.1 Mesorhizobium sp. | reverse complement strand
AGGGCGTGATCATGAAGCGCCAGGGCGCCAAGATCGAATTGTGGGACAATCTGGCGGCGCTATTCCGCAAGAAACCATCCCCGGCGGAATAGCCGGGCACCATAAGCAGAAACTGAAAACCCCGGCTCGTCCGGGGTTTTTCTTTACCGCCGCCCCTTCGCCGCAACGCGACTAGAAGTCCGCTACCTTTTTTCCGAAGTCCGCGCCGCAAGGCGAAACTCCGGAAGCTGGTCGCTCGTAGCTATCCGTGTCCTCCCCGACGTCCGGACCGGCTTCCGGCGCAACGACGCCGGTGTTTGGGAGGCCGTCCGGCAGACCGGGGTTCGCGGCGGGAACCCCGGTCCTGGCCGCGAAAGACAACAATCCGATAATGAATTGAACCGTTTGACGCCGTCACTCCATGACGGCGCTGTGATCGACCTTGGCCGGCGTGGAAGGCTTGCGCAGCAAGAGCACCAGCGGAATGGCGGCCAGCGACAGGATCATCATCAGCTTGAAGTCGTCCATGTAGCTGATGATGGTCGCCTGCAGGGTGACGACACCGTCCAGCGCGGCGCGGCCGGCGGCGGTGAAGGGGTTCATTGCCTGCGCGATCGCCGGATTGGAAAACGCCTGATTGTATGGCGTCACGTAGTCGGCGATGTTGGCGTGATTGACCTGGATGTTCTGCGTGAGCAGCGCGCTGACCACCGAGATGCCGACGCTGGAGCCGATGTTGCGCGACAGATTGTAGAGGCCGGTCCCTTCGGCGCGCCTTTCCGGCGCCAGGGTGGCGAACGTGATGGTGGTGAGCGGCACGAACAGGAAGCCCAGCCCCGCGCCCTGGATGAAGCCGGTGCTGATGATCGTCCATTGCGACACGTCGGGGGTCCAGCCGGTCATGTCGTACATCGCCCAGGCGGTGATCGCGAGGCCCGTGAACAGCAGCCAGCGGGTGTCCACCTTGCCGACCAGCCGGCCGACGATGAACATGCAGGCCATGGTGCCGAGGCCGCGCGGCCCCATGACGATGCCGGCCGTCACCACCGGGTAGCCCATCAGCGTCTGAAGATAGGGCGTCATCAGGGCGAGCGAGGCGAGATAAGTGATGCCGATGATGAAGATGAAGACCATGCCGACGGCGAAGTTCCGGTCGAGGAACAGCCGCGGGTTCACGAAAGTGTCGCGCCCGGTGAAGGTGTGGACAAGGAAGATGTAGAAGGCCGACGCGCAGACCAGCGCCTCGACGACGATCTCCGCCGACGAAAACCAGTTGAGCTGCTCGCCGCGGTCGAGGAACATCTGCAGCGAAGCGATGGCAAGGCTCAGCATGCCGAAGCCGAGCCAGTCGAGCCGCGCCTTCAGGTCGAGCTTGGTTTCCTGGACGAACATCGAGACGCCGGCGAAGGCCAGCGCGCCGATCGGCACGTTGATATAGAAGACCCAGCGCCAGCTGACATTCTCGGTCAGCCAGCCGCCGATGACCGGGCCGAGCACCGGCCCGACCATCACGGAGACGCCGAACAACGCCATGGCCGAGCCGCGCTCCTCGACGCTGTAGATGTCGAGCAGGATGCTCTGCGAGAGCGGGACAAGGGCCGCGCCGAACAGGCCTTGCAGCAGACGGAAGCCGACGATCTGCGGCAATGACTGCGCGAAGCCGCACAGCACGGATGCGACGACGAAGCCGGTGATCGCCACCAGAAGGATGCGCTTGCGGCCGAAGCGGTTGGCAAGATAGCCCGAAGGCGGCGTCATGACGGCTGCCGCGACGATGTAGGAAGTGAGAACCCAGTTGATCTGGTCGGCGCTCGCCGAGACGCTGCCCTGGATGTAAGGCAGCGCCACATTGGCGATGGTGGTGTCCAGCGCCTGCATGATGACCGCCAGGATCACGCAGGCGGTGATGGCGCCGCGATTGGCGACCACTGGCGCGCCGATCGCGTTGGCGGTGCTCATGACTTTTGCTCGGAATGCTTGAAGAGGTTGGCGATAAAGTCGGGCAGGCCGCGCGCGTGGCCGGTATCGATGTCGACGACGGCGCTCATGCCGCCGCGCAGCGGCGGCTTGCCCTGCGGATCGTCGATCGTCACCCGCATCGGGATGCGCTGCACGACCTTGACCCAGTTGCCGCTGGTGTTCTGCGCCGGCAGCAGCGAGAAGCTGGACGATGAGGCAGGGCTGATGCTGGCGACGGTGCCGTGCCAGACCTGGCCCGGATAGCCGTCGACGGTGATCGTCGCCTTCTGGCCGGGCCGGACATAGGTCAGCTCGGTTTCCTTCGGTTCCCCGGCGATCCAGATATCGGTCGACGAAACCAGGCCGAATGCCGGCTGAGAGGCGGGCAGGTACTTGCCGACCTGAAGGGAGTCGACATTGGTGACGATGCCGTCAAACGGCGCCTTGACGACCGAGTCGTTGAGGTTGCGCTGGGCATCGTCCACCGCCGACTGCGCCTGCAGGTAGAAGGGGTTCTTCTCGACGGGCTGGCTGGCGTCGCCGCCAAGCTGGGCGAGCGTCGCCTGAGCTTGCGCCTTGGCGACGGTCACCTTCTGGCGGGCCGCAATGAGATCATGCTGCGCGCTGTCGAAGGTCGCCTTCGAGGCAGTGGAGGTCTTGAGCAGGTCCTGCTGACGCTGGAAGGCCGCTTCGTAGTAAGGAATATCGGCCTCGGCCTGGTCGATCTGCGCCAGCGACTGCTGGTAGCTCGCCTGCAGGGTCAGCACCTGGTTGCGCACCGTGCCGAGCTGCGCCTCGGCGCCGGCCACAGCGGTCTCGAAAGAAGCGGGCCGCAGGCGGAAGAGCACCTGGCCCTTCTTCACTGCCTCATTCTCATGCACGTCGATCTCCTGCACGGTGCCCGAGACATCCGTGGAAACGCCGAGCGACTGCGCCTGGATATAGGCATTGTCGGTGGTCATGACCTGGCCACCGGTGACGTAGTAGTAACCGCCGGCCACCAGCGCCACGGGAAGCAGCGCAAACATGACAGGCCGCGTCAGGCTACGCCTTGGCCTGGCCGGAGCTGAAGGAACCATGGTGACAGCCGCCGGCTTCGGTTGCGCCGAGGGCGCCTCCAGCTTGGCGGGTTCTGGAGCGACCGGGGCCTCCAGCTCATCGTCGTCGATGACGGGATTGCTGGCGCCTCGCCTCTGCTCGCGCTGGGTATCCAGGCGGATTACCTGGTCGCCAGCTCTTTCGCCTGCGTCATCGTCTTCGGCAGGCTTTCTTGATGAGGTTGGTTCAGACATGGACTTTCTCCTGGTCGACGGCCGGCTGGGCGCAGGCCTCGAGCAGATTGGATTTGATCAGGCAAAGGGTTTGCAGCAGCTGCTGCTGCGCGTCCGCGGAGAGGTCGACAAAGGCCTCCTCGCGCGTCTTCTGGCCATTTCCGCGCATCACTTCGATCAGCGGATGGGCTTTCGGAGTCAGATAGATCAGCCAGGCCCTGCGGTCGGCAGGGTCGGGGCGGCGCTCAATGAAGCCTCGCGCCTCCATCTTGTCGAGGAGCCGCGCCAGCGTGATCGGCATGATCTCGATGAGGTCAGCCAGCTTGGTCTGGTGGATGCCTTCCTGTCGCGACAGATAGGACAGCACCTGCCATTGCGCACGGGTCAGTCCGGATGCGCGCGAGCGCTGCTCGAAGCGCTTCCTGAGCAGGCGCGCTACGTCGTGCAGCACGAAGCTGATATTGGGTGAGGTAGACATGGGAAGAGTTCGAAGCTGGCAGACAAACTTTCGTGAGCATGCTTATTATCATCATGCACATAATCCTGCTGGACGCGATGCGCAAGACCGTCTAAGCCGCCTGGAGCAAATGTCGCGTCAGCGTGGCGCAACGGAAGGACCGGCGCGGGCCGGCGAAAAAATGACGATGAACTGGCTCAGGACCGTGACCGTGGCTGCCGTATTGGGCTGCGCTTTGCCTGCCGCCGCGAAGGACACCGTGAGCTGCGGCGGCGCAGCGATGCTGGGCGGCGCGCAACTGAACTGCAGCCACGTCGAACCCAAGGCGCCGCCGCAGTTCTGCACCTTCAGCTGGGCTTTGCACATGCCGGCCGGAGGACAGCAGGTCGTGGAAGGCAGCTTCACGTTGCCGCCCGGCGCATCCAACGTCCAGGTCTATCAGGGCAGCGGTTTCGACAGCGCGCTTTCCAACCCGATCGTGATCTGCCGCGGCAGTCATTGAGCGAGGTTGGCGCGCTCGCCCGATCACGTTAGTTTGATCGACGCTTCGCCACGCCATGCCTGCCAAATCGCGGACCGATTTCGATGACCGGACCCAATCCCAACATCAAGCACCCCATTCCGATCCATCCACGCGTCGGCTTCCTGAAGGCGCTGGTGACATCGCCCAACATCGAGATCGGCGACTTCACTTACTATGACGATCCCGACGGGCCGGACAAATTCGCCGAGAAATGCGTGCTGCACCATTATCCCTTCATCGGCGACAAGCTCATCATCGGCAGGTTCTGCGCTCTCGCCGAAGGAGTGCGCTTCATCATGAACGGCGCCAACCACGCAATGTCCGGCTTCTCGACCTATCCCTTCAACATCTTCGGCCATGGCTGGGAGGAAGGGTTCGATCCCGAAACCTGGTCGAAGGAGATCCGGGGCGATACCGTCATCGGCAATGATGTGTGGATCGGCATGGACGCCGTCATCATGCCCGGCGTGAAGATCGGCCACGGCGCCATCGTCGCCGCGAAATCGGTTGTCACGCACGACGTGCCGCCCTATGCGATCGTCGCCGGCAATCCGGCCAAGGTGGTGAAGATGCGCTTCGATGAATTCACGGTGCGGCGGCTGTTGGCGGCGGCCTGGTGGGACTGGCCGGTCGACAAGATCAGCCGAAACCTCGACGCCATCAGGGGCGCCAATATTTCCGGACTGGAGGCCGCCGCTTGAACGCGCCCGACAAAAGCACAAACGACACGGCAATCAGTCCGGAATTGTTCACACGCGGCTGGATCTTCATCCGCGGCGTGCCGTCGATGAAATTCCTGCCGCCGGAGGGGCCGCCCGAGATCGCCTTTGCCGGCCGCTCGAATGTCGGCAAGTCCTCGCTGATCAACGCGCTTGTCGGCCAGAAGGGCCTGGCGCGCACCTCGAACACGCCGGGGCGCACGCAGGAACTCAACTATTTCGTGCCGGACGGTTTTTCCGGCGAAGGCGCCGACTTGCCGCCGATGGCGCTGATCGACATGCCGGGCTACGGCTACGCCAGCGCGCCGAAGGACAAGGTCGACGCCTGGACCAAGCTGATCTACGAATATCTGCAGGGCCGTGTCACGCTGAAGCGCGTCTATGTGCTGATCGACGCCCGCCATGGCATCAAGACCAAGGACGAGGAAGTGCTGTCGCTGCTCGACAAGGCGGCGGTATCGTATCAGGTCGTGCTGACCAAGACCGACAAGATCAAGCCAGCGGGCGTCCCGAAGCTGATCGAGGAAACGCTGGCAAAAATCAAAAAGCGGCCCGCCGCGTTTCCGGCCGTCCTCTCGACGTCATCGGAAAAGGGCGACGGCATGGACGAGTTGCGCGCTGCCATCGCCCTGGTAGCGAACGGAGGATAGGCAACTAGAGCGCCGCGACTTCCAGCCCGCAACCGCGAAAGAGCGGAACCGGCTGTCAGGCGGACGTGGCGTGCGCCCTTTCCTCCGCGGCAAGCTTTTCGGTACCGTAGGCCTTCAGGAAGACATTCACGCCAGAGCGCACGACATGCTCGATCTCGGCCTGGCTTGGCGCCTTGCTGCGGTAGGAGAAGATGCACTGGCGGAACAGCCCGGCGAGGCACAGTTCGGTGAACTGATAGGCGGCGAGGTGCACATCCTCGATCTCGACCAGACCACGCTCGATGGCGGTGCCGAGGAAGGTGACGAACTTGTCATGCCCGCGCTTCGGGCCACGCTCGTAGAAGCGTGCACCGAGCTCCGGAATCCGGTCGGATGCTCCGATCACCGTGCGCTGAGCCTGGATGACCTTGGCGGAAGTTATCTTCATGCCAAGCACCTTGCCGAACTTCACCAGCGTCTCGCGCAGGTCGTCGGCATGGTCGAGAACATCGTACATGTTCTTGAAGATGGTGCCGCGCTCTTCCTCGATGAGCGCCTCGAACAATTCTTCCTTGTTGGCGAAATAGACGTAGATGGTGCCCTTCGAGACACCGGCCTCGCGGGTGATGTCGTTCATCGACGCGGCCTCGAAGCCCTTGTCTATGAAGACGCGGCGCGCGCCTTCGATGATCTGGGCGCGTTTGACCGGATCCTGGCCGGCCGCAGGACGGCCGCGACGCAGCGTTTCCAACAGATCACAATCCTCGGTTTTGGTACCGAGCGTTTTAGCATCGGGTAATGTTTGCCCCATAGGATGGTACCTCAAAATATTTCGAACCGCCCGGTTCGATTTGCTCTTGATATGGGCCTCTTTTCGCGCTATGTCAATCTCCAATTCGAACCGAACGGTTCAGTCTGACTGACTTGTCCCAGAGAGATTATCATGTCCTCGAACGCGTCCGCCACCGCAGAAGTCCGCACTTTTCCCAACGCCAAGGTCCAGCCGTCGACCGAGGCCCCGGAAGTCCCCGTCCAGCCCGTACCGGTTGCGCCCGTCGAAGCGCCGGCCAAGAAGAAGCGTTCGATACGCTCGCTGCTCTTGCCGATCATCGGGCTGGGCCTGCTCGGTGCCGGGTCCTGGTATGGCTATAATTACTGGACGGACGGCCGGTTCCTGATTTCGACCGACGACGCCTATGTCCAGGCCGACACGTCCTTCGTCTCGCCGAAGATCTCCGGCTACATCGACAAGGTCGTGGTGAGCGAGAACCAGCAGGTAAAGGCGGGCGATCCGCTGTTCGTCATCGATCAGGGCGATTACAAGATCGCGGTCGGCCAGGCCGAGGCGCAGATCGCCACGCTGGCGAAGACGCTCGACCGTATCGACGCGCAGACCAAGGCCGCGCAGGCCTCGTTGACGCAGGCGCAGGCGCTGAAGATCGCCGACCAGGCCGCCGCCGACAACGCGGCACGCGCCCAGGACCGCGCGGCGCAGCTGCTGAAGACTCATGTCGGCACCCAGGCGCAGCTCGACGACGCCCAGACGGCCCTCGACCAGGCCAAGGCGGCGCTCGCCGGCGCTGACGCCCAGATCGCCGCGGCGCAGGCCAATATCGGCGTGCTGGAAGCCCAGCGCGCGGAATCGGCAAGCACGCTGGCCTCGCTGCAGCTCACCCGCGACAAGGCCCAGCGCGACCTGTCCTTCACCGTGCTCAAGGCGCCGTATGACGGCGTCGTCGGCAACCGCTCGGTCGAGCAGGGCGACCTCGTCAGCCCCGGCCAGAAGCTCGCTGTCGTGGTGCCGATGGACAAGCTCTATATCGTCGGCAACTTCAAGGAGACGCAGCTTGGAAAGCTGGTGCCGGGCGAGAAGGTCCGCATCACCGTCGACGCGATCGATGGGCAGAGCTTCGAAGGCACCGTCTCATCGCTGGCCCCGGCCTCCGGCGCGGTGTTCTCGCTGCTGCCGCCGGAGAACGCCACCGGCAACTTCACGAAGGTGGTGCAGCGCGTGCCCGTGCGCATCGACGTGCCTGCCGATGTGCTGAAGACCGGCAAGCTGCGCGCCGGCTTGAGCGTCGTCGTCGCGGCCGATACCCGGACCGCGCCGGCCAACTAAGCGCCTTTCTGGGGGGCGGTTCGGCGGCTGATCAAGCGCTGAACCGCCCAGCCAGCCAACTATCCGTCACGACGCAATTCCGGACGGCAAATTGCCGCGTAGTTTCCTGGAATTGTTTAGGGAGGCCATACAATGGCAACCGCAACCATAACCGCAGGATCAGCGCCGGGACGTCCGGCGGTTGCCGCTCCGGCCCTGCCGGTGGACCATATGCCGGTGCGCCGCGTTGTCGCCTTCCTGGCGATGGTGTTCGGCATGTTCATGGCGATCCTCGACATCCAGAT
>NZ_JANINM010000559.1 GCF_024509055.1 Mesorhizobium sp. | reverse complement strand
GCTCGGGACGGCTGGTGAAGCTGCTGATGGATGGGCTGCGGTTCGGGGCGAAAGGCTGAGGCGTCGAAGCTGCCAATCTCCCCCCTCGTGGGGGAGATGTCCGGCAGGACAGAGGGGGGCGCTGCCCCGCCAGCCTAGCCTTCGTCATTCTAGGGCGGAGCAAGGAGCGAAGCGACGCGCGCAGACCCTAGAATCCATGCCGTTACGCCTGAGCGCCGAATGTTCGCCAGCCAAATCCCGAGAAAGAGCACGAACCATTCCGGATTGGTCTTCTCGATCAATTCAACCGTCCATTGTCGTGGCCAGCGCTTCAAAGACGTTTCACTCTGGATGGCGTCGATGATGTCGAAAGTGGCCATTCTAGACGATCGCATTCTACGGCGAATGTCACGGAATGGATTCTAGGGTCTGCGCGCGTCGCTTCGCTCCTTGCTCCGCCCTAGAATGACGAACGGATAGGCTGTCACGACGCACCATCTCTGCCCCGCCAGCCTCTCGCCGACTGGCATTCCCCGCCCCACGGCCTACATAGTCGGCACCACCCACCCTGCATAAGGATCCCCCATGCCCGAACAACTCACCCTGAACGACGGCGCCACCATTCCCCAGATCGGGCTTGGCGTGTGGCAGGTCGATGCCGACATCACGGCGAAAGTCGTGCGCTGGGGGATCGAGGCCGGCTATCGCCTGATCGACACCGCCCAGGGCTACCGCAACGAGGAAGGCGTGGGCGAGGCGATCAAGGCGGCCGGCTTGCCGAGGGACCAGCTGTTCATCACCTCCAAGCTGCGCAACGGCGCCCACCAGCGCGATGCCGCGCTTCGCGCCTTCGACGACACGATGGACAAGCTCGGCATCGACGAGATCGACCTGTTCCTGATCCATTGGCCGGTGCCCAGCCAGAACAGGTACGTCGAGGCATGGAAGACGCTGGTCGAGTTGAAGCAGGCGGGTCGCATAAAGTCGATCGGCGTCTCGAATTTCAACCAGGACCATCTGGAGCGCATCATCGGCGAGACCGGCGTGACGCCGGTGGTCAACCAGATCGAGCTGCATCCGCGCTTCCAGCAGCGCGACAAGCGCGAATTCCACAGGAAGCACGGCATCCACATCGAAAGCTGGAGCCCGCTGGGCAGCGGCCGGCTGCTCGCCGACCCGACGCTGGAGAAGATCGCGAAGAAGCATGCCAAGTGGGTGGCTCAGGTCATCATCCGCTGGCATCTGCAGGAAGGGCTGATCGTCATCCCGAAATCGATCCACCAGGACCGCATCGCCGGCAATTTCGCCGTCTTCGATTTCAAGCTGGACGGCGATGACATGGCGACCATCCGCGGCATGGACGCCAGCGACGGCCGCACCGGGCCGGATCCGGCCACGGCGGCGTTTCTGTTCTGAGGATACGGGTCCCTTGTAAGAGCCAGCGCGGAAGCAGCCGATCTCCCCCACGAGGGGGGAGATGTCCGGCAGGACAGAGGGGGGCGCTGCCCCGCCGGCGTAACGGCATCTGGCACCGCCGACCTCTCAGGCCGGTCCAGCCAATCCCGCCTCAATAACGATATGCTGGCAGACATTGTCGATGTCGCGGATGACGTCGCCATTCCAGAAGCGCAGGACAATCCAGCCGTCCTGCTCCAGGCGTCTGCTTCTGATCTCATCGGCCTCGGCCGGACCTGCATCGCCATGTTGCGAGCCATCGACTTCCACGATCAGCTTCTTCTCCGGACATGCGAAGTCGACAATGTAGCCTGCGATCGGGAATTGCCTACGGAAGCCCAGGCCCATCAACCGGTGGGCGCGAAGCTCGTTCCATAGCTTCAGCTCGGCTTCGGTCATGGCCTTGCGCATGGATTTGGCGTTCGCGCGATGTCGAGGCGGCAGGAGAGAATGCGGCATGGTCGCAATTGGCCCGAGGTGTCTGCCGACGTTTCTACTCTACGGCGCCCCCCTCTGTCCTGCCGGACATCTCCCCCACGAGGGGGGAGATTGGCAGCTTCGCTGCAGTGCGATTCCTGCGACGCTGGCGATTAGCGAAAGCCCACGCGCATCTGATCTCCCCCCTTGTGGGGGAGATGTCCGGCAGGACAGAGGGGGGCGCTGTCCCGCCGACCTCTCTATCTCTTCGCCCTAGGATGACGAAGGGACAGATTGCCGGCGCCTACCTTGGAAACCCCGAAACCTCCGGCTACCCTGACCCCCTGCCATCCCGGGAGCCCCGCCCATTCCAAAACCCACCTTTCTCGAGATCGCGCGCCGTGCCGGCGTCGGCACCGCCACGGTCGAGCGCGTGCTGAACGGCAGGGGCGGGGTGCGACCCGAGACCGTCGAGAAGGTGGTGGCGGCGGCGCGCTCGCTGGATTATCCGCGCCGGCTCCCCGAGGCGCATCGCGGCGTCATCCGCATCGAGGTGATCCTGGTCAGGCCCGACGCGACCTTCTTCGCCAGGCTGTCGCGCGCCTTCGAGCGCATCGCCGCGACGCTCGACCGCTCGATCGCCGTCCACCGCACCTTCCTCGACGAGGCCAACCCCGCCGCGATCGCCAGGCGCATCCTCGAACCGGATATGCGCCGCGCGGCGCTCATCCTCGCCGTGCCGGACCATCCGCTGGTGAGCGCGGCGCTGCGGAAGCTGGAAGGAGAAAACGTCCCGTCGGTGCAGATCGTCACCCAGATTTCCGGCACGAGAAGCACCTATGTCGGCATCGACAATTACGCCGCCGGCCGTATGGCGGGACTGTTGACGGCCAGGATGCAGCGACGGCCGGGCAAGGTGGTCGCGCTCTGCCACAGCCAGATCTACCGCGTCCACCGCGACCGCGTGCGCGGCTTCTTCGATTACCTGATCGAGCAGGCACCGGACTTCGAGCCGGTCGCGGCGCTGTTCGGCCATGACGACGGCGACCGCAACGCCGAGCAGCTGCATGAGGCGTTTACGCGCTGGCCCGACCTCGCCGGGCTCTATAATGCCGGCGGCGCCAACACGGCGCTGAACGAGGTGCTGCGCCGGCACCCGCGCGGTCGCGACGTCTTCTTCGTCGGCCATGAGCTGACCGAGCGCAGCACGCGCGGCCTGCGCGACGGCACGATGGACGTCGTGCTCGACCAGGCGCCGGAGGCGCAGGCGCGCCGCGCCATCGACCTGGTCTTGGCCGCCCTCAGCCTGCACGACCTGCCCGTGGAGAACCCGCCGATCCGCTTCATCACCTTCACGGCCGAGAACCTTTGATCTGATTTGATCAAGGAACAAGCGGCGCTCGCAAGGGCGCGATGTTATCCCCTCGCAAAACGGGAGGATGACCAGTGGCGAGACGGCTGACGGCCTATGACCTGCAAAGCGCCAAGGGCAGCAGGAAATGGCTCCAACTTCATGTCGACACGCCCGCAGAGGCGGCCGCAGCGGTCGCCTGCGGTATCGTCATCCTGTCCTGCGAACCGGACCATAATCTGGAAGCCATCCGCCAGGCGGCGCCTTACGCGTTCCTCTCCGTCGGCATGCCGCATGGCGCGGTTGCTTCGCTGGACGAGGCGGTGCGGCTTGGCTTCGCCATGATGAAGCGCGGCGCCGACGCTGTTTACAGTTCGCATTCGCCGCGCTTCATCGAGGCCATGGCGGCGGAAGGCATCCCGGTCACCGGCCATGTCGGCCTGGTGCCGAACCGCGCCACCTGGACGAATTTCCGCGCTATCGGCAAGACCGCCGAAGAGGCCTTCAAGGTGCTGCGCGCGGCGAAGGACCTGGAGAATGCGGGCGCGGCCTGCATCGAGGTGGAAGTGGTGCCGGTCCGCCTCGCCGAGCACATCACCCGCTCCACGCCGCTGATCACCATGGGCATGGGCTGCGGCGCGGCTTGCGACACGCAATATCTGTTCTCCTGCGATGTGCTGGGCACCCATGCCGGCCACTATCCGCGCCACGCCAGGCGCTATGCCGACTTCCTCACGCTGGAGGCGGAATTGCAGGAGAAGCGCGTCGCCGCCTTCCGCGCCTTCGGCCGCGACGTTGCCGGCGGCGCCTATCCGGAAGCCAGGCACCAGGTGGACATGGACGATGCCGCCTACGACCGCTTCCTCACCCTGTCCCAATCCCTGTGAGGTCCGCCATGGACGACCTGCAATACGGCACGCGCAACAAGCGGGGCGACTGGGCCCCGAGCGAACCGGCCGGCACCGCGCCGCTCTTCGTCTTTCCGCCGCGCCCGCTGGCGGTGTTGAAATGGCTGCCGCATTATTTCCTGCCCTACAACCTGCTCTTCGCGCTCACGGCTGTGGTGTGGTGGCGCTACGTGCTGCCGGACGTCGAGACAATGAAGACGCTGTCGGTCGGCTGGATCCTGCGCCTGTTCATCGTCAACTGCGCCGCGCTGCTGGTCTTCTTCGGCGCCTTCGAGCTCAGACTCTACATTTTGAAAGCTCAGGGCAACCGCTTCAAATATAACGGCAAATGGCCGTCCGAGCATAAGAACAAGGCGTTCTTCTTCGAGAACCAGAACATCGACAACATGCTGCGCACCTTCGGCACCGGCATGCCGATCTGGACCGCGATCGAGGTGGCGATCCTTTACGCCTACGCCAATGGCTACGTGCCGTGGGTGACCTTCGCCCAGCACCCCGTCTACCTCTTCCTGCTGGCGCTGGTGGTGCCGGTCATCCACGAGACGCATTTCTTCCTGCTGCATCGCGCGATCCACTGGGGCCCGCTCTACAAATGGGTGCATTCGGTGCACCACAACTCGGTCAATCCGTCGCCCTGGTCGTCGCTGTCGATGCATCCGGTGGAGCAGTTCGGCTATCTCGGCGTCGCCTTCTGGCACCTGATCATCCCGTCGAACCCGCTGCTGGCTCTCTACCAGCTCCACTATGCCGGCTTCGGCGCCATTCCCGGGCATGTCGGCTTCGACAAGGTGGAACTGACGCCCGACACCTCAGTCGATAGCCATGCCTACATCCACTACCTGCACCACAAGCATTTCGAGGTGAACTACGGCGACGGCCTCATCCCGTTCGACCGCTGGTTCGGCACCTTCCATGACGGCAGCAAGGAAGCCGCGGCGCTGATGGACGCCCGCTACGAGAAGAAGAAGGCGCGCGCCAACGCCGCCGCCAGGTGACGCCCGTCAAGACAGCCATGCGGCGGCGAGAGCCGCCCGCTCATCCCGAAAGGGCCGGAGACAAAGCGGGGTGAACCGGCACCCATCCGCAAAGGGAGGAACCCCATGAAGAAATATCTCATCTCGACGGCCTTGGCCGCTTTGATGACGACTGCGTTCGCGACCGTCTCGACAAGCGCTTTCGCCGCCAGGCTCGGCGTCTCGATCGTCGACTTCGACAACAACTTCCAGACGCTGCTGATGCACGGCATGCAGGACCGCGCCAAGGAGAAGGGCGCCGACATCCAGGTCGAGGACGCGCATAACGACGTCGCCAAGCAGCTCGACCAGGTCAAGAACTTCATCGCCTCGGGCGTCGACGCCATCATCGTCACCCTGGTCGACACCAACGCCTCCAAGACCATCAGCGAGGAAGCCGCCAAGGCCGGCATCCCGCTGGTCTTCGTCAATCTCGAGCCGGCGGACATGAAGAACCTGCCTGAAAAACAGGTCTATGTCGGCTCGAACGAGACCGAATCCGGCACGCTTGAAGCCTTCGAGGTCTGCAAGCTGCTGCGCGCCAAAGGCAAGTCCGCCGGCGCCAGCGCCTATATCGTCATGGGCAGCCTGGTGCATCAGGCAGCGCTCCAGCGCACCAAGGATGTCGAGCAGATCTTCTCGACCGACATGTGCAACTTCATCAAGGTCACCGACAAGCAGTCGTCGGAATGGTCGCGCGACAATGCGCAGAACCTGATGACCAACTGGCTGACCGCGGGCGCGGCGCCAGACGCCGTCATCGCCAACAACGACGAATCGGCAATAGGCGCGATCCTGGCGCTCAAGGCCAACGGCGTCGACATGAAGAATGTCGTGGTCGGCGGCATCGACGCCACGCAGGACGGCCTGCAGTCGATGAAGGCGGGCGAGCTTGCGGTCACTGTGTTCCAGAACGCCAAGGGGCAGGGCGGCGGCGGCGTCGACGCGGCGCTCGCGCTCGCCAAGGGCGAAAAGGTTGCCCGCGTCGTCTACGTGCCCTTCGAGCTGGTGACGCCGGCGAACATGACGGGGTATTTGAATAAGAATTGAGCCAGCGTCGGCGGGACAGCACCCCCTCTGGCCTCTCCTTCGTCATTCTAGGGCGGAGCAAGGAGCGAAGCGACGCGCGCAGACCCTAGAATCCATGCCGTGACGGTTGGGAGCCGCCACGGTGCAGAACATTCACGAGCCAATTTCACGAAACAGCTCGAACCATTCCGGATTGGCTTCGCGATGGGTTCTCCATCGTCCCCTTCCGGCTCGCGGATCATGTAGACATAGCCGGTCATGGAACGATCTCAGCTCGCGCAATAGCCAGCGGCTATTCTGGACCGTAGCATTCTGCGACCAACATCACGGCATGGATTCTAAGGTCTGCGCGCGTCGCTTCGCTCCTTGCTCCGCCCTAGAATGACGAACGGATAGGAAGGCGGGACAGCCCCCTTGGCCTGCCGGCCATCTCCCCCTCAAGGGGGGAGATCAGCTGTCGTCGCCGCTTTCGCCAATCGCCAACGTTGTAGGAAGGGGTGCCAAGGACGAAGCCGCCAATCTCCCCCCTTGAGGGGGAGATGCCCGGCAGGGCAGAGGGGGGTGCTGTCCCGCCGGCGCTTCCGCCCCGCTAAATCCCCGACCCATCCACCAGCGGCACGTCGTCGCCCTCCCAGGGCGTGGGCATCGAACCGCGCCCGGCGCTGGGCAGCGGCATCCAGCACCTGAGCTCCGGATCGGCATATTCGACCACGCGGCCCGGCGAGGAGTCGGACGCGCGCCAGCCTTCCTCGCCGAACTGGTCGGCGCGCGACCAGTAGGCCATGTCGACCTCGGCCGGTCCCTGCTCGGAAGAGCGCACCGTCACCAGGATGCGGCTGCCGTCCCGCGGCGCGCTCGCCATGTTGCGCCAGTGGTCGGTGTCGTCCATGCGGTCTCCTCCTGCGTGTAGCCATGCCACGGAAACCGTTGGGCGGTTTCCCGGCCGGGATTGCGTAAACCAGATAGCCAGCCTGCCTCGATAGTCGCCGTCCGCTCTGGGCCGGTCAACCCGAACTTGGCGCAAGACAGCTATATAATTCGAAGCTAATGTTCCGGGCCGGAGGGAAGCCATGTCGATCGAGGTCGTTGGCACCGGCTTTGGCCGCACGGGCACGGATTCGATGCGCGAGGCGCTGACCATGCTCGGCTTCGGCCCTTGCCATCACATGTCGGAGGTGATGGCGCACGCCAGGCAGAAGCGACTCTGGCGGGCCGTGGCGAAGGGCGGGGCGCCCGACTGGGACAGTCTCCTTGCCGGGTACAAATCCTGCGTCGACTGGCCCTCGGCCCATTACTGGCGCGAACTGGTCGAAGCCTATCCGCGAGCCCGCGTCATCCTCACTTGGCGCTCGCCCGAAAGCTGGTGGGCGAGTTTCGAAAAGACCATCCTGCCGGCGATTGTCGGCAGCACCGACCAGGAGTCGCTCGGCATTGCGCTGGTCTCGAAACAGGTTTTCGGCGGCCGCCCGCAAGACCGCGCCCATGCGATCGCCGTCTACGAGACCAATGTCGAGGCAGTGCTCGGCACCGTGCCGGCCGAGCGGCTGCTGGTCCACAAGCTCGGCGACGGCTGGGAGCCGCTCTGCGCCCATCTGGGCGTTCCCGTGCCGGACGAGCCTTACCCCGCCCGCAACACCACGCAGGAGTTCCGGACGGCGCTGGCCCTGGGCAACAGGCCGTAGGGATCAGAAAAGTCGCGGCCCAGGCATTGGATGCCTACCGGCTACTGCCTTCACACATGCACGTTGCCGAAGGAAAGCTCGCCGTCGTCGTCGCGGATCAGGAAGGCCGCGGCCAGCATCGCGAGGTAGAAG
>NZ_JANINM010000558.1 GCF_024509055.1 Mesorhizobium sp. | reverse complement strand
GCCGATGACATCCTGGCCGCCGCGCGCACCTTCATCGTCGCCGGCGGCTATAACGGGTTCAGCTATGCGGATATCGCCGAGGTGATCGGCATCCGCAAAGCGAGCATCCATCATCATTTCCCCAGCAAGGTCGACCTGGTTCAAACCCTGGTGCGGCGCTACCTCGAGGATGCCGTCACCGGCATGGCCGAGCTTGAGCGCAATATCCCTGACCCGGCTGAATTGCTGCGAACCTATGCCGGCTTTTGGGCCCAGTGCATCGAGGACACGAGCAGGCCGATCTGCGTCTGCGCCCTGCTCGCCAGCGAGCTTCCGGTCCTTCCTCCCCAAGTTGCCGTGGAGGTCCGGGCCTATTTCCGATTTCTCTCCGGATGGCTGACCGATGTCATCGAGCGTGGCGCCGCGAAGGGCGCATTGACGATCTCCGCCACACCGCGCGCCGAGGCGGAGGCCTTCATGGCGACCGTGCACGGCGCGATGCTTTCCGCCCGGGCCTACGGCGATGCCCTGACCTTCGGCATGATCCTGGCGCCGACGCTGCAGAAGCTGATCCCGGCGATCGATTGAAAGTAAGGACCAGCCGCCGCCGAAGAGGCGGACCCGGCCTTTTGCGGATTCCTTGTGGCTACGCCGCCTGCGCCATCCGCTCCGCGCTCATCCGATACGATATCGCCTCGGCGAGATGGATGCGGCCGACCGCCTCGCTGGCGTCGAGATCGGCGAGTGTGCGCGCCACCTTCAGCACGCGATGATAGGCCCGGGCCGAGAAGGCGAGCTTCTCGCTGGCGTCCTTGAGCAGCGTCAACCCGGCGGCATCGGGCCTGGCAATCTCTTCGACGACCGCCGGCGGGCAATGCGCGTTGGTGGTGGCGCTGGCGATGCCCAGCCGTTCGAGGCGCTCGCGCTGGATCGAGCGGGCGCGTGCCACGCGTTGCGCGATCGCTGCGCTCGGCTCGGCCTTGTCGGGGCGGATCAGGTCGCTTGCGGAAACCGCCGGCACTTCGATCCTCAGATCGATGCGGTCGAGCAGCGGGCCGGAAATGCGCGCCTGATAGTCGGTGCGGCAGCGCTCGCCGCGCAGGCAGCGGTAACCCGGCTCGCCGGACATGCCGCAGCGGCACGGGTTCATCGCCGCCACCAGCTGGATGCGCGCCGGATAGGTGACGCGGTGGTTGGCGCGCGCGATCATGCAGTCGCCAGTCTCCAGCGGCTGGCGCAGCGCATCCAGCGTTTGCGGCGAGAATTCCGGGAACTCGTCGAGGAACAGCACGCCGTGGTGCGCGAGCGACACTTCGCCGGGGCGCACGCGCAAGCCGCCGCCCACCATCGCCGCCATCGAGGCCGAATGATGCGGCGCGCGGAACGGCCGTCGGTCGGTCAGCTTGCCCTCGCCGAGCTCGCCTGCGACGGAAGCGATCATCGAGACCTCGAGCAACTCCTTCGGCGCCAGCGGCGGCAGGATCGACGGCAGCCGTTGCGCCAGCATCGACTTACCCGAGCCGGGCGGCCCGACCATCAAAAGATTGTGCCCACCGGCCGCCGCCACCTCCAGCGCCCGCTTGGCGCTCTCCTGGCCTTTGATGTCGGCAAGGTCCGGCAGGTCGCGCGCCGCGACCTGGATGCCGGCCTCGGGCCGCGACAGCACCTGCGTGCCGCGAAAATGATTGGCGATGGCGATCAGGCTGCGCGGCGCCAGGATATCGAAATCCTTGCCGGCCCAAGCTGCTTCCGGCCCGCTGGCGAAGGGGCAGATCAGGCCTTTGCCTTCCGCATTGGCGCCGATCGCCGCCGGCAGCGCCCCGGCCACCGCGGCAATCGTGCCGTCGAGCGACAATTCGCCGAGCACCACGTAGCCGGCAAGCATATCGCCGGGAATGGCGCCGAGCGCGGCCATCAGGCCGAGGGCGATTGGCAAATCGTAATGGCTGCCCTCCTTGGGCAGATCCGCCGGGGCGAGGTTCACAGTCACCTTCTTCGACGGCATCGACAGGCCCGACGCATGAAGCGCCGCCTGCACCCGTTCGCGGCTCTCGGCCACCGCCTTGTCCGGCAGGCCGACGATCTGCATGCCGACCTTGCCCGGCGCGATCATCACCTGGACATCGACCGGCACGGCCTCGATGCCCTGGAAAGCCACCGTGCGAACCCGCGCTACCATTTTCCGCCCCCGGATACAGGCCCGCTCGCGGCGTTGCGATCAGGCCGCGAATGATACCAGCTCAAAACAACCATAGATTTTGGATTTAGGCAAGAACATTACAGGAACATTTGAGTGCGCGGCCATGGCTTCTCAAAGCACGGGCTTTTTTGGTCCAACAGACCGAGCTGTCGGCATCGAGGCAGAGACTGGGCGGTGGCGGCAGCAATACCGTTTTCCGGTTGGTGCCCATTCGGCTAAGGTGCGGCGGGCGCAAAATCGGACCTGGAGAGGGTGCGGGGGATTCGGTATGCGGACTGGATGCGCAATCTTGATCGGGTTTCTGATTGCCGTGCCTGCGGCCGCTGAAGACGCGCAGTGCCCAAAAGGTGCTCAGCTGGAGGAGAGCATCAGGGCCGCGCCCGAGTGCCTCGCGGCACACAAGCTGCATCAAGCCTGCGCCTGGGGATCGAGCGCCGACGAATTCATGTCGGAGGCCGTGATCGACAAATGCAAGGCAGTATTTTTTCATCAGCTCACCCGCGAGCAGAAGCGCCTGTATGAAAAGCGCACCGAAGCGTGCGGCGAACGCTATCCTGTTACGGAAGAGGGCGGGTCGATCCAGGTATACCTGGAGTGGATGTGTGACGAAGATCTCGCCACGACCTATTTCAAGTCTGCGAAGAATGGGCGAATTTCGGGGACGCCGCGTTGGAAGATACCAGATGTGGCTGAGTGAACGGATCATCCTGTTCGCGGAAACTGGGCTATCTGAGACATGACTGCCGTCCACGGTTGCGCAAATCGGAGGCTGCCCTGACGTTGCTTCATCGCTGGAACATCGGTCGGAAAAGCTCGGCCTTGCCTGCATGACCGTCGCCGTCATCATGCCGGTCCGAAACGGCGGCAGATTCCTTGGCGAGGCGCTTGCCAGCATGCAGCGCCAAAGCCTGCGGGACATCCTCATGCTTGTCGTCGACGACAGTTCAACCGATGACAGCATGGCGATCGCAGCGGGGCACGCGGCCCAGGATCCCCGCATCCGGGCCATCAGATCCAACGGCCGTGGCATCGTAGACGCGCTCAACCATGGGCTGGCGCACACGGATGTCGATTTCATCGCCCGCATGGACAGCGATGATGTCGCCGAGCCGGAGCGGCTAGAGCGCCAGCTGGCGGCGATGATGGCAAACGTGGAGCTGGTCGTCCTGGGGACCTCCGCGGTCGCGATCGGCGAGAACGCGGCGGCTATGGATATGGAGCCAGACCCCACGCGCGTCAACGCCTTGCTGCGCCGGCAAAACCCCATCCTGCACCCGACAGTGATGATGCGTCGGGCCGCCGTCGAACGCACCGGCGGCTACCGGCGGGCCTTCACCTACGCGGAAGACTACGACCTTTGGCTACGGCTTTCCCATATGGGTGAGCTCGGCAATCTGCCGCAGCGGCTGATGCGGCTGAGAACACATCCCGCTCAGACATCGACGGTCAACCGGCTCGACCAGCGCGCTGCGGCGGCGCTTGCGCGCTTGCGCTTCTTTGGCCCGTCGATAGGTGGCGAAGATCCTTGCGCGACCCCGCCTGCCGAAGCCGTTCTGGATTATCTTGAACGCCGGCATTCATCCGCCCTGCCGATACCAGAGGCGGAGATGAAGGATATCGCGATCCTGCTCCGCGCCAGCCATCGCCATGGTCGTTTGCCGGCAAAGTTACGGGTCGGCATGCTCGCGCTGCTGGCCGCGAACCGGCATTCGGTCGCGGCGCTGAGGCTCAAGCTGGCGATGCGCCTATGAAAAGGCGCATTCGTCGATGCCGCTGCTCGCGAGCCGACTCGCCGGCTGGTCCATTGACTGCTCGCTAGCCCTTTGCGGCAGCCGATCCGCCTCGATCAGGTCGCAGGCAGCGGCGATCCCGGAATAGAGATCGGCCTGGCGCCCATAGGCGATGCCGCTGGCGGAATAGGCGGCATTTCGTGCTCCGCTTACCTCCGCGATCGCCTCGATGAGTTTTTCAGGATCGAATGGTGTCGGAAGAACCTTACCCGCCGAAGCCTGCGCGACATGCGCGGCAAAGCCGCAGACATCCGTCGCCACGACAGGCAGTCCATTGATCAAGGCTTCGAGGATCACCGCGCCCGTCACCTCCACGCGCGCCGGATGCACCATCAGATCGGCTGCCGCGAAATGATCGATCAGCTGCGGCTTCGACATGTACCCCAGGAACCGGACGCGATCGGACAGCTCGACTGTTCGCAGCAACGAGGCAAGCCGATGGCTGTCGGGCGATAGACCGGCGACCAGGAGAACCGCGTTCGGAAAGCGGGCCAGCGCCTCGATCGCTCTGTCTAGCCCTTTGACACGGGGTTGCAGGCCGGTCCAGAGCCACACCGGGGCGCCCTGTTCGATACCCAGGCGATCCCTGACCGCAGCACGGATATCCGGGCTTCGGCGCTCCGGCTGGCAAAGTTCAGGCGCAATCGACGGCGGCAGGAGCGCGCTCCTGGAACGAAGCGCCGGATATCGGTCGAGGAGCATGTCCATCTGGCGGCGTGCGAGGCCTATGACCCGTGTCCGGGCGCCAGCCTCGAAACAGCCCGCCTCCAGCTCGGCGTAGGTGATGAAGCGGGGCAGCATCCGCCGCCAAAGACCTGTGCCGCGTCGATTGCGGGGGTAGTCGCCAAGGATGAGGATGTCGCAACCCGGGGAGGGATGGAACGCGATGGTCCTTTCATAGCGGTTCTCGGTGGCACGGCGGAAATCCGAGGCAAACGCCTGCATCCTGGCATGGTTGGAAAATCCGCGGCGTTTCAGGACATGCGTGGTGAAGCCCTCGGCGGAGACCTCTCCGGTGGTGTAAACGTCCACCTCGTGGCCGCGTTCGCAAAGCGCCGACGAAATGCGGAAAGCGTGGTCCTCGAGGCCGCCGCGTGGGTGGAGGCGGAATATCCCGATCGCAACTTTCAATCGTGGCGTGCCTGCCATGACGTTCCGGTTCATCGCTCCGCCGCCTGACCTATGAGCGTCCTGTAGGAGTTGAGCATCGTTTCGGCCGAGCGTCCGGCTTTCATGATCGACTGCCGCGCCGCCGCGCGCATACGATGGAGCATTACGTCATCGCCGACCAGCCCTGCGATGCGCGGCGTCAGCGCCACAGGGGTTTCGACCGGCACGACAAAGCCGTTGACGCCCTCGCTGATCATCAGCGCCGCGTCGCCGACATCGGTGGCCGCCACCGGGCAGCCCATTGCCAGTGCTTCGAGCATCGCCAGCGGCGTGCCCTCGATGCGCGACGGCAGCGCGAGCACGCTGCAGGCGGCATAGAACTGCGGCATCGCCGCACGGTCGAGGCTCGGCAGGTGGTGCAGGCGCCCCGCGATTCCGGCGCGACGGGCCGCCTTGCCGAACGCGGCCGTCATCGGACCGTCGCCCACCACGAGAAGACGGGCGCGGAGATGAGCGGCGAGGATCGGCGCGGTCACGGCCAGCAGGGCGAGCGGTCGCTTTTCCTCGCTCATCCGCCCGGCGAAACCGATGACGAAAGCGTCCTCCTCGATCCCGAAGCGGTTGCGCAGAGCCTGGCGGTCGACCCGTTGCGGGTTGAAGGCGCCTTCATAGTCGATGCCGTTGGGGATGACAGTCACCGCCTTCGCGTCGGCACCGCCTTCGGCGAGCGAGCGGCCGATTCTTTCGCTGATCGCAATGAAGCGATCGATGTGGCGCCGTACGCCGAGAGCCCGGCCCAGATGCCCTTCGGCGGCGTCATTGTGCAGAACGTCGAAGCTCACGATTGCCGGGAAGCGCGACTTGATCGCCTCCAGATTGGCATAGAGGAAGCGCGATCCGCTCGACAGGATTGCCCTGGAGCCGCGGAAGGCCAGAAGTGCGGCGACGAATTCGAACCAGTGTCGCCGGTCGAGCAGGTCCGGCAGATGGTAGATCTCCGGGGTGAGCGCGGCGAAGGTGGGCGTCAGAACGTTGTCACCCGGCTCGGTCGTCACGATGCTGAAGCGCCATTCGGCTTTCAGGCTGCCCAGGATATCGGCCAGCAGCACCTCGGCGCCGCCGATCGGCAGCCAGGGCACGATGACGAGAAGATGTGGACGCGCGTCTACCTTGTCCCGAGGCAACCCGGCCAAGGTGGAAAATGGATCATGACGGCGGCGTTGCAGTCGAGCCACCAGCCGGCGCCACCCGGGGAGCCGGCGCAGCCAGCTTTCCCTCATCGCCCCATGGGCCATGCGCATGGGTCGCGTCGAGGGTGCCACGGTGTTCATGGCCGTTCGGCGGTCCACAGCGCCTCATGCGCGGGGGCGGGAATCCGCTGCGCCGGGGTGAACGGTTTTATCGAGGCCGGCGGCGTGGCGAACTGGCTGGGATAGAGCGCGGCCAGGGCCAGTTTGTCGGCACTTTCGCCGATGGGCCAGAGCGAGCGCCTCGGCTTCAGCGGCGCGGCAAGGTTCTGGAACCGCGCCAGCCCGGCCGCGCGCTCCCGCCAGGTCGCGGCGTAGTGCAGGTCCTCGTAGAAGGCTATGCGCCAGCGCGCTTGGAGGGCTCTGTAGTGCCGCAGCACGATTTTGAGCACCACCATGTGGTCGATATGGCCACCGATACCCATCGGGCAGAACAGCCAGGGCTGCTGGCCTCCATGATCTTTCCTCGCCGCCGCGAAGATCGCCGCGGTGACGGCGCCGTCGAGACGCCGCGAGTCGTCGTCCGCCTTGGCGGTCTCGAACGGGTCGAAGCCGCGCAATGGCGCCTCGTCGAGGCCGCCGAGACAGCGGCGCAGCCCCACTTCCCGAGCGAAGGCCAAGTCCTCGCGCTGGCGCAGGCTGGAGATGGCGGCGATCCGCTCGTCGCCCTGGGTCGTGACCGTCCAGGGTCGGGCCAGGTAGCCCGAATTCGAGAACAGCGTGAGCAGGATGCCCTGCCGCCGCCGCCGCACGAAAGCGCCGAGCGAAAAGCAGACGTCGTCGCAGTGAGGAGCGAGGTAGAGATCATGCGCCGAGGTTTCCGCGAGGCCTGCCGGCGCGGCGCGCTGGCGCGTGGCCAGATCCTGCGCGGTGAGGCTCAGGCCGTGCAAAACCTTCGGGCCGAAGGACGCGATCGCGCTCCAGTTCATACCGCTGCGATCCACCAAGCTGACGGAGAAATCAAAAGTGTAGGTACTCTCCTGCAGGCTAAGGCTTTGTCTGGCAATTACTATTTTTGGGAGGGTTCGATCATGTCAAGCTCTGCACGGGCTCGCTCAACCGGCGGCTCCCATTTCTGGCCTGCCGGCAGCCGGAAGCTAGCTCCGCTTCGCCTCCACGCAGTCCCAGAACAGGCTGGCGATGTCGGCGCCGCCGAAGCGCTGCACCTCGCGCACGCCGGTGGGCGAGGTCACGTTGATCTCGGTCATGTAGTCGCCGATCACGTCGATGCCGACCAGGATGAAGCCGCGTTCCTTGAGCGATGGTCCGATGCGGGCGCAGATCTCCCGCTCGCGTGTCGTCAGCTCGGTCTTCTCGGCGCGGCCGCCGACATGCATGTTGGAGCGGGAATCATGTTCGGCCGGCACGCGGTTGATGGCGCCCACCGGCTCGCCGTCGATCAGGATGATGCGCTTGTCGCCCTTACGCACGTCCTTCAGGTAACGCTGCACGATATAGGGCTCGCGGAACAACTGGCCGAACATTTCGAGCAGCGAGGCGAGGTTGCGGTCGGCCTCGTGCAGGTGGAAGATGCCGGCGCCGCCATTGCCGTAGAGCGGCTTGACGATGATGTCGCCGAACTCCTTGCGGAAGGCGGCCACTTCCTGCGGATCCTTGGTGATCAGCGTCTCCGGCATCAGGTCCGGGAATTCGGTGACGAAGATCTTTTCCGGGCTGTT
>NZ_JANINM010000557.1 GCF_024509055.1 Mesorhizobium sp. | reverse complement strand
GCGCCTTCGAATGCCTGAAAGCGATCCTGCCCGGCACCACGCCGGTGATCTTCGGTCGCGCCGCCGGCCGGCCCGACGAGCGCATCGAGATCAATCTGCTGGCGGATGCAGACGCAGCCAAAGCCGACATGGCGACCTGTATCATCATCGGCTCGCCCGAAACCCGGATCATCAAACGCGGCGAGCAGCCCGCGCTGGTCTACACGCCGCGTTCGGCAACAGGGCCGAAAAGATGATCGACGGTCGCGGCCAGCTCTTCGACGGTCTCTTTGGAGGGAACGTCCGGCAGCCGTGGCCGGCGGACCATGATCACCTCGATGCCGAGCGCCCGCGCCGCGGCGATCTTGGCATAGGTTGCCTCTCCGCCGCTGTTTTTCGACACGACCGCGTCGATGCCGTATCTTTCCAGCAACGCCTTTTCGTCCGCTTCAAGGAACGGCCCGCGCGCCAGCAGGTAGACCGCATCGGGCAAAGCCGGCTTCGGCTCTACGGGGTCGACGCTGCGGATCAGGTAGCTGTGCTGCGGAGCGGTCTCGAAGACGCCGGCCTCCTGCCGGCCGATCGCCAGGAACACACGGCGCGGGACAGCGCCGAGTGCCTTCGTCGCTTCCGCCATGGTTTCCACCAGCGTCCAGCGATCGCCAGCCGCACGCTCCCACCCGGGACGCCGCAGGGCAATAAGCTGCACGCCGGTTCGCTTGGCCGCCTCAGCCGCATTGGCCGAAATGCGCGCCGCATAAGGGTGCGTTGCGTCGATAAGCAGATCGACCTGTTGCTGTCCGAGATAGGTTGCCAGGCCATCCGCACCGCCGAACCCGCCGACACGCACAGGCACGCCTTGCGCGACCGGGCTTTCAGTTCGGCCCGCCAGCGACAGCGTGACCGAGAAATCCTCGCGATGGGCGAGCTTTCCCGCCAGTTGCCGGGCCTCCGTGGTTCCGCCGAGGATCAGGATATGGTGGGTCATCATGCCTGCTAAGGGTCCGCGCGGCGCCAAGCCCACTCAAAGATGGCTTACGGTGGTAGGCATCGGCGAGGACGGTGTAGCGGGTCTCGGCGACGAGGCCAAGCAGCGGATCGCCGAGGCGGAAGTGGTCTTCGGCGGCAAGCGGCACCTCGCCCTCGTCGCTTCCGTAGTCAAAGGCGAACCTCGCCAATGGACGACGCCATTCGATTCCGAAATGAGCGACGTGCTGGCGCTTGCAGGCAAAAAAATCTGCGTGCTGGCCTCCGGCGATCCGTTCTTTCACGGGGTCGGTGCCACCTTGGCGCGCAAGGTGAAGCCGGATGAAATGCTTGTCCTGCCTGCGCCTTCGTCCCTTTCGCTCGCCGCGTCGCGTCTGGGCTGGCCGTTGCAGGACGTCGAGACCATCTCGCTTCACGGCCATTCGATCGACCTGATCCGGCCCCTGCTCCACCCGGGCGCGCGCATCCTGGCGCTAACCTCCGACGACGATGCCCCGGCGACCATTGCGGCGCTGCTCGACGAACTGGGCTTCGGCCCCTCGCGATTGACGGTTCTCGAAGCGCTCGGCGGCCCGGATGAAAAGCGTCGTGCCGCTCGTGCCGACGCCTTCGACCTGAAGAAAATCAATCCGCTCAACGTGCTGGCGCTCGAAATTGAATCGACGCCGGATGCACGCATCCTGCCTTTGACCGTCGGCCTCGCCGATCATCTGTTCGAGCATGACGGCCAGATCACCAAGCGTGATATCCGCTCGATCACGCTGTCGGCGCTGGCGCCCCGGCGCGGGGAGTTGCTGTGGGATATCGGCGCCGGCTCCGGGTCGATCGGTATCGAATGGATGCTTGCGCACCCTTCCATGCTCGCCATCGCCATCGAGGCCAACAGTGAGCGTGCCGCCCGCATCCGTCGCAACGCCGCGCATTGCGGCGTGCCGGGCCTGGCCGTGGTCGAAGGCTCTGCACCCAAGGCGTTCGCAAAACTCGAAACGCCCGACGCCATCTTCATCGGTGGGGGCGGCAGCGATGCCGACGTGTTGGAGAAGGCGATCAAGGCGCTGCGTCCCGGCGGCCGGCTCGTCGCCAACGCCGTCACGCTCGAAATGGAGGCGCTGCTGCTCGATCAACACAACCGCTGCGGCGGCGATCTCATCCGCATTGCGCTGTCCCGCGCAGCGCCCGTAGGGTCGATGCAGGCCTGGCGCCCGGCCATGCCTGTCACGCAATGGAGCTGGGTAAAGCCATGATCGTCGCGGGCATCGGCAGCCGCACAGGTGTGGACGTCGAGGACGTGCTTGCGGCCATTGAGACCGCGCTCGATACGCATGGGCTTGCGATGTCGGCGCTGTCGGCGCTCGCGACCGCCAGGCTCAAGCAGGACGAGGCCGCTATCGCCGCCGCCGCGCAACAACTCAGCCTGCCGCTTATCGTCGTTGACGACGAGGCGCTGAAAGCCGCGGCGTCCGCAACGCTGAGCATTTCCAACCTGTCGCAAGCGGTCGCGGGTACGCCCTCTGTATCCGAAGCCGCCGCCCTCGCAGTAGCCGGAAAGGACGCGAGGCTGCTCGGGCCGCGTACCGTCGTCGGTCCCGTCACCTGCGCCATCGCCCTTGGAGGAGACACGGCTTGACCGTCCATTTCATCGGCGCCGGACCGGGCGCGGCAGACCTCATCACCTTGCGCGGAAGCCGGCTGCTGGCGAGTTGCCCCATCTGTCTTTACGCGGGGTCGATCGTGGCGCCGGAGCTGCTCGAGCATTGCGCGCCGGGCACAAAGCTGATCGACACCGCGCCGATGTCGCTCGACGAGATCGAAGCCGAATATGTCGCCGCCCACAAGGCCGGCCAGGATGTCGCCCGCCTGCATTCCGGCGACCTTTCGGTCTGGAGCGCCGTGGCCGAGCAGATAAGGCGGCTGGAAAAGCACAACATTCCTTACACGCTGACGCCGGGTGTCCCCTCCTTCGCCGCAGCCGCGGCGGCGCTGCGCCGCGAGCTCACCATTCCAGAACTCGCCCAAAGCCTGGTGCTGACCCGCGTTTCCGGCCGCGCCTCCAAGATGCCGCCGGGCGAGACGCTGGCCGGCTTCGGCCGCACCGGCGCCACGCTTGCCATCCATCTTGCCATCCACGCCATCGACCGTATCGTTGCCGACCTCACGCCGCTCTATGGCGCCGAATGCCCGGTCGCGGTCGTCTTCCGAGCCTCGTGGCCGGACGAACGCATCCTGACCGGCACGCTCGGAACCATCGAGGCGCAATTGGCGGATAATCCCATGGAGCGCACGGCCATCATCTTCGTCGGCAGCGCGCTCTCGGCACGGGATTTCGGCGAAAGCTCACTTTACGACGCCCACTACCAGCGGCGTTTTCGCGGACGGGACGGATTGTGAACGGCGCCAAAAGAAACGGACAAGCGACGATAGAGCAGGCGCTGGCGCGGCTGAACTTCAAGCCGCGCGTGCTTGAGCCCCGTCATGTCTGGCTGGCCGGCGCCGGCCCCGGCGATCCCGGCTGCCTGACGCTCGAAGTTCTGGCGGCGCTCGGGCAGTGCGATGCGCTGGTCTATGACGCGCTGGTCTCCCCGGATGTCGTCGCGGTCGCTGAGGGCGCGGAACTGTTCTATGCCGGCAAACGCGGCGGCCAGCCGTCGATGAAGCAGGACGACATCAACGCCCTGCTGGTGAGGCTGGCGCATGAAGGTCGTCGCGTCGTGCGGCTCAAGGGTGGCGATCCCTACATCTTCGGCCGTGGCGGCGAAGAGGCGTTGGCGCTGGCGCGCGAAGGCATACCTTTCCGGGTGCTTTCCGGCCTCACCTCCGGCCTCAGCGCGCTGGCCGCTACCGGCATTCCGGCCACCATGCGCGGCATCAACAAGGCCGTCATTCTCGCAACAGGCCATGCCGCCGGCACTGACGACGACATCGACTGGGCCGGGCTGGCCCGCACTGGCCAGCCCATCGTCGTCTATATGGGCATGGCCAATCTTCCCCGGATTGCCGCCGCCCTGCTCGAAGGTGGTCTGGCGCCCTCGACGCCCGCCGCGGTGATTGTCGCAGCGACGACGCCTCGCGAACACATCGTTGTGGCCACGCTGTCGACGATTGCCGGGGCGGCCGCCGCCGCAGGCCTCGCCTCGCCGGCGCTGATCGTTGTCGGCGGCATTGTCGCCATGCGCGCGGCACTGGCGGGTGGGGCATGACCGCGCGCGCAATCATCATCGGCGCGCCGCGCTCCGGCTCGGGCAAGACGAGCGTCACCATCGGCCTGCTGCGCGCGCTTGCCCGGCGTGGTCTGAAGGTGCGCGGCGCCAAGTCCGGGCCGGACTACATCGATCCTGGCTTCCACGCCGCCGCCACGGGCCTTCCCGGCGTCAATCTCGATAGCTGGGCGATGTCGCCTGCCTTGCTCAATGCGTTGGCCACGCAAGCCGCCGACAACGCCGAGTACATCATCCTCGAAAGCGCAATGGGCCTCTTCGACGGCATCCCGGCGCCGCAGGGCCGCTCCGGCTCAGCCGCCGATCTCGCCCGGCTCTATCGCCTGCCGGTGCTTCTGGTGCTCGACGTTTCCGGACAGTCGACCACGGCGGCCGCGGTGGCCAAGGGCTTTGCTACTTACGATCCGGATGTGCGCATGGCCGGCGTGGTGCTCAACCGCCTCGGCAGTGAACGCCATCGGCGGCTGTCGGGTGAGGCCATCGAGGCGATCGGCCTGCCAGTGGTCGGAGCCATCATGCGCGATCCGACGCTCAATTTGCCGGAGCGGCATCTCGGCCTCGTCCAGGCCGGCGAATACGACAACCTGATGGCCCATCTTGACCGGCTGGCCGACATGGTCGAGAGGTCGCTCGACATCGACGCCATACTATCGCTGGCCATGCCCCTGGAGCCCTCGCCCGGCGCTTTCGGCGATGCCCTGCAACCGCCCGCGCAGCGTATCGCGCTGGCGGAGGATGCCGCCTTCACCTTCCTCTATCCGCATGTTGCCGCGCATTGGCATGATGCCGGCGCCGAGATCGTCCCCTTCTCACCGCTCGCCGACGAGGCACCGTCCGAGGACTGCGATGTCTGCTGGTTGCCCGGCGGCTATCCCGAACTCCACGCAGGCAAGCTCGCCGCCGCTACAAACTTCCAGGCGGGAATGGCGCGCTTTGCGACAACGAAGCCGGTTCACGGAGAGTGCGGCGGCTTCATGGTGTTGGGCGAAGTGCTGGAGGACGCGGATGGGCAAAGCCACAAGATGCTCGGCCTTCTTGGACATTCCACCAGCTTCGCCAAACGCAAGATGAACCTCGGCTATCGCCAGGCGCGCCTTCGCGCCGCCTGTCCGCTTGGAAGCGAAGGCACGCTCATCCGCGGCCACGAATTCCACTATGCGCAGATGACGGCCACCGGCAACGACGAGCCGCTGGCCGACCTCGCCGACGGCCAGGGCAATTCGCTTGGACCGTCCGGCTACCGCCGCGGCCATGTCAGCGGTACCTTCTTCCATGCCATCGCGAGGAGTGCATGAGCAGCCCCTCCGAGCCAAGGCAGTTGCTTGACGACATCGGGCTCAGCCTCGTCTTCTTCACGCGGCTGCGGCTGCCGTCGCACGATTTCGGCGGCCGCCGCCTCGCCGACGCGATCTGGGCGGCGCCTTTCGCCGGCCTCGCCGTCGCTGTCATCAGCGCGCTCGTCTACACCATCGTCTCCAAGGCCGGGCTGGCCGCCGGTCCGTCAGCGGCGCTCGCGCTTGCGGCGACGATGCTCGTCACCGGTTGCCTGCATGAAGACGGGCTTTCCGACATCGCCGATGGGTTCGGCGGCGGCAGGACACGCGAGAGGAAGCTCGAGATCATGCGCGACAGCCGGATCGGCGCTTACGGCGCCGCGGCGCTTGTCGCATCCCTGCTCATCCGCTGGACCGCGCTGTCCGAGTTGGCTGGTCCCGGTCATGTCTTCCTGGCGCTGCTTGCCGCGCATGCCACCTCGCGCGGCCTGTTCGGCGCCTTCATACACTTGCTGCCGCCAGCCCGCGCGGACGGCCTGTCGGCCGGCGCTGGCACCGTTACCGTCGAAACGGCTGCGATCGGCGCCGCGATCGGCGCGGTGGCGCTGCTGGCGCTCGGCCTCGGCGGCGCGATTATAGCGCTCATCCTGCTCGGCCTTGTGTTCGCCGCCTTCCGCGCGCTTTGCCTCAGCCAGATCGGCGGCCAGACCGGCGACACGATCGGCGCGTTGCAGCAGCTTGGCGAGATCACCGTCCTGCTCGTCGCTTCGGTTTGCCTAACCTGATCCCCCCTCGGAGACCCTCGCCCCCATGTCCCCTCAACCAGCTTCTTTCAAATCGCTCGAAGACCTCCGCGCCGCCTGCCTCGACCTTTCCGCGGGCAGCGACGCCGCGGCCAGTGCCGTCGCCCGCCGCCAGGATACGCTGACCAAGCCGCAAGGCAGCCTGGGCCGGCTCGAAACCATCGCCGCCTGGCTCGCCCGCTGGCAGGGTCGTGACATGCCCAAGCTCGATAACGTGAAGGTCTTCGTTTTTGCCGGCAACCACGGCGTCACCGCGCAAGGGGTTTCGGCCTATCCTTCGGAAGTCACCGTGCAGATGGTGGCGAACTTCGCCGGGGGCGGCGCCGCCATCAATCAGCTGGCCCGCGTCGCCGGCGCCAAGCTCGATGTCCTCCCGCTCGACCTGGAGCATCCGACCGGCGATTTCACGCAAGTGCCGGCGATGGACGAGAAGGCGTTCCTCGCCGCCGTCTCGACCGGCTATGACGCCGTATCCAAGGACCTCGACCTCGTCTGCTTCGGCGAGATGGGCATCGGCAACACCACGCCGGCTGCCGCGATCTCGACCGCACTCTTCGGCGGCGGCGCGGAAAAATGGACAGGGCGCGGCACAGGCGTCGACGATGCCGGCCTGAAGCGCAAGGTCGTGGCCATCGAGGCCGGCCTCAAGCGTCATGCCGATTCGCTGTCCGACCCGCTGAAGATCGCCGCCGCCTTGGGCGGGCGCGAGCTTGCCGCGATCTTCGGCGCGACGCTCGCCGCTCGGCACAACAACATCCCGGTGCTGCTCGACGGCTTCGTCTGCACCGCCGCCGTCGCTCCGCTGGCCAGGCTGCACCCGACCGGCCTCGCCCACACCGTCGCCGCCCACGTCTCGGCCGAAGCCGGCCACCGCCGCCTGCTGGAAGCGCTCGGCCTGCCGCCGTTGCTTGACCTCGGCATGCGGCTTGGCGAAGGCTCCGGCGCCTGCCTTGCCGTCAACATCGTCCGCTCGGCGCTGGAGTGCCACGCAAAGATGGCGAGCTTTGCAGAGGCAGGCGTTTCGGAGAAGTAGTGGCCTAGACGCCTAGGGCGCGCTGATGGACGAGCCTTCCCAGATTTTTGGTGATCCCAAACAAGGGCTTCGCGACACTTTGGTTCGAATTATTCGCGATTTCGACAGCAAACGCGGAGCCTTTGCCACGCTGAAGTACAACTCCCCGTGGGCACTGGCTACCGAAGATTGGGCAGAGCGGTCAGGCCATACGGTGGAAGATTTATGCGAGGTAATCTCTCAGTGGCGGATCTCACGCTGCTCGGGCGAGTCTATGGATCCGAAAATCGTTCAGATTTTTGAAGATTTTCGCGGTGCCGCAGAGGAGTGGAGAGTCGAGACAGATTACACTGATCCGCCCACCAATTTCGATCCCGACGAGGTAAAATTCCCCAACCGCAAAGAGCTTAAGGCGCATACCTTGGCGGCGTTGAGCTCCATGGGATTAATGAAACAATGGCATAGCTACGATGCCAGAGACCTCAGCTTCAGCGGCATTTTTCAAGACAGATTTGACCACGAGACTAGATTCAACATCCAATTCAAACTTGGATATGGGGGTCCAATAAGGCTGTTCCTTCAATTTCCTTACTACTCCGACGGTGAACCCAGATATTTAGATCTCTTCACGCTGTCGGGCTGGCTTGTGTGTGACGCACTTCGATTACCGCAAGCTCCCGAACTCGAATGGATCGTCGGCAAGAGCAAAACAGACTTCGAAGCCGTCGACGGCGTCCTGGCCATAACGAGGGCGATCCTCACCTACCTCAGGCCAACCATCCAGTAAAATCGAAAGCCTCCTGAACGCAGCAGAGCGCCCAGCTTCCGATGTGTTTCAGCAAGTCCTGAAGAAGAATTTGGTGGGTGTGCACAGGATCGAACTGTGGACCCGCTGATTAAGAGTCAGCTGCTCTACCAACTGAGCTACACACCCACACCGCCGG
>NZ_JANINM010000556.1 GCF_024509055.1 Mesorhizobium sp. | reverse complement strand
CCACCACCGGCAGCGTGACGCCGTCGCGCAGATGCATGGTGAAGCTCTTTGCGACATCGGAGACGACAAGCGGCGTAGCCATGATCACACCTGCAGGATCGAAGAGACAAGCAACTGGGTATAAGGCGCGCGGGGATCGTCGAGCACGCGGTCGGTCAGGCCGCTTTCGACGACACGGCCGTCCTTCATCACCATCATGCGCTGCGACAGAAGCCGCGCGACGGCGAGGTCGTGGGTGACGACGATCGCGGCGAGACCGAGGTCGGTGACCAGTCCGCGCAGCAGGTCGAGCAGGCGCGCCTGCACCGAGACGTCGAGGCCGCCGGTGGGCTCGTCCATGAACACCAGTCGCGGTCCGGTGACCAGGTTGCGGGCGATCTGAAGGCGCTGGCGCATGCCGCCGGAAAAGGCGCGCGGCTCGTCGTCGATGCGGTCCTCGTCGATCTCGACCCGAGACAGCCAATCGACCGCGGTGGCGCGGATCTTGCCATAGTGCCGGTCGCCGACTGCCATCAGCCTCTCGCCGACATTGGCGCCAGCCGACACCGTCATGCGCAGCCCGTCCGCCGGGTTCTGGTGGACGAAACCCCAGTCGGTGCGCATCAGGAAGCGGCGTTCGGCCTCGCTCATGCGGTAGAGCTCGCGCCATTGGCCATCGCGCATGCGGTAGCTGGCGGTGCCGGAGGAGGGCAGCAACCGGGTCGACAGGCAATTGAGCAGCGTCGTCTTGCCCGAGCCGGACTCGCCGACGACAGCCAGAACCTCGCCCGGCCAGAGGTCGAACGTGACGTTCTCACAGCCAACACGCGAGCCGTAGAATTTGGAGAGCGCGGAGACGCGCAGCAGCGGTTCGTCGGTCATTCGGCCGGCTCCATGTTTCCCGTGACAGCATGAGTTTCGGGGGCAAGGTGGCCATGATGGCCATCGGCGCGCCGCTTCTCGCAATGATCGGTGTCCGAGCAGACGAACATGTGGCCGCCGTGGTCATCGAGGATGACCTCGTCGAGATAGACATTCTCGGCGCCGCACAGAGCACAAGGCTGGTCGAAGGTCTGCACCTCGAAGGGGTGGTCTTCGAAATCGAGGCTGACGACGTTGGTGAAGGGCGGCACCGCATAGATGCGCTTCTCGCGACCTGCGCCGAACAGTTGCAGGGCCGGCGAGCGGTGCATCTTCGGATTGTCGAATTTGGGCGTCGGCGAGGGGTCCATCACATAGCGGCCCTCGACCTTCACCGGATAGGCATAGGTGGTCGCGATGCGGCCGTGCCTGGCGATGTCTTCGTAGAGCTTCACATGCATGAGGCCGTACTCCTCCAGAGCATGCATCTTGCGCGTCTCCGTCTCGCGCGGCTCGAGGAAGCGCAGCGGCTCGGGGATCGGCACCTGGAAGACGAGAACCTGGCCCGCGGTGAGCGGCTGCTCGGGAATGCGGTGGCGGGTCTGAATGATCGACGCCTTGGCCGTCTCGGTGGTGACGGCAACATTGGCGACCTTCTTAAAGAAATCGCGGATCGAGACGGCGTTGGTGGTGTCGTCGGCGCCCTGGTCGATCACTTTCAGCACATCATCCGGGCCGATGATCGAGGCGGTGACCTGAACGCCGCCCGTTCCCCAGCCATAAGGCATCGGCATCTCGCGCGAGGCGAAAGGCACCTGGTAGCCGGGGATGGCGATGCCTTTCAGGATGGCGCGGCGGATCATCCGCTTGGTCTGCTCATCGAGATAGGCGAAGTTGTAGGTGGCGATGTCGGTCATGGCGATCACATCCACTTTGTGGTATCGAATTGACATCCAGAGCGCGGGAGCAAGGCCAAATGACCTCTGCCGGTTGGATGCATCTTGGAGTGCTGTTGCTGGTGTTCGCCGGCGTTGTAGCCTTCGTGCTTCGGAAGATGTTCCTTCCGGCGCCGAGAGATCCCCCGCACGGAGAAACCTTCAGCGCCAGCGACTATACTGGCGGCTTCGACGGCGGCGGACATTCCGGACATTAAAGTCATTCCGCGGCCTCCCGCTTTTCCTCCGCGGCCTTGTCCTCGTTTTCCCGCACCTCGTATTCGGCGCGCATGCGGCGCACGAGGTCGAGCTCAGCCTGGAAGTCGACATAGTGCGGCAGCTTCAGATGCTCGACGAAGCCGGTCGCCTGGACGTTGTCGGAATGCGAGATGACGAATTCCTCGTCCTGCGCGGCGGCGACGATATCCTCGCCAAGTTCGTTCGCGCGCAGCGCCCGGTCGCACAGCGCCATAGCCATCGCCTTGCGCTCGCTCTGGCCGAAGACAAGGCCATAGCCGCGCGTGAACTGCGGCGGCGCCTTGGCCGAGCCCTTGAACTGGTTGACCATCTGGCACTCGGTGACGCGGATGGAGCCGAGCGGCACGGCGAAAGGCAGTTCCGGCACGTCGAGCTCCAGCTCGACCTCGCCGATGCGGACCTCGCCGACGAAGGGATGGTTGCGGGCATAGCCGCGCTGCGTCGAATAGCCGAGCGCCAGCAGGAAACCCTCATCGCCGCGCGACAGCGCCTGCAGGCGGATGTCGCGTGCCATCGGGAATTGCAGCGGCTCGCGTGTGATGTCGCCGGCGACATGGTCGCGCGGCATGTCGCCATCGGCCTCGATCAGACCCTCATGGGCGAGGATCGAAGAGACGCGTGGCATGGCTTCGGCTTCGACCGGACGCTGCGCGGGCGCCTCGACCTCGGCGCCGGCCGCAAGCTCCGGATCGAGCAGGCGGTGCGTGTAGTCGAAGGTCGGGCCGAGCACCTGGCCGCCAGGCAGGTCCTTGTAGGTGGCCGACACGCGCCGCTCGACCTGCATGACGCCGGTGTCGACCGGATTGGTGTAGCCAAAGCGCGGCAGCGTGGTGCGATAGGCGCGCACCAGGAAGATCGCCTCGATCATGTCGCCGCGGGCCTGGACGACGGCCAAAGCAGCAAGCTCGCGATCGTAAAGCGAGCCCTCGCTCATCACCCTGTCGACAGCGAGCGCCAGCTGCTCGACGATCTGGTCGAGGCGCAGCGCCGGCACCGAGCGGTCGCCGCGACGGCGGTCGGCCAGCAAGCGGTGCGCATTGGCGATTGCGGCTTCGCCGCCCTTCACCGCGACATACATGTCATGCCTCCATCGTCTTGATGCGGGTGGTGCGCGGCAGGCAGGCGAGACTGCCGGGCGCTGCCAGGATGATGTCGACGCCGCGCGGGAAACGCTGGTTGTTCTGCTTCCACTGCTCGACGAAATGGCGCGGCATGCCGGTCGGCGCGATCATCGCGGCCTTTTCGATGCCAGGCCCGGTCAGCAGCAGCGACGGACCCGAGGTGAGATCGCCGACGAGCAGGATCAGCGTCGTCGAGCGGTCGGGATATTCCTGCGTGCCTTGCGAAAAACCGTCCAGCGCAACCATCTCGGCGGGGTTGGCGATGAGCGCGAAATGCGCGTCGGCGGGTGTGTTGGCCAGGGGTGCGCCGGTATGGAAGCCGAGCCAGGCCTTCACCGAAGCTTCGGTCTGAAGCGGCGGGTCGAGCCAGACCGGCGTGTCGTTGTCACAGAGCGCCAGCGCCGCTGCGCCAGCCGTCGAGGTCAGCGGCGCCGTGGGATGGGCAAGCTGCGGCAGCGCCTGGACGCTGCCCGGGCGGGCCATGGCATCCATGATGGCGCGGAACACCGTCTGGGCATTGAAAACCGGATCGGCGAAGCCGCCGTCGATCGATTGCGTGGCGATATGCATCAGTCCTCTCCGCGCACCATGGTGAAGAAATCGACTTTGGTGGCGGCGGTCTCGACGCGCCGCTTTTCGTGCTCGGCTTCGAGCGCCGCGCGCATCGGTGCGATGAGCTTTTTCTCGACCGCTTCGCGGTGGGCCGGGTCCTGCCACAGCGCGTCGGCGATCGCGGCGAGCTTGGCTTTCTTCTTGTCGCGGCCGAGCGCGTAGCTGTGGCCGACCTGGCCGGAAGGCAGCCGCACGGTCGCCCTGGTCACGGTCGCCTCACCGACGTTGAACGGCGCGCCGCCGCCGCCGATGCGCCCGCGCACGGTAACCAGTCCGGTCTCCGGACCACGCAGCAACTCGGCTTCGGAAGGCAGGCCGGCTTCGCTCCACAGCCGCGTGATCTCCTCGGCTGCGGCGTGCGAAAGCGTCACCATCATGGCCTTTCGCTCGGCTTGTTCGCGCGCTTCCTGTCCTCGCATGGAGCTGCTCCTCATCCGGTGATAATTTGTCTATTGATATAGACAACTATACAAATTATACTTACCTCGTACCGAGAGTCCATGACGGGTGGATGACAGGTTCGGAAAATTGCTTGGGGGCAATGGATGATTGGGCTGGCAAGCAGCATCGAACGGCGCAACGGCGTGTCGCTGTGGCGGCAGATCGCCGACAAAATATTGCAGGGTATCTCGAGCGGCGATTTCGCTGAGAACGCGGCGCTGCCGCCAGAAGTCGCGCTGGCCGAGCGTTACGGCGTCAATCGTCACACGGTGCGCAGCGCCATTGCCGCCCTGGTGCAGGAAGGGGTGCTGAGGGCCGAGCAGGGGCGTGGCACATTCGTTTTGTCGCGCAAGCGCCTATCCTATCCGATCGGCGCCCGAACGCGTTTCTCGACGGGCCTCCAGGGGCAGACGACAGAACGGCACATCGCCTTGCAGTCATCGTCGACGGAGCCCGCCAACCGCCGCATCGCCGAGGCGCTGGGCATCGCCAGGGGATCGACCGTGATCCGCCTGGAGACGCGGGGCGAGGCCGACGGGCATGCTGTATCGCGCGCGACGACCTGGTTCGACGCCAAGCGCTTCGCCGGCATAGAGACGGCGATGGCCGAAACCGGCTCGATCACCGCCTCGCTCAAGCGCTTCGGCATCAATGACTACCTGAGACACTCGACGATGTTGTCCGCGCGTCATGCCGACGCCGACGATCTCGCCGATCTCGACCTGCAGCCGGGCGCCATCGTGCTGGTGACGATGTCCGTCAACGTGACGCTCGACGGCCAGCCGATCCAGTTCGCGGAGTCGCGGTTTCCGGCGGAGCGGGTGGAGCTCAAACTGTCGGCGAATGATTAGCCTAGGTGTTCACCCGACCTCGATAACCGCCTTGATCAAGCCGGATTTCTCATGTGCCCATGTTGCGAGATCGCGCGACGTCCCGGCGAGCGTCGTGCGATGGGTGACGAGTTTTTGCAGCGGAACCGCACTGCCGCGGATCGAGGCGGCGACGTGATCGAAATCGGCCTTGAGCGCGTTCCGGCTGCCGATCAGCATCATTTCGCGCTTGTGGAATTCCGGGTCCGAGAAAGAGATGTCGTCCTTGACGACGCTCACCAGCACCAGCGCACCGCCATGCGCGACATGGGCGAAGGCCGACTGCACCGACTGCGTGTTGCCGGTGGCGTCGAACACGAGGTCGAAGCCTTCGCCGCCTGTTGCCTGCCGTATCAGGTCGACAGCCGGAGCCTTCGAGCCGTCGAGTACAGCAAAGTCCAGCTCACGCTCTGCGAAGCCGAGCCGTTCCGTGCTCATGTCGAGCAGGCTGACCTCAAGACCGGCGATGCGAGCGAACAACGCCGTGCCGAGGCCGATGGGGCCGGCGCCGATGACCAGGGTGCGCGCGCCTGGAGGAGCAAGCGAGCGACGTACGGCGTGGGCGCCGATCGCCAGGAATTCGACGGCAGCCGCGTCAGCCAGCGAGAGGCCGTTTGCCGGATAAAGGTTGCCGGCGGGCACCAGGATTTCCTCGCACATGGCGCCGTCGCGGTGAACGCCGAGCACCTCGATTCTCATGCAGCAGTTCGGCTTGCCGTGCCGGCAGGCGATGCATTTGCCACAGGAAAGATAGGGGTTGATGATCACAGGCTCGCCGACCGGAATCGCGATGCCTTCGCCTTGCTCGGAGACGATGCCGGAGACCTCGTGGCCCATGATGCGCGGATAGGCCAGGAACGGATGCTTGCCTTCAAAGATGTGGTAGTCGGTGCCGCAAATGCCGACATGGCTGACCTTCACCCGGGCCCAGCCCGGCGGCGGCGCCAAAGGACCGGCGCGGTCCTCGAGGACAAGATCGCCGGGCGAACGGCAGACGACAGCTTTCATTGATCAGACCCAGACAAAAAAGAGCGCCGGCCTCGGCATGCGGGGGCCGGCGCTGAAGTTCAGGGAGGATTCATTTGCCCCGGCGGCGCAGGCCGTCGAAGTAGACGATGACGATGATCAGCACGCCGGTGATGACGCGCTGCCAGAACGCGTTGACGTTGAGCAGGTTGGCGCCGTTGTTGATGGTGGCGAGAATGAATGCGCCAAGCAACGGTCCGTGCACCGACCCGACCGCTCCAAACAGAGAGGTGCCGCCAATCACAGACGAGGCGATCGCCTGCAATTCCCAGCCTTCGGCCTGGGTCGGATTACCGATGCCGATGCGTGAGGCAAGCAGCACACCAACGAAGGCCGCGCACAGACCGGATAGCGTATAGGCCATGTAGATGGTGCGCTGCACGTTGACGCCGGACAGGCGGGACGCCTCGGCATTGGAGCCGACCGAGAACAGATAGCGGCCCCAACGACTGTGATGCAGAAAGACATAGGCGGGGACACCAACCAGGATCACCATCCAGAACAGGTTGGGAATGCCGATAAAGGAATTGCGCGAGAATTCCTGGAAGGCGTCGTTGTTGATCGAGATCGAATTGCCGTTGGTCATCAACAGCCCGATGCCGCGCAATGAGGTCAGCGTCGCCAGCGTGATGATGAAGGGCGGCAGGCCCATCTTGACGATGCCGAAGCCATGGAACATCCCGATGGCGACGCCCACAAGCAAGGTCAGCAGGATAGCGACGAAGACCGGCACGCCGGCATTGATCAGCATCGCCGTGGTCACGGTGCAGAAGCCGACGACCGCACCGACCGAAAGATCGATGCCGCCGGTGATGATGACGAAGGTCTGGCCGACCGCCAGGATGGCGATCATCGAACCCTGGCGGAGCAGGTTCGAGATGTTGTTGGCCGAGGCGAAGCTCTGCGTGGCCACCGACAGGATGACCCACAGCAGGACCAGCAGAGCCAACAGCGTCAGCCCGAAGAGGGCGTTGTAGTTGCGCTTGGGTTTTTCGGCGGGGATTGCCTCGGTGCTCATTTTTGTCCTCCCTGCTTTTCTTGTTTCTCGGCGAGCGCCTGTGTGAGAATTTCCTCGTGCTCGGCGGTGCGGAACCCGTGAGTGGCCACCAGCTTGCCGCGCCGGAAGACGTGCAGAGTGTCGGCAAGCTCATAGACCTCGGGCAGGTAGGACGAGATCAGGATGATGCCGGCGCCCTTCGACAGAAGCGTCGAGAACAGGCGGTAGATTTCGGCCTTGGTGCCGACGTCGACGCCGACCGTCGGCTCGTCGAAGATGAACAGCTTGGCACCATGCGCCAGCCACTTGCCTATGACGATCTTCTGCTGGTTGCCGCCGGACAGGCTGGAGGCGAGCGCGTTGCGCGTCGGCGTCTTGATGCGCAGGTCGGCGATCTGGCGGTCGGCCTCGGCCTTTTCCTTCGCACCTGAAATCAGAAGGTTGCTCGAGATGCGCTTGTAGATCGGCAGGTTGAGGTTGAGGCCGACCGGCAGGTTGAGACACAGCCCCTGGTCGCGGCGGCTTTCAGGCGCCAGCGCCATGCCGAGCCGGATCGCGTCATGCTCGGAGTTGACCTGGACTTCGTTGCCTTGCCACAGGATCTGGCCGGCGGATTTCCTGTGGCGGCCGTAGAGCGTGGTGACGAATTCGCTGCGGCCGGCGCCGATCAGCCCGTAGAGGCCGACGATCTCACCCGCGCGGACGGCCAGCGAAACATTCTCAAAACCCTTGCCGGAGAGGTTCCGCGCCTCGACGATAGTGGCGCCCGGCGTGAAATGCTCCTTGTGGTAGATCTGCTCGATTGAGCGGTTGATCATCAGCTTGACCAGTTCCGGCTCGTTCGTCTCGGCGATGTTGCGGGTGCCGACCAGCGTGCCGTCACGCAGCACGGAGACGCGATCGGCGAGCTCGAACACCTCTTCCATGCGGTGGCTGATGTAGATGATGGTAACGCCTTCGCCCTTCAACCGCCGGATCAGCTTGAACAGCTGGTCGGCTTCCTTGCGGGTGAGGTAGGCCGTCGGTTCGTCGAAGATCAGGAACTTGGTGCCGCGCACCGTGGCGCGGGCGGCGGCGATCAGTTGCTGCTGGCCGATGGTGAGGTCGCCCAGCACGACATGCGC
>NZ_JANINM010000555.1 GCF_024509055.1 Mesorhizobium sp. | reverse complement strand
GCGAGCAGCAGATGCTGTCGATCGGGCGCGCGCTGATGGCGCGGCCGAAGCTGCTTCTGCTCGACGAGCCGTCGCTGGGTCTGGCGCCGCTGATCGTCAAGCAGATCTTCGACGCCATCCGCGAATTGAACAAGAGCCAGGGGCTGACGGTGTTCCTGGTCGAGCAGAACGCCTTCGGCGCCCTCAAGCTCGCCGACCGCGGGTATGTCATGGTCAACGGCAACGTGACCATGAGCGGCAGCGGCAAGGACCTGCTCGCCAATCCGGAAGTGCGCGCCGCCTATCTCGAAGGCGGGCATCACTAAGAGGGATCTTCATCATGGGCATTCTCTACGAAGAAGCCTCGGTCTGGCAGTTCCTGTTCGTCACCTGCCTGCTGGGCGGCTGGGCGGCATGGATGACCGGCAAGGCGGCGGCGCAGACCTGGAGCAGTCATACCCAGCTGTTCTTCTACATGCTCGGGCTCGGCATCGGCATAAGGTTCATCCATCATGCCCTGTTCGCGGGCACGATGTTCTCGCTGCAGTACTATATCGTCGACACCATCGTGCTGATGATATTCGGGTTCCTCGGCTATCAATACACGCGCACCAACCAGATGGTGACACAGTATAACTGGCTCTACGAAAGAGCTTCCTTATTGAGCTGGAAACCAAAAGGTTGAGGTTCATGATTAACGCCGTTCCGGGGATGAATCGGCGTGACAAGTGCCAGAAAATCGGCATTCTATGCTTTCTGCGATAAGGGTGGGCATCGCATGAAAGTATCATCCACGCCCACTCCGTAAATGGGAGCGTTTCAATGAAAAAATCACTTTTGTCCGCCGTGGCACTGACCGCGTTCGTCGCGCTCAGTGGTCACGCGTGGGCCGCCGACATCCTGATCGGCGTGGCCGGTCCGATCACCGGTCCGAACGCGGCGTTCGGCGCGCAGTTGCAGAAGGGCGCGGAACAGGCGGTCGCCGATATCAACGCGGCGGGCGGTGTCAACGGCCAGCAGCTCAAGCTTGAAATCGGCGACGACGTCTCCGACCCCAAGCAGGGCATTTCGGTCGCCAACAAGTTCGTCGCTGACGGCGTCAAGTATGTCGACGGCCACTTCAACTCGGGCGTGACCATTCCCGCCTCGGAAGTTTATGCCGAGAACGGCATCCTCGTCATGACGCCAGCGGCCACCAATCCGAAGCTCACCGAGCGCGGCCTGTGGAACACCTTCCGTACCTGCGGTCGCGACGACCAGCAGGGTAAGGTGGCGGGCGACTATATCGCCAAGAACTTCAAGGACGCCAAGATCGCCATCATCCACGACAAGACGCCTTACGGCCAGGGCCTCGCAGACGAGACCAAGAAGAACCTGAACGCCGACGGCATCAAGGAAGTGATGTATGAAGGCGTGAATGTCGGCGACAAGGACTTCTCGGCCCTCATCGCCAAGATGAAGGAAAACGGCGTCACCCTGATCTACTGGGGCGGTCTGCACACCGAAGCTGGCCTGATCATCCGCCAGTCGGCCGACCAGGGCCTCAAGGCGCCGCTGTTCTCGGGTGACGGCATCGTCTCCAACGAACTGGCCTCGATCGCCGGTGACGCCGTCGCCGGCACGCTGAACACCTTCGCTCCGGATCCGCGCAAGAACCCGGCCGCCAAGGAAGTCGTCGAGAAGTTCCGCGCCGCCGGCTTCGAGCCGGAGGCCTATACGCTCTACTCCTACGCCGCCGTGCAGATCATCGCCCAGGCCATCGCCAAGACCGGCTCCGCCGACGACGCGCAGAAGGTTGCCGCGACGATCAAGGCTGGCGGTCCGTGGAAGACGGCCATCGGCGATATCGGCTATGACGCCAAGGGCGACATCACCCGTCCGGACTACGTCATCTACGAATGGAAGAAGGGCGAAGACGGCAAGTACAGCTACTTCGAGAAATAAGCCGGCAAATAAAGGCCGACTTTTCGAGATGCCCGGCGCCAAGCGCCGGGCATTTTTTTATTGGCGGCTCCCACTAGTCGGACCGCAACGCACCGCCCTGGAGAACCGCTTGTGGGGACGCGCGGCGGTACTCGTGGTCATGATTTGGCGACCTTGGCGCAAACAAGCGATTTAAATCGTTTTAGCTGTCGCGCGATTTTGTTTGCGCTGCAGCATTTTCACGCTAATCATTGCGCCGGTTTCGTTTCCCTTCCCTGCTGGAGCCCAGTCCTTGGCAATCACGAAGATCCTCGTCGCCAACCGGTCCGAAATCGCCATCCGCGTCTTCCGCGCGGCCAACGAGCTGGGCCTCAAAACCGTGGCGATCTGGGCGGAAGAAGACAAATACTCGCTGCATCGCTTCAAGGCGGACGAGAGCTACCAGGTCGGGCGCGGGCCGCATCTGGCCAAGGATATGGGGCCGATCGAAAGCTACCTTTCGATCGAGGAGGTGATCCGCGTCGCCAGGCTGTCCGGCGCCGACGCCATCCATCCGGGCTACGGCCTGTTGTCGGAGAGTCCTGAGTTCGCCGAGGCGTGCGCCACGGCCGGCATCACCTTCATCGGGCCGAAACCGGAGACGATGCGCAGGCTCGGCAACAAGGTCGCCGCGCGCAACCTGGCGATCGAGGTCGGCGTTCCGGTCGTGCCGGCAACCGACCCGCTGCCTGACGACATGGAAGCGGTGAAGAAGCTCGCCGCGGAAGTAGGTTATCCGGTGATGCTGAAGGCCTCGTGGGGCGGCGGCGGCCGCGGCATGCGCGCCATCCGCTCGGAGGCCGACCTCGCCCGCGAGGTCATGGAAGGCAAGCGCGAGGCGAAGGCCGCCTTCGGCAAGGACGAGGTCTATCTCGAAAAGCTCATCGAGCGCGCCCGTCACGTCGAGGTGCAGGTGCTGGGCGACACGCATGGCAATGCGGTGCATCTGTTCGAGCGCGACTGCTCGATCCAGCGTCGCAACCAGAAGGTCGTCGAACGTGCGCCTGCCCCGTATCTCAGCGAAGCGCTGCGCCAGGAGCTCTGCGGCTACGCGCTGAAGATCGCGCGCGAGACCAGCTATATCGGTGCCGGCACCGTCGAGTTCCTGCAGGATGCCGATACCGGCAAATTCTACTTCATCGAGGTCAATCCGCGCATCCAGGTTGAGCACACCGTCACGGAAATGGTGACCGGCATCGACATCGTGAAAGCGCAGATCCACATCCTCGACGGCTTCGCCATCGGCACGCCGGAATCGGGCGTGCCGGCGCAGAAGGACATCAGGCTCAACGGCCACGCGCTGCAGTGCCGCATCACCACCGAGGATCCGGAGCACAATTTCATCCCGGACTACGGCCGCATCACCGCCTATCGCGGCGCGACCGGCTTCGGCATCCGCCTCGACGGCGGCACGGCGTATTCAGGCGCGGTGATTACCCGCTTCTACGATCCGCTGCTGGAGAAGGTGACGGCCTGGGCGCCGACGGCGGCGGAGACGATCGCGCGCATGAACCGCGCGCTGCGCGAGTTCCGCATCCGTGGTGTTGCCACCAATCTCACTTTCCTCGAAGCGATCATCAATCACCCGAGCTTCGCCGACAATTCCTACACGACCAAATTCATCGACACGACGCCGGAACTGTTCGAGCAGGTGAAGCGGCAGGATCGCGCCACCAAGCTGCTCAACTACCTGGCCGATGTCAGCGTCAACGGCCATCCCGAGACGCGCGGCCGGCCGATGCCGAAGGCTGACGCAGCCGCGCCCGTCATCCCCTGGTTCACCGGCCGCATCCCCGACGGCACGCGCCAGAAGCTCGACGCGCTCGGCCCGGAAAAGTTTGCCCAATGGATGCGCGCGCAAGAGAAGGTGCTGGTCACCGATACCACGATGCGCGATGGCCATCAGTCGCTGCTCGCCACGCGCGTTCGCACCTTCGACATCGCCCGTATCGCCGGCACCTATGCGCGGGCGCTGCCGCAACTGCTTTCACTGGAATGCTGGGGCGGCGCCACCTTCGACGTCGCGATGCGCTTCCTGACCGAGGATCCGTGGGAGCGGCTGAGCAGAGTGCGCGAAGCGGCGCCCAACCTTCTGCTGCAGATGCTTTTGCGCGGCGCCAACGGCGTCGGCTACACCAACTATCCCGACAATGTCGTCCAGCATTTCGTCCGCCAGGCGGCAAGCGGCGGCGTCGACCTGTTCCGCGTCTTCGACTGCCTGAACTGGGTCGAGAACATGCGTGTGGCCATGGACGCTGTCGGCGCCGAGGGCAAGCTGGTCGAAGCGGCGATGTGCTACACCGGCGATATCCTCGATCCGGCGCGCGCCAAATACGATCTCAAATATTATGTCGGGCTGGCCAAGGAACTGGAAGCGGCCGGCGCGCATATCATTGCGGTCAAGGACATGGCGGGCCTTTTGAAGCCGTCTGCCGCGCGCGTGCTGTTCAAGGCGCTGCGTGAATCGACCGATCTGCCGATCCATTTCCACACGCATGACACGTCCGGCCTGTCGGCGGCGACGGTGCTGGCGGCGGTGGAGACCGGCGTCGACGCCATCGATGCGGCGATGGATTCCTTCTCCGGCAACACCTCGCAGCCATGCCTCGGTTCCATCGTCGAGGCGCTGAAGGGCACCGAGCGCGATCCCGGCCTCGACCCGCAATGGATCCGCCACATCTCCTTCTACTGGGAAGCGGTGCGCAACCAGTATGCCGCCTTCGAAAGCGACCTCAAGGGGCCGGCCTCGGAGGTCTACCTGCACGAAATGCCGGGCGGCCAGTTCACCAACCTCAAGGAGCAGGCCCGTTCGCTCGGCCTGGAAACCCGCTGGCATGAAGTGGCGCAGGCCTATCACGACGTCAACCTGATGTTCGGCGACATCGTCAAGGTGACGCCGTCGTCCAAGGTGGTCGGCGACATGGCGCTTATGATGGTCAGCCAGGACCTCACCGTCGCCGATGTCGAGAACCCCGCCAAGGACATCGCGTTCCCGGACTCAGTCGTCTCGATGCTGCGCGGCGATCTCGGCCAATCGCCCGGCGGATGGCCGCAAGCGCTGCAGAAGAAGGCGCTGAAGGGCGAGAAAGCGATCACAACAAGGCCGGGTTCGCTGCTCAAGTCGGCGGACCTCGAGGCCAGCCGCAAGGAGATCGAGGAAAAGCTCGAACGCAAGCTCAGCGAATATGAGTTCGCCTCCTGGCTGATGTATCCGAAGGTATTTTCCGATTTCGCCGCCGCGCAGGAGACTTACGGGCCGGTCAGCGTGCTGCCTACACCGACCTATTTCTATGGCATGAAATCGGAAGACGAGATCTTCGTGGATATCGAGAAGGGCAAGACCCTGGTCGTACGCTGCCAGGCGTTCGGCGACGTCGACGACAAGGGCATGGTCACCGTCTTCTTCGAGCTGAACGGCCAGCCACGGCGCGTGAAAGTGCCGGACCGTGCGCATGGAGCCTCCGCCGCCAAGGTCCGGCGCAAGGCGGAGCCCGGGAACGAAGCACATGTCGGCGCGCCGATGCCGGGCGTGGTGTCGGCGCTTGCGGTCGCCGCCGGCCAGGGGGTCAAGGCGGGCGACGTGCTGCTGTCGATCGAGGCGATGAAAATGGAGACGGCACTGCATGCCGAGCATGACGGCGTGGTCGCCGAGGTGCTGGTCAAGGCCGGCGACCAGATCGATGCCAAGGACCTGCTGATCGCTTTCTCCTGACGGACGAGACCGGAATGCCATGAAGGTTGGCCGGCAGCAGCCCTTCATGCCACGTCGATAATATCTTGACCCGCTGCGCCTGCTCGGGCAGGGAACCCGCTCCAATTCGCCGGCCGGCTCTCCCGAGTCGCCGGTTCCCTGTTTCCACGCAATTCCCGACGGAAAGCCGTTACTAGTTTTCCTGGAATTGTTGCCAACGACGCGGAGAGAAAAATGGCCGACGAGATCACCGAGACCAGCCAGACTGTAGCCGCCGGCCAGCTGCGCTCGATCATCGAGCGCATCGAGCGCCTCGAGGAAGAAAAGAAGACGATCTCCGACGATATCAAGGACGTCTACGCGGAAGCCAAGGGCACCGGCTTCGACACCAAGGCGATCCGCACGATCGTCCGGCTGCGCAAGAAGGACCAGGCCGAGCGCCAGGAGGAGGAGTCGATCCTCGACCTCTACAAGGCCGCGCTCGGCATGGCATAAGGAGACTGCTTGGAAATTCTACTCCGGCGGCCATCTGATGGCGTTTTCTGCGCTTCCGTTGCTCACGGACCAAAATGTCCGCTGCGCTACGGTTCTCGAAACCGCCATCATATGACTCGCCAGAGCGAATTTCGAAACAGTCTCGGCCAGCGGGGCAGCCGGCAATGAGTGAGTTCGACTTCGGCGGCCGTCGCGCCTCGGAGTTCCGCCATCGCGGCTTCTGGACGCTGTTCGCCGAGCGGCATCCGGAAGAAAGAGCCAGGCTGGCGCGGCGCGGGCCGTGGTTCTGGCAGCGCGGGCTGCCAGAATTCAGCCTCGTGCTTTCCATGTATGTCGCGCCCAGCGAGAACGTGGTCGGCGTCTTCTTCGGCCGCAACGAGAAACTTGGTGCGACCGAGGTCTGGACACGGCTCAAGCCGTTCCAGCCGGCGATCGAGGCGCGGCTGAAGCTCCGGCCGGAACAGAGCGCGCAGAATCTCGGCATCAATTCGCAATGGCGGGTGAACTGTTTCGCTGAAGACAATTGGCCGGCCATGGCGGATTGGCTGGTCACGGAATGCACGCGCTTCGAGCGCGCCCTTGTCGAGATCCTTGGGGACAGTGAAGCGCTGGCGTAAGCCCGGCTTCGCCCCCGATCGGTCTCAATTCGGTTGGGACCGGTCCCTGCCTATCTCCTCCAGGCGCTGCTGCAGGGCCAATTGATCAAGCGAGTCTACCGGCAGGTTCGTGAACAGAGCGATCCGGTTGTTCAGCATGCGATAGGCGTCGGCGAAAGCGAAATGCCGCTCGGCGTCCGTCCCGTCGGCCTTGCCCGGGTCCGGCACCGCCCAAAGCGCCGTCATCGGATGGCCCGGCCATACCGGGCAGCTTTCATTGGCGGTGCTGTCGCAAAGGGTGAAGACGAAGTCCATTTCCGGCACATCGGGCCCGGAAAACTCGTCCCAGCTCTTGGAGCGGGCGAAGGACGTGTCGTAGTTCAGGCTCTTCAGCAGCTGGAGCGCGTCTGGGTTGACGGTGCCCTTCGGGTGCGAGCCGGCGGAATAGGCCTTGAAGTGGCCGGCACCAAGACGGTTGAGAATAGCTTCGCCCATGATCGAGCGGGCGGAGTTGGCGTTGCAAAGAAAGAGAACGTTGTAGACACGATTGGCCATTCCGAATCCCTCCATATTGCGTGCAAGGACAGGATACGATGCGGATCACAGCCGTGTGATGATACACCTTTTGGCGCCGGATTTCTGCGTCGTTTCAGTCGGATTTCGCGACTCTCCTGGGATATAGCGCGATGGAGCTCAATTGACCGACGGGCCTGACCCCGCGAACGCAGCGCCTCGGACGATCGGCCGAGGCTTTTTCAGTTCACGCTGGCGGGGAGATGTGCCGCTCGACCGGCTGTTTTGGCGCGACATGCTGCTGGTGGCAACGGTTATCAGCCTCGGCTCGTCGGCGTTGGCGCTTGTCCTGCTCGGGCTGAAATTGCCGCTGTGGGCGGTCTTGGCGGTACATTTCCTGCCGGTGCCCTACAACATCTTCCTCACCGTTTCGGTGTGGCGAACGGCGGAGAGGGCTGGTGGCGCCAAGGCCTCGCTGATGATGCTGGGCTCGGCGCTCTGGCTGATCGCGACTGTGGTCGTATGAAGGGCACGGAGCGTAAAAAGGGCGGCCGAAGCCGCCCTTACTCGCATCTTTACAGGTTCCGGTCAGGCAGCCGGCTCGAAACGCAGCGCCACGCCGTTAATGCAATAGCGCAGACCGGTCGGCGGCGGGCCGTCCTCAAAGACGTGGCCGAGGTGGCTGCCGCAGCGCGAGCAGTGGCATTCGGTTCGGACCATGCCGTAGCTGCGATCGACAGTGGTCTCGATCGAGCCCTCGACGGGATCGTTGAAGCTCGGCCAGCCGGTGCCGCTCTCGAACTTCAGCTTGGATTCGAACAGCGGCTGGTCGCAGCCGACGCAGAAGAAAGTCCCGGCGCGCTTCTCATAGAGCAGGGCGCAGCTACCGGGGCGCTCGGTGCCGTGATTGCGCATGACGCCATATTGCTCGGGCGTCAGCCGGGCGCGCCATTCGGCGTCGGTACGGGTAACGGGATAGGCGTGGGTGTCCATGAAATCTCCTCGGCCTTGGCGGCTCGTTGTTG
>NZ_JANINM010000554.1 GCF_024509055.1 Mesorhizobium sp. | reverse complement strand
TGCCATCATTCGCGACAAAACCGCATTCGCATGAACACAGTTGCCATGCCGTTACCTGGAGGCGTTGCAACGGTGCAGAATTCTGATTGGCCGCACTCTTCGGCAACCGTCACGGCATGGATCCTCGGGTCAAGCCCGAGGATGACGAAGCGTCTGCGGAGCCGCAGAACCATCTGCCGATAGGCTGGCGGGACAGCGCCCCTCTGCCCTGCCGGGCATCTCCCCCACAAGGGGGGAGATCATCCCCTACGCCGCGGCGACCTGGCCTGCCGCCGGGCGCATGCGGCGGGCGATCTCGTCGGCGAAGGGCAGGTCCTGCGGCATCTGGCCGACATAGGCGGCGACGTCCTCCATGCGGCGCAGCGTGCGCCAGTAGACGTCCTCCATCAGGCTGTGGGCGAACTCGCCGTTGCGGCCGATGCTGTAGAGGCCGGCGACGCCGGTCGTCTCGGCGAAGCGCTGGCGCTGCTCCTCGTATTGCGTCAGGTAGACCGGATAGGAAACCGGCGTGCGGATGACGCCGCCGGCGCTGAGGAACTTGCGCCTGAGCTGCGGATAAAGCGTCGCGATGCCGTCGAGACAGAGTTCGGCGAGCTTGTCGTCGCTCATCGTCCAGTGCTGGTCGCCGACCTCGCAGCCGATGTCGAAGGTGATCAGCGTCTTGCCCTCCGGCGCCAGCCACGGCATCGAGATCGGCGTCTCGGTCATGCGGAAGAAGGGCAGCGAACGGTCGGGCACCCACAGCATCGTGTCCGGCAAATGGCCACGGCCTGAAAAGCGCAGGTTGACGAAAATCATCGGCCGGTAGCGGAAAGCCGCCATGTGGTCGAGCGCCCGGGTGCCGCTCAGGAGCTTCGGCAGGATGTGCACCGGCGCGGTGCTGACCACGGCCGATACCTCGATCGTCTCGCCCTGGACGCGCACCCCTTTCACCCGCTCGTCCTCGACCAGGATCTTCTCGACGGGCGATTCCAGGCGGATCAGGTGCCGCACCTCGTTCGCCACCGGCTCCAGCAGCTTGCCCATGCCGCCTTCGGGATAGACATGCCAGACATCGGCGCTTTCCGGCATCTCATGCGAATAGCCGTTGCAGACGGCGCGCCTGGTGACCTTGGCGGCGGCGTTGAGATAGAGCGACTTCAGGATGCGCGGCCCGAACTTCCGGCCGACCGAGGGCGACAGCTCTTCGGCCGGCGCTCCGGACCAGGCCTCCGTCAGCGGGATCGCGACCTCCTCGGCCAGCACCTCGCCATATTTCTTCCGGAACCAGTCGGCGGCCGAAACCACCGGACGGTCGCGGTAGCGTTCGGCGATCGCGGCCGGCGCGAAGCGCGGTGAGAGCATCAGCCCGAACGGATAGGAATAGGACCGGCCGTTAAGATGCACCGCCTCGCCGTAGTGCTTGACGGTACGGCAGATGTCGGCCGAGCCCAGCGCCGCCGCCAGCCGGTTGCTGACGAAATGAGCGCCGAAATCATAGGAGAAGCCCTCGGCGTCCTTGAAGGACGAGGCCATGCCGCCGACGGCCTTGCCGGCCTCGAAGACGATGGTCGGCAGGCCGCGCCGGTTGAGGTCGAGCGCGGCGGTGAGGCCGGCGATGCCGGCGCCAAGTACAGCAATCGGTTTCATCTTGGTTTGCCCCCCGGGACCAGTCGAGAATACTGGTCAAGACTTTCAGACCCGGATTGCCTAGCCGCCAGCGTTTACGGCGGCCGAAACCGATTTGTTAAAATCCGAGCTTTTGCCGGCAAACGGAGCGGTTCACATGTTCACGTTCGCGTGAGCCGCGCCCAAATCCCTCTCCGGGGAGAGATCGGCGCTATTCGGCTGCGTCGCATTCCTCGACGGGCGCAGCCGTCAGGTCCCTCACGGCCGCCATCCACAATCGATCGATGCGGGCAAGCTCGGCGCCGTCGATCTCGTCGAGGTGGTTCCAGTACATGCCATGTTCGTAGAAATAGCCGAGCTCGGCTTCCCGGCTTTCGGCCGCTTCCACCGCCTCGAAGTCGATGCCGGCGCTGAGATCGGCCATCATGCCGGCGAGGCGCGACGGCGACAGATCCCGCGCCTGCTCGAAGCACAGCCTCGGGAAGACCAGGCGGCTGCGCGGCAGGTCCGACAGGTTGACGCAGAGCGTGCCGCGCCTCAGCGCGTGGATGAAGAGGCGCGCCGACTTGGCCTCCAGGCTCTGCAGCGTAACGTCGTCGCGCAGCGGATCGGCGCGGCCGGCGCCGTAGAAATGCGTGTCGCCCGGCCGGTCGTAGATCATGTCGCAGCCGAGGAAGGCGAGCACGTCGGGCCTCAGGCTGTGGACCGCCCAGTAGGCCGCCGTCAGCGACATGGTGCCGCCGGCATAGACGAAGCCGCCGAAACTGTTCTGCGCCGGCACGTAATGGGCAGCGCTGAACACCTGCCGCGCCGGTTCGGGCGGCGGCATGCGTTCGGGCGGGAAATCGCCCGCGTGCACCAGCACGTCCCAGTCGGGACGCACGCGCCAGGCATTGTTGATGGCGACGATGTGGGCAAAGGCCTGTTTCGGCCATGGCGCGCAGCGCATGACGTCGGGCGCGCTGCCGATGAGCAGCGTCACGCAGGGCGATAGGTCATCGGCCATAACGTTCCCGTTCCTGGATGTGGCGGCGCATATGATCCCTGCCCGCCTTCTTCGACAAGGCCGGATCGGCATCGGCGCGGGGCAAAAAGGGGCGCTCATGCAGGAGCATCACGAATTCTTTCAGCCGGAACAACCCTTGGAACGCTCCGTTGGAAACCTGCAACCAACGATGCAAACCAAGGAGACTTCCCCATGATGAAGAAAATCCTCGCTGCCTCCGTGCTTACGCTGGCGCTCGCGACGTCGGGCGCAATGGCTCAGTCCGCCAGCGGCAGCGCCAGCGGGTCGGGCAGTGTCACGACCGGCACCGGCGGTACGTCCGGCGGCGCCAATGGCGGCGGAACGGTAACCACTCCGAATCCGACGACCGACAACACAACCACCAACTCAACCCAGCAGCCGAGCGGCATGAACGACCGCTGCAAGGACGCCGCCGGCAACGACACCGACAACAACACGGCGAGCGGCGCCACCACCTCCAACATGCAGAACTGCAACAAATAGCGCCGACACGCGACAGCGTCAGGTCACGCATCCGTCGATGCGGCGGAGGCGCGCGGCCAAAGAAAAAGCCCCGCCGGTGGAGGCCGTCGGGGCTCTTTCATATGGATCGCAGAGGTGGGACCCCACGACCGGTCGATCCAGGGGGTGTTGGATCTGCAAGAACATTAGCCGAAGAATCAGCGCGCCCGGTAATCACGCCTGCGCACCATAAATCACGCCTTCGCGAGCGGAAGGTGATGGGTGGGTTGAAGCGACATCCGATCCTTCGCATGTAGGAAGAGTAACCCTCAGGGATTGCGATCAGCCAGCCGCCTGAGCAGTTCCCAGGAGACGGTGGTCGCGGAGAAGAGCAGGACCAGGGTCGATGCCGCGACCCACGTGAACTCGTCGTCCCATTTCACCGCCATAAGGAAGGCCGAAACCAGCAACATCGCGAAGCCGACCAGTGACGCCAGATGACGGCGAACCGCAAATGTGGACGAGCCGGTGGACTGCATGATCGCCTGATAGAAACGGACGACGACCCATACAGACCAGCTCGCGCTGACAAGCAGCACGACAAGCCCGAAAGTCGATGTCGGAATGCCGGGAAACAACGCCACCAGCGACACCATCATGACGGCGAGGTAGTTGTGGAATGCCTGCTCCGCCAGTCGGCGGGTCACCGGATCCTTGCCAAGCGCGGCGGCGGCGTTGACCGATACGGCGACGAAGAGCAGACCGAGCAGCGCCGCGGACGCCGTGCCGATGGTGGCATAGAATTGCGACCAGTTCTCCATGCATCGCCCCGTCCCGCGCCGCCGATCCCGCTCCCGCGGAGCCAACCGGAATGACGCAAACATGCCGCCAACAATGAACTGGCGCAATTGCTCCGCGTCACCCCGATAGGCGGGCTCGAAGAGAAGGTTGGCGCTCCGCGCGCCGGGCCCCCTCTGACGCCTTCGGCGACATCTCCCCCCTCGAGGGGGAGATTATCCCCGCAGCAGCTTCGCCAGCCTCGGCACGCCTTCGTTCACCGCGCGGTCGTTGGCGAGCGTGAAGGACATGCGCAGCGTGTTGCGGCCGGTGCCGTCGGCGTGGAAGGCGTTGCCGGGAACGAAGGCCACCCGCGCCTCCTTCACCGAACGCGCCAGCAACTCGGTGGCGTCGGCGCCTTCGGGCAGCGTCAGCCAGACGAACATACCGCCATCGGGCCGGCTCCAGGAAATGCCCTTGGGCATATCGGCTTCGAGCGCGCCAAGCAGCGCGTCGCGGCGGCCGCGATAGGCGCCGATCAGCTTTTCCACCTGGCCGTCGAAGATGGTTTCGGCGACGCGGTGCATGACCATCTGGTTGATCGACGGGCTGTGCAGGTCCGACGCCTGCTTCATCAGCACCAGCTTCTCGACGACATGGCGCGGCGCGCAGACCCAGCCGACGCGCATGCCGGGCGACAGGATTTTCGAGAACGAGCCGCAATAGAGGGTGCGCGCCTTGTCGATGCCGCCGGAACGGGCGCAGTCGAGCGCCAGCATCGGCGGCACGGCCTCGCCGTCATAGCGCAGCGCGCGGTAGGCGGCGTCCTCGATGACGGCGATGTCGAGCTCGCCGGCGAGGTCGAGCACCGCCGCGCGCTGCGCGGCGTCGAGCGTGTTGCCGGTCGGGTTGGCGAAGTCAGGCACCAGATAGGCGAACTTCACCTTGCCGCCATTAGCGGCGGCCGCGGCGCGATAGGCCTCCGGCGTCATGTTGCCGCCGGCGATGTTGAGCCGGTCGTAGCGCGGCTCATAGGCGTTGAAGGCCTGCAGCGCGCCGAGATAGGTCGGCCAGGTGACCAGGGCGGTGTCGCCCGGCGACAGGAACAGCTTGCCGAGATAGTCGAGCGCCTGCTGCGAGCCGGAGGTGATGAAGATGTTGCCCTCGTCGCAGGCGACGCCGAGCGTGCCCATGTAGCCGGCCAGCCATTTGCGCAGCGGCAGATAGCCTTCGCTGACCTGGTATTGCAGGGCCGCGCCCGCCTCGGCGCCGCCGAGCACTGCCTGGTAGGCTTCGCCGATGGCCTCGGCCGGAAACAGCGACGGATCCGGAATCCCGCCGGCGAAGGAGATGATGTCGGGCTGGTCGAGCAGCTTGAGCAGCTCGCGGATTTCGGAGGCCTTCATGCGCGAGGAGCGCGAGGCCAGAAGGTTCAACAGGGTCAAGGCGCACCTCCCGCGGCGTGTTTTTATTTAGGTCAACTTGGCTGACCTATTATCAGGCTTTTCCGGCGAGTTGAATAGCCCAGTCGCGAAGCGTGCGCAGGCCAAACGCGGCATGGCCCGCTCACCGAAACGTGACCGCCCTAGAATATCAGAGGCATCTAATTCAATTACTACCGGTGCTACTGATGAAAGGCCCCGCCCGGGGCTGCAACGATGGGAGAGACAGATGAAAACCAAGACTGCGCTTCTGAGCCTGCTTGCCGCATCGGTCATCGCCGGCACGGCTTTCGCCGGCATACTCGACGAGCCGAAGATGATGGCTCCCTTCTTCACCGACAAGACCATGAAGACCATGAAGTCCGATGCCGACATGAAGAAGGTCTGGGCCAAGATGTCGAAGAAGCACCAGACGGCGATGATGAAGGAGTGCCAGGACAAGGCGATGAGCAAGCCGCACGCCGAATTCTGCGCCAAGCTGAACGCGCTGGCCGGCCACGCCTGATCGAGCTCCCGCGACGGGTGGCGGACCAAGAGGGGGCCGCCACCCGGTCAATCGGCCGATTCAACATTATTTTAGCGATTACAAATAGAAACCCGTTGCGCGAAGGCGCAAGCGGATGCAACCTCGTTCCACAAGACCGGCCAGAAAATAGAAAGCCGGTCCATGGGAGGGGCAGTGACGCTCGAGCTTATTGGGGCCGGGTTCGGTCGCACCGGCACGTGGTCTACCTTCGCCGCGCTCAACAAGCTCGGCTTTCCAAGCTACCACATGCAGGAAGTCATCATAAACAAGGCCAACAAGGGCCATCTCGACTTCTGGCGCAAGGTGGCGAACAGCCCGCCCGGCAGCCAGCACGACTGGAACCGGGTCTTTGCCAATTATCGCGCGACCGTCGACAATCCGGGCTGCTGCGTGTGGCAGGAACTGATGGCCGCCTACCCCGACGCCAAGGTGTTGCTGACGTTGCACCCGCGCGGCGCCGAAGCCTGGTACGACAGCACCATCGACACGATCTACTTCACCGAGAATGTCTGGCAGTTCAAGGTGCTGGAATGGCTGACGCCGTTCGGCCGCAAGTTCGGCGACATGTCGCGCAAGCTGGTCTGGGGCCGCACGCTCAAGGGCGTGATGAACGACCGCGATAAGGCGGTGGCGCGCTACAACGCCTATGTCGACGAGGTGAAGGCGGCGGTGCCGCCGGAAAAGCTGCTGGTGTTCAAGGTCACGGACGGCTGGGCGCCGCTCTGCCATTTCCTTGGCGTTCCGCCGCCCAACGAGCCCTTCCCCAACCTCAACGACCGCGCCAGCGTCAAGAAGATCATCAACGATATCATCAAGGGCTCCTACATGATGCTGGCTGGCTGCGTCGCGGCCGCGGCGGTGGTGGTCGGCGTCTTGTGGTGGTGGCTGGGTTAATTCGTTCTCTTGGGCAAAAGGCTGCCTCCACGCTTGTAAAGCCGGCACCCTGAAAGCGTCTTCCAGCTTGCCCTGCTCTTCAACTCTATTGTCGCTATATTAGAATTAGCGCATATTATATCCGGACTGGAGCGATGCTCCGGTCATGGGCGGCCACAGGCCATTATTGCCCCGGCGCCCAAGGGACAAGATCGAAAGTCAGTGACGAAAATGGAACGCCGCGTTGCCCGACGAGCGGGCGGCCGGCCATTGATATCTGGAGGAGATATTCATGAAAGTCACCGTGTTGGCGAATTACGAACCCCACGCCGCCAAGGGATTGATCCAGGGCTCCGACCGGGAGGCCGCGCTCAAGACGCTCTATGAAAGCGTCGGCGGCAAGATGACCGCGCTGATGTTCACGCGCGGCAAATATGACGTCATCGTCCATGGCGAGGTTCCGGATCAGACGGCGGGGATGGGCCTTGCGCTCGCGGTGCGGGCCAGTGGCTCGGTGCGGGACCTCGTCATCCTCGAAGAGCTCGATATGAAGGCGGTGATCGCTGTCGCCAAGAAGGCCGCCGGCGCGTTCAAGCCTGCCGGCTGAGCGGCCCGGGCGGTCCGGCTCGACGCATGCGTCCGTGCCGTCCGCGCTTTCTCCGTAGGTGAGGCATCGCCGATTTCGTGCCACAATCGGCGATGCTTCGAGATAACCCAATGGCGGCGCGGACGGACAGGGCGACAGGAGTCGGCCCGTGAAGGCGCTCATGCGGCTCGCGGCATGGGTCTTGGTGGGTTTCTGCGCGCTCGTCGCCGGTCTGTGGCTGCTGGCCCGGCCGGCGACACCCGACGCCTTCTACGCCAGGCAACCCGACCCGATCCCGCCGCCCGGAACGCTGATCGCCGCGGAGCCGTTCACGCGCGACGTTCCCGACGATGCGCAGGCCTGGCGTGTGCTCTACGCGACCACGCGCGGCGACGACTCGCCGGCGATGGCGAGCGCCATTGTCATGGCGTCGAAGCGCGAAGGCGCCGCCGGCCGACCCGTCATCGCCTGGGCGCACGGCACGACAGGCATCGTGCCCGGTTGCGCGCCCTCGCTGCTCAAGCACCCCTTCGCCCACGTTCCGGATGTCGACGCCCTGCTCGGCCAGGGCTGGGTCTATGTGGCGACCGATTATGCCGGGCTCGGCACGTCCGGCTCTCCCCATGCCTATATGGTCGGCGAGGACGCGGCGCGGGCCGTGCTCGACTCCGCGCGCGCCGCGCGCCAGATCGGGGGCCTTGGTGCCAACGGCAAGGTGGTGGTCTGGGGCCACTCGCAGGGCGGCAACAGCGCACTGTGGGCCGGCATGCGCGCCTTGGGCTACGCGCCGGACCTCAACGTCGCCGGCATCGCCGCGCTTGCGCCTGCAACCGACCTGCCCGCGCTGTTCGAGGCCGTGCGGGGCACGATGTTCGGCAAGATCGTGTCGGCCTATCTGGCCGAGGGCTATGCCAGGACCTATCCGGACGTCCGCGCCGGCGACTATCTCGGCCCGCTGTCGGGCATTCTGGCCAGCGACATGGCCGGGCGCTGCGTGGGCGGCCCGGAAACGCTGTTCTCGGCAGCCGAGACGTTGCTGCTTCCCGGCGGCATCTTC
>NZ_JANINM010000553.1 GCF_024509055.1 Mesorhizobium sp. | reverse complement strand
CGCCGACCTCGAGGCAGCGAAGCGCTGGATCGACTTCGCCGCCGCCTTCCCGGGCGCGCTGGTGTCGATGGGCTCGGCGACTGTGGTCTCCGAAGGACCGCGCGAGGACAAATTCGCTATCGCGGCGGAGGTCTACAACAAGGCCGGCGAACTCGGGCGTAGGGCGGGCGTGCATGTCGCCGTGCATCCGAGCTCGCACCACAACACGCTGCTCTTCGACCGCGCCGACTACGACAAGATCTTCGGTCTGCTCGACGCCTCGCTGGTCGGCTGGGTGCCGGATACCGGCCACATCCTGCGCGGCCACCAGGACATGGCGGACACGTTGACCACCTATCGCGACCTCATCCGCTACGTGCACCTCAAGGATGTCGATGCCGGCGGCACCTGGGCGATGCTGGGCAAGGGTGTCTGCGACACCGCGAAGGTGATCGAGATCGCGAGCGCCGCGCCGCATTTCAACGGCTGGCTGGTGCTCGAGGAAGAATCCGAGACCGCGGCCGCCGACCCGGCTGGCGCGGTAAAGACCAACCGCCAGACGATGCGCGGCTACGGGGCCTGAGACGATGATCCGCAAACAAGACCGTCGCCTTCGTGTCGGTGTTCTGGGCTGCGGGCCGATCGCGCAGTTCGCGCATCTGGAATCCTGCGTGAAGGCTGCCAATGCCGATCTCTATGCGATCTGCGACGCCGCACCCGATCTGCTCGCACGCATGGGCGCGACCTACGAGCCGCAGAAGATGTATGGCGACTATGACGAGATGCTTGCCGACCGCGAACTGGAAGCGGTGATCGTCGCGACGTCGGATGCCTATCACGTGCCGATGTCGATCAAGGCGCTGGAAGCCGGCAAGCATGTGCTGTGCGAAAAACCGATCGGCGTCTCGGTCGAGGAAGGCGAGAAGCTCGCCGAGGCGGTCAAGCGCTCCGGCAAGGTGCTGCAGGTCGGACATATGAAGCGCTTCGATCCGGCGCTGGAAGCGGCACGCGATTTCGTCCGCGACGAGATGGGCGAAATCCTGGCGCTGAAGGCCTGGTACTGCGACTCCACGCATCGCTACACCAACACCGACGCGGTGCAGCCGCTGCCCGTGACCAGCAAGCTGGCGAGGAAGCCGGCCGGCAATCCGAAGGCGGACCTGAGGCAGTATTTCATGCTGGCGCATGGATCGCATCTGGTCGACACCGCACGGTTCCTGTGCGGCGAGATCACGGCTGTCCGCGCACGCCTCAACGAACGCTTCGGCGCCTATTGCTGGTTCGTCGAGACCGAGTTCGCCAACGGCGCGCTCGGCCATCTCGACCTCACCGTCGCCGTGCGCATGGACTGGCATGAAGGCTTCCAGCTCTATGGCGAGAACGGCTCGGTGATCGCCAAGACCTTCAATCCCTGGTACTTCCGCGCCAGCGAGGTCGACATCTTCCACGAGAAGGACGCGACTTCCCGCAAGCCGCTCGGCGCCGACGGCCATTTCTTCCGGCGCCAGTTGGAAGGCCTTGCCGACACCGTTCTCAACGGCGCGCCGCAACGTGGCGCCAATGTCGAGGACGGGCTTGCCTCGATCCGTGCGATGGTGGCGATCGCCCGCTCGGTCGAAAGCGGCGAGCGCGTCGAGATCGCCAGCGTGACGGGAGCGGTCTGATGCAGGTCGGGGTGTTCGCCAAGACTTTTGCGGGTAGCGAGCCGGCCGGCGTGCTGGCCGCCGTGCGCGACGCCGGCTTCGCGGCCACCCAGTTCAACCTGGCATGCGCCGGCCTGCCGTCGATGCCGGACAGCGTTCCGGACGCGGCGATCCGCGCCATCGAGGCCGCATCGCGACATTCCGGCATCGGTCTTGCCGCGCTCTCCGGCACCTATAACATGGCGCATCCGGACCAGAACGTGCGCGACGACGGAGTGCGGCGGCTCGCGGTTGTCATCGAAGCGGCGGCGAAGCTCTCGATCCCGCTCGTCACGCTCTGCACGGGAACGCGCAATGCCGAGGACCAGTGGGCGCATCACCCGGACAACGCCGACCCTTCGGCCTGGGCCGACATGGCGCGCGAGATGGAAAAGGCTTTGCGGCTTGCGGAGCATCATGGCGTCGATCTTGGGATCGAACCCGAACAGGCCAACATCGTCACCTCCGCCGATGACGCGGTGCGCCTGATCGCCGAGATGGGCTCGAAGCGGCTGCGCGTGGTGCTCGATCCAGCAAACCTGTTCGAAAAGGCCAGTTCAGACGATGCGCGGGCCATCGTCACGAAGGCGATCGAACGCACGGCGGGCCATGTCGCGCTCGCCCATGCCAAGGATCGCTATGCCGACGGACGCTTCGCCACCGCCGGGCAAGGCGTCGTCGACTTCGCCGACTTCGTCGGCCGCCTCAAGGCGACCGGCTTCGACGGACCGCTGGTGACGCACGGACTTTCGGCCGATGAAGCCCCCGGCGTCGCCCGCTTCCTCAAAGGTCTGGTGTGATGGGCATGCTGCTGCGCGACGGCACCTCGCTCCACGTCACTGACACCGGCGACGGCCTTCCGGTCGTATTCCAGCATGGGCTCGGCGGCGGCGAAGCGCAGGTGGCGCAGACTTTTCCTCCAGGCTTTCGCCGCATCACGCTCGAATGCCGCGGGCATGGCGGCTCAGCCCTCGGCGAGCGGCGCCCCTTTTCGTTCGAGATGTTCGCGGATGACGTTTTCGCAGCCGCCCACCGGGCCGGGCTCGACCGCTTCGTCGCCGGCGGCGTCTCGATGGGCGCGGCCATCGCGCTGCGCCTCGCCTGCCGTCATCCGACGCGCGTCACCGGCCTGATCCTGGTGCGACCGGCGTGGACATTCTTTCCGGCGCCGCCGAACATGGAATCTATTGCCGAGGTCGCAGGTCTCATTCTCGAATACGGACCCGACAAGGCGCGCGGGGTCTTCACCCAATCCGAAACCGCCACTCGCCTCTATCGTGAGGCGCCGGACAATCTCTCCTCGCTGCTCGGCTATTTCGACCGGCCCGATGCCAGCGCGTTCGCGCAGGTGCTCGCCAACATCGCAGCCGACGGACCGGGCGTATCCGAGCGCGACGCGGCAGCCCTCGGCATTCCGGCGCTTGTCGTCGGCAACGCAATCGACGCCGTGCATCCGCTTTCCAGCGCCTATGCGATCGCCGCTGCAATCCCTGACGCGACCTTCGCCGAAATCACGCCCAAGGCGCGCGACAGCGCCAGGCATTTCAGCGAGTTGCACGAGCAGATCACGTCCTTTCTCCAAACGCATTCAAAAGTCCGGAGCCCTTTACAGTCATGACCGCCAAAACCCTCTCCGGCCCTGCCGCCATCGCTGCCCTGCCCCGCAACCGGCTCATCGGCGAATTCTCGTTGTGGTCGGCGGACCTCGCAAACATGGAGCGCGACCTGAAGCGGATCGAAGCCCATGCCGACGTGCACCATATCGACGTCGCGGACGCCCGCTTCACCCCCGGCTTCCTGTTCTTCCCCGATCTGGTGGCGCGCATCGCGAAGCTCACGGCCAAGCCTATCCATGTGCATCTGATGGTCGAAGCTGAAATCGTCGAGGCGCAGACGCGCCAGTTCATCGAGGCCGGAGCGGACCTCGTTACCATCCATGCCGAAAACGGCGAGGCCGGCCTGCGCGCGGCGCGGCAGGCGCGTGAGCTCGGCGCCGAAGCCGGCGTCGTGCTGCGGCTCGAGACGCCGGTCTCGGCAATCGTTCCCTTCCTGGAGGAAGTGGCCTTCGTGACGCTCCTCGGCACCTCCATTGGCGTCAAGGGCCAGAGCCTTTCCGAGCTGGCCTGCCCGCGACTGATCGAGGCGCGCACGCTGATCAGGAATGCCGGCCGCGAGGACCACATCCGGCTTGCCGCTGACGGCGGCATCCGCCACGAGACCGTGCCGTTGCTGCGCGCCGCCGGCGCGGACACCGTGGTGCTCGGCTCGCTCGCCTTCGGCGATCCCGACCTTGCGCAACGCATGGGCTGGCTGCACGGGCTGAAGGTCGCCGCCTGATGAGCACGCTTGCGCTTGCCTTCGATCTTGGCGGCACGGAGCTGCGCGGCGCGCTGGTCGAGCGCGGCGGCGACGTCATCGCGCGCGTCTCCGAGCCAACGTTGGCCGGCGCTGGATCGGAAGCGGTGATCGGCCAGATCATCGGTCTGGCAGGCAAGCTGCTGAATGAGCATCCGCAAGCGAGGGTCATCGGCATCGGCGCCTGCGCGCCCGGCCCGCTCGACCCCAAGGCAGGCATCGTCATCGGACCGCCGACGCTCGCCGGCTGGCACAACGTGCCGATGATCGACATCCTCAGCCGCCAGTTCGGCCTGCCGGTCAGGCTGGAGAACGACGCCAACGCGGCCGCCCTCGGCGAATGGCGCTTCGGCGCGGGGCGCGGCACCGAGTCGATGGTCTTCGTCACGGTTTCGACCGGCATCGGCGGCGGCGTGATCGGGGACGGCCACATCTATCACGGCAGGCGCGGGCTGGCAGCCGAGATCGGTCACATGACCATCACCGGCGAAGGCGACCGCTGCTTCTGCGGCAATGTCGGCTGCTTCGAGGCTGTCGCTTCCGGAACGGCGCTTGGGCGCCGTGCCACAAGGCTCACGTCCGCGCGCGACGGCTCGCTGATGCGGCAGCTTGCCGGTGATGGCGAGGTGTCGGCCCGTCATGTCGTCGAGGCCGCGCGGATGGGCGACGCGACAGCTCGCGAGCTGGTCGAGGCGGAAGCGAAATGGCTCGGCATCGGCTTCACCAATCTGCTGCATCTCTATTCGCCCGAAGTGATCGTCATGGGCGGCGGCCTCGCCAACGGCTTCGACCTTCTGGCGCCAGGGATCCGGGCAACGATCGACGGACGGGCGATGGCCGCCTATCGCGACGTGCCGGTCGTTCCGGCCGAGCTCGGCGACCGCGCCGGCCTGGTCGGCGCTGCAAGCCTGATCTTGTGGGAGGGCGAGCCGGGCACGGCGCTGGCGATGGTGCAGAACGATACGACAAAGGCCGGCGGACAGACCGGCTCCAACCAAACAAAGCGAGCATGACGTTGTCCGAAGACCGCTTCGCACTTTTCGGCATCGGGCTCTAGGGAGGCAAGCCATGGCTGAGCTCAAGCTGCGCGGTGCGCGCAAGTCCTACGGATCGGCGGAGATCATTCGGGGTATCGATCTCGATGTGGCCGACCGCGAATTCGTCGTCTTCGTTGGCCCTTCCGGATGCGGCAAGTCCACCTTGCTGCGCATGATCGCCGGGCTGGAGAAGATCACCGCCGGGGATCTCACCATCGACGGCGTGCGCGCCAACGACATCGACCCGTCGGAGCGTGGGCTCGCTATGGTGTTCCAGTCCTACGCGCTCTATCCGCATATGAGCGTGGCAGAGAACATGGGCTTCGCTCTGAAGATCGCCGGTGTGCCGGCGCAGGAGCGCGAGCGCAAGGTGAAGGATGCGGCCGACGTGCTTCAGCTTGCGCATCTGCTCGACCGCCGCCCGAAGGCACTCTCGGGCGGCCAGCGCCAGCGTGTCGCCATCGGCCGCGCCATCGTGCGCAACCCGAAAGTGTTCCTGTTCGACGAGCCGCTGTCCAATCTCGACGCGGCGCTGCGCGTCAGCATGCGGCTCGAGCTGATGCGGCTGCACGAGCAGCTGCAGGCGACGATGATCTACGTCACCCACGACCAGATCGAGGCCATGACCATGGCCGACAAGATCGTGGTGCTGAATGGCGGCCGCATCGAGCAGGTCGGCTCGCCGCTCGATCTCTACAACCGGCCGGCCAATATCTTCGTCGCCGGCTTCATTGGCTCGCCGAAGATGAACCTGATCAAGGTCAAAGTGGCATCGACCGGAGCCGATGGCGTGAGCGTCACATTGCCTGGAGGCAAGGCGCTCACTGTGCCCGCCGCGGCCGGCGGGGCCAAGGCCGGCGACGAGCTGCTGCTCGGCATGCGGCCGGAGCATCTCAAGATCTCCGCCGACGGGCCGTTCAAGGGGCAGGCAGCACTCGCCGAGCGGCTCGGCAGCCTCACCATCTTCCATGTCCAGGTGACGCCCGACGTCTCACTGGTGGTGCAGGCCGAAGGCGGCGACTCCACGCCACTCCATGCGCCGATCGCGCTCGACATCGCGCCATCCGCCTGCCACCTGTTCCGGCCAGAAGGGCCGGCGCTGTCGCCGTTTCACGCCGGTTGATCATCGAGCTGACGATGGAGACCGCAGAGATCTGAGGCCGCCCGCTCTCTCGTCGCCGGCAGCCGGCGCAGCCTTGGGCTGCGTACGCAACAGCAGATAGAAGGCGGCGATATGCGTGATCATCAGCAGCGGCACGTAGACGATCGGGATTGCGTAGGTCGCGCCCAACTGCCCGGCGAACGAGGGAAGATCGAGCACGACGCCGTGATAATAGTCGACGACAAGATCGACTATCCCAACGAGATTGTAGGCAACGACCGACGGCCAGAAGATTGAAGGCCATCTGACGGCAAGCAGCGCCAGCATGGCGAGCAAGCCGGTAGCGAAGTCACCATAGGCGGCGAACGGGGCAAAGCCTGAAGGCAGGTTCGGACCGACGACGCCCGGGAGCAGGAAGACCAGGCCGAAGAAGCGGAAGCTGTGCAGCGTGGCGATGGCACGCTGCGCCTCGACGCTGTCCATCAGTCTGAGCCTCGGCCAGATATAGGCGCTGAAGCAAAGCAGCAATGGCACGTAGCCAAGGCCGAGATGAATATTGAAGATCGTCGCGGGTGACATTTTCCACTCCTGTTAGTCGACGGCTTCGAAGACTGCCGTCAGCACGCCCAGACGGCCTTCCATGAGGTTGCGGCCGAGATTGGCGGCCAGCTGCGCGAAATCCGGTCCCATGACAACGCCGAGATTCGGCGACGGCGGCGGACCTGACGCCCTCAGCTCGGCGAACCAGGCCTTGGCTGCAGAGGTATCGTCCTGCCGGACGAGCGTGCCGAAACCCGCCGACTCGATCGCCTCGCAAGTCGCATCGGCGGAAAGCAGGAAGCTTTCGCCCGGCGTCTTCGCCCAGGGGGCCGGATAGATCGGATCGCCGTTATTCAGCACCACGTCGAATGTGGCGAGCCTGCCGCCCGGTTTCAGCACACGCCTGATTTCGAGATAGAGTTGCTCCCGATCGGCGATGTTCATGGCCACATGCTGCAGCAACACCACGTCGAACTCACCGTCTCCGAACGGCAGCGCCAGCGCGCTCGCGGCCTGAAACGACACCAGCCCGCCCTGCCCCGTCCGCCCGGTCAGATAGCGCGCCGCATCGACGAACGGCTCACTGAGGTCCACGCCTTCGACATGGCAGCCATAGGCGGCGGCGAGAAAGCGTGCTGGACCGCCGATCCCGGACCCGACATCGAGAACCGACATATCGGCGGTGATGGCGGCTAGCTTCGCCAATTCTGCCGTCGCGGCGAGACCGCGCGTGTGGAACTGGTCGAGCGTCGCCAACTGCTCCGGCTTGAGCGGCTGGTCCTCCGGTCCGAAAACCGCAAGCGCTGCCTTCAGCCGCTCCGTCAGGCCGGTCGCATGGTAGTGGTCGCGTACGCGGTCTATCGAGTCGTTCATCGTCATTTCCTCCGGACGGGTTCGATGCCGCAGAGATAGAGCGGCTTTCGGCCGGCAACTATCCGCGATAATGTCGACAGGCCATGAAGCAGAACTTCACAGTCAGGCATGGCGCGCTCGACGGCGTCGAGGCGTTCCTAAGCGTCGCGCGGCATCGCAACTTCCGCAAGGCGGCCGCCGAGCTCGGCGTCACGCCGTCTGCGATCAGCCAGGCGGTGCGGACGCTGGAGGCGCGGATCGGCGTCGCGCTCTTCATCCGCACGACGCGCAGCGTCGGCCTCTCCGAAGCGGGCGAGCGCTTCCTGTCGCGCGCTAGGCCAGCTTTCGAGGAGCTCGTCGCCGCGAGCGAGGCCGCCCGAGACTTCGGGCGGAAGCCAGCGGGACTCTTACGCCTCTCCGTTCCGCGCGCGGTCCTGCCGGTCCTGCTCGAGCCGCTCGTCGCATCCTTCTGCCGAGACTATCCGGAGATCGAGTTGGAGGTCGTCGCAAGCGGGGAATTCGTCGACCTCGCCGCCGAAGGCTTCGACGCCGGCATCCGGATGGGCGAGTTGATCGCGCCCGATATGGTGGCGGTGCGGCTGACGCCGTCGTTTCCGTTCGTGGTTGTCGGGAGCCCAGATTATCTAGGCCAGCGGACCCGTCCGGAACGCATCGAGGATCTACGTGGGCACTCGTGCCTGCGCATGCGCCGCTCCAACGGCTCGGTCGCGCCATGGTCCTTCATCGACGGCAACAAGACTATCGAGGCGATCGTCTCTGGGCCGCTCATCGCCCACGACTATTCGACGCTGGTGGGGGCGGCGATCCGGGGCGTGGGACTGGCGCAGGTGCCGAGCCCCGTCGCGCGGTCGGCGATCGCCGGTGGGCGCCTGGAAGTGGTGCTGACGGACTTCACCGTCACCTCGCCGGGCGTCTTCCTCTACTACCCGGAAAGGCATCAGGTGCTGCCCAAGCTGCGCGCCTTCATCGAGCATTCGAGGTACAAAGGCGACGCCGACCAGAGGGCTCCCGCGCGTCCAGGCTCAAGAAGGTCCGTCGCCGGGTAACCTCATTGCGTTACCCGCGGATATTCGAGCTGCGTGGCGACGAAGTTGGTCGTGCGCGCGCCGTAGCGGGCCGCGATGTCTTGCAGCGCCTGGTCGAGCGCCCTCGCCGGACGCTGATCGGAGATCGCCGGAACCTGGCGCTCGGCCGGCCAACTCGCCTCGACCTCATCGGGCAGGAAGCGGATTCCGTTCCGGCTGACGACGGCGCCATCATTCGCGGCGAAGGTGACCGCGCTGGAGCGAAAGGTCCGCGACCAGGTGTCGGCGACTAGCGCCAGCGAGACCTCGTCCATGCCAGGCGTCAGTTGGATGCCGAGTCGCTCATGGCCCAGGAAATCGAGCGTGTTGCCGATCGCGGCCAGCGCGAAAGGCCTACTGAATTTGAAGGCACCGCTGTCGTGGCGCGCGTCCCAACGGTCGAGGCCGAGATCACCGGCGACGGCTTCTGCCTTTTCCCGACCCGCGATTGCTTCGATCAGGGTCAGCATCATCGGCATCGAAGCCGTGATCCCCGTGGTGGTCGCGACGCCTTGATCGACGACGAAACGGCGGTCGGGGACGTAGCTGATCGTCGGATGCTTTTGAAGCAGTTCACTGACGGAGTACCAGTGCGTCGTCGCTCGCTTGCCATCGAGCAGGCCGCTCGCGCCAACCACCTTTGCTCCGGCGCAGATGCCGATCACCATGGCGCCCTTGGCAGACTGGCTTCTCAGCCAATTCATCACGTCGGCATCGTCGTCCTTCATCATGGCGGGCACGATGACGTAGTCGGCGCCTTCGGGATGCTGAGCATCGAACGCCGTTGTCGTGGCATCGGGCTTGATCCGCAAGGCCGGGTGCAACTGCATGGGCCCCGGCTGGGTCGCCAGCGCGACGACGTCGGCGACATCGGCGCGGCGCAGGATGCCGTAAGGCATCAGATAGTCGGTGGTCTCGGTGCCGTCATTGATCCCGATTACCGCGACCAGCGGACGCTGCCTTTTCGGCGGCTTCAGCGCGGCAAGAGTGGCCTCGGCCTCGGTGGCGGCGATGGGCGGCTGCGCCACCACCAGGGACGATGAAGGCAGCGACAGCAGCCAAATGGTGGCGGCCGCCGCCGCCAGCGCGACAATCCCCAGGGCGCTCCACAACGCGATCCGCAAACCCATGGCAAAATCCTTTCATCGACAACTTGACGATGGATCTATCGCCATTAGGCTTTGGCTGAAATGACATATATCGGGCGAAAACTGCCATGAAGCGGGCGATAGGCATCATCATACATCCGGGATTCCAATTGCTGGACGTCGCCGGGCCGGCAGCGGCCTTCGAACAGGCGGAACACTATTGTCCGGGCAGCTATAGCCTCGAAATGCTGGCTCCGGGCGGCGGCGAGATCGAAAGCTCGTCCGGCATGCGACTGACCGCGAGCCCATTGTCGGCCGATGCGAAGCTCGACACCGCCATGATATCCGGCGGCGAGATCATCCGGTCCATGGCGGCGGCAGAAGCGATCGTCGCCTGGCTGCGCGGGGCGAACGTACGCCGCACGGCAAGCGTGTGCACCGGCGCCTATCTTCTGGCGGAGGCGGGACTTCTCGACGGCCGCTCGGCCACCACCCATTGGTGGAGCACGCAAGACTTCGCCCGCCGCTACCCGAAAGTGAAGCTCGAGGCCGAGCGTATCTTTATCCATGATGACAGTGTCTGGACCTCCGCCGGCATCTCGGCCGGCATCGATCTGGCGCTGGCATTGATCGAGGACGATCTCGGACCAGCGATTGCGCGCCGCACGGCGCAGCAGCTCGTGGTGCACCAGCGCCGTCCTGGCGGCCAGTCGCAGTTCTCCGGACTGGTCGAACTCGGCGGCCGCTCCGGCCGCTTCGTCGAGCTGATCGAGTGGATCCGCGCCAGGCTGGCCGAGCCACTGACCGTCGAGCGCCTTGCCGACCGCGCCGCCATGAGCCCAAGGAATTTCGCCCGCGCCTTCGCCTTGGAGACCGGCATCACACCGGCCAAGGCAGTGGAGCGTTTGCGGCTGGAGGCGGCACGAATGGCGGTGGAGACCAGCAACGCCTCGCTCGACCGCATCGCCGAGAAAAGCGGCTTCTGCGATGCGGGGCGCATGCGCCGCGCTTTCCTCAGAAGCTTCGGCCAGCCGCCGCAGGCGCTCAGGCGCGCGGCGACGCGGGCCTGACGAAGACGCGGTCAGGCGGAGCGGGATGCGATCAATGCCCGGATGCGTTCGGCGTCCGCGCTGTTCACGGGATTGTAGACGACCATGCCGAGTTCGGGACGGCCGTCGACCGCGAAAACCGAGAACTCCAGCTCGATCAGCCCGATCTCGGGGTGGTGGATGCGCTTCACGCCTTCGCCGTGGGCGCCGACGACGTCGTTGTCGCGCCACAACGCCTCGAACTCCGGACTGATCCGCGAAAGCTCTTCGACCAGTTGGGTGATTTCCGCGCCCGCGCCGGCCCGCTCCGCATCGGCCCTGAAGGCCCCGACGACGAAACGGGCGACGCTCCGCCAGTCCTCCTGCGCATAGCGCACACGCGAGTTGCCGAACATCAGCCGCAGGATGTTGCGCTGCTCGCGCGCAAGCTTGGAATAATCGGTCAGCATCGCAGCCGCGGCGCGATTCCACGCCACCACGTCCCAGGCCGCGTTCTTGATGATCGCCGGGCTGACCTCCAGTGCGTCGAGCACGCGCTGCAGGCGGGGCGTCACGCTGTCGACGCTCTTGTAGCGGACTTCAGGCGGACGCCCGAGGCCCAGCATGAAAAGGTGCTCGCGTTCGGGCTCGGTCAGCATCAAACCGGTCGCGATGCGGTTCAGCACATCGGCCGACGGCGCTCCGCCACGCCCCTGCTCCAGCCAGGTGTACCAGGTCGGGCTGATGTTGGCGCGCTGCGCCACCTCCTCGCGGCGCAGTCCCTGCGTGCGCCGGCGCCCGGTTGAAAAGCCGAAGGCGAGAGGATCGAGGCGCATGCGCCGGTCCCGAAGAAAGTTGCCTAGCTTGTTGGTCGTCCCGGCAGGCATCGCGATCCTGTTGGTTATTATACCATGATAAAGTCACTACTTTAACAGGATGATTTGTAGCGCAAAATGGATATCCGAACAACAGAGGAGACCCTCCCATGCGTGTATTCCTTACCGGCTCGACCGGTTTCATCGGTTCCAGGATCGTCCCGGAACTGCTCGCTGCCGGGTATCAGGTGCTTGGCTTGACCCGATCCGACGCAGGCGCGCGAGCCCTCGCAGCTGCCGGCGCCGAAGCGCATCGCGGCGACCTGGAGGACCTCGACAGCCTCCGCGAGGGCGCGGCACGGTCCGATGCCGTCATCCACACCGCCTTCGATCACAATTTCTCGAACTTCGTCGCAAACTGCGAGAAGGACAAACGGGTGATCGAAGCGATGGGCGGTGTGCTGGCCGGATCGGACCGGCTGCTCATCATCACTTCCGGCACCGGCATGGGCAATGCCGAGCCCGGGCAGCCGGCGAAGGAAGAGATGTTCAACACCGAGCATCCCAATCCACGCATCCTGTCCGAACTGACCGGCGCGGCTATGGCGGAGGCGGGCGTCAAGGTGTCGGTCGTGCGGCTCCCGCAGGTTCACGACACGGTCAAGCAGGGCCTGATCACGCCGCTGGTGGCGCTGACGCGGGCGAAGGGTGTCTCGGCGTATGTCGGGGAAGGCCGCAACCGCTGGCCGGCGGCCCATGTGCTGGATGTCGCCCGTCTCTACCGTCTGGCGCTGGAGAAGCAGCAAGCGGGCGTCCGGTACAACGCGGTCGGCGAGGAGGGCATTCCGGTACGCGAGATCGCTGAAGTTATCGGCGCCGGCTTGCAGGTACCGGTGGTATCGCTGTCGCCTGAGCAAGCCGCCGGTCATTTCGAATGGCTTGGAATGTTCGCCGGCCTCGACATGCCGGCGTCCAGTGAGTGGACGCGCGCGCAGCTCGGCTGGCAGCCGACCGGCCCCGGACTTATCGCCGACCTTGAGCGGATGGATTATTCCCAAGCCGCAGCTGCCTGAAGGGCGGGGCCAGCAATCCCAAGGCTCGGCTCTTCAAAGCCGGGCCGCCTTGCCTCAAGCCCGCAGCAAATCCGCCAGGCTGTCCGACTTCTCGACCTTGTCGGTGAGGTCGAGACCGGACAGCAGGTCGACCAGATGGCTGTTCATCAGCGCGGCCGCGTCGGCGCTGTTGCCGGCTTCGATCGCGTCGACCAGCGCGTGGTGGGCATGTTTCTCGCAGGTCGCGTCCCGGCGCTTCCAGTAGAGCGCGATGATCAGCGAGGAATGGGAAACCAGGTCGCGCACGAAGTTGGTGAAGACCGAATGCGCGGCGATCTCGGCGATGCCGACATGGAAGCGCGCCGACAGCATGATGGCATCGCTGTCGCGGCCGTCATGCAGCGCCTCGTGCTCCTTTTCGAGATGCTGCCTCAGTTGCGCAATGTCGGACGGCACCGCCGTCCTGGCGGCAAGCGCCGCCACCTTCGGTTCGATGAGCGCCCTCGCCTCGAACACCTCGCGCGCCTCGATCTTGGACGGCTGCGCCACGAAGGCGCCGCGATTGGGCTCCAGCCGCGCCAGCCGGTCGTGGGCAAGCGCCTGCAATGCGGATCGGATGACGGTGCGGCTCACCGAATAGATCGACGCCAGTTCGTCCTCCGGCAGCTTGGTGCCCGGAGCGAGCCGATGGCTGACGATGGCGTCCCTTAGCCCATAATAGATCGGCGACCAGCGCGCCGCGGGCTTGTCGTCTCGATCTTCTTCCCTGAGTACCGTCAACATACTTTCAATGCGCGGGCCCGACATGGCCCGATCTGCCCCCAAATCGCTGGCAGCCTGCCCAATCTAGTATCGCCCGCGCCCCGGTCAATCCCGGCAGTCCGGGACCGAGCCGCGTCAGCCAGCCTGAACAGCCTCGACTTCCGTTGGCGAAAGCGGAGCGAAAATACCGGCGAACCGCTTGCCGCGCGGAGCAGCATAGCCGCCGACTTTCGATGTCTTCAAACCGACCTTGAACATGCCCTCGGCCAGCGTGACGGCACACACGACGCCGTCGAGCACGGGAACGCCATGTTCCTCGGACAGGCTGTGCGCGAGGTCGGCCATGCCGGCGCAGCCGAGCACGATCGCCTCGGCCTTGTCCTCGCTGATGGCGCGCGCAATCTCCTCAGAAATCCTGTGCCTTGCATTCGAGCCCGGGCGTTCGAGTTCGAGCACTGCGACCTCGGAAGAGCGCACCTTGGCGCAGCGCGAGGCGAGGCCGTATTTCGCCAGATTGTGCTCGATCGCCGGGACCGAGCGCGCAAGCGTGGTGACGACGCTGAACTTGCCGGCCACGAGGCTGGCGAGATGGAAAGCCGCCTCGCCGATGCCGATGACAGGCGCGTCGGTGGCGCAGCGCGCGGCGTCGAGCCCGGTATCGTCGAAGCAGGCAATCACATAGGCATCGGCCGCCGGTTCCTTGCCCATCTCGGCGATGATGCCCGGTATGGCGAAGACCTCGTCGAAATAGCCCTCGATGCTCGGCGGACCGTCGGCCGGATTGACGGCCACGATTTCAGTTCCTGTCGATGCAACACTTTCCGCCGCCTTGCCGATCTTTTCGGTCATCGAAGCGGTCGTGTTGGGATTGATGACGAGTATGCGCATGCGAAAGCCTCAGATCTCGCCGCCGAGATAAAGCCGCTTGACCCTGTCGTCGGTCAGCAGTTCGGCGGAGTTGCCGCTCAACGCGACACTACCGGTGGTCAGGGCATAGGCGCGCTGCGAGATGCGGAGCGCCATGCGGGAATTCTGCTCGACCAAAAGCACGCTGACCTTCTCGTCGCGGTTGATCGCGACGATCGAGCGGGCGATATCCTGGACCAGCTTGGGAGCGACGCCGAGCGACGGCTCGTCGAGCAGCAGCAGCTTCGGCTTGGCCATCAGCGCGCGGCCGATGACCAGCATCTGCTGCTCGCCGCCGCTCATCGTGCCGGCGGCCTGCGAGAAGCGCTCCTTGAGCCTCGGGAAGCGCCCCAGCACCATCTCCATGGACGCAGCGATTTCGGACTTGCTGGAGCGCGTGAAGGCGCCCATCAGGAGATTGTCCCGGACCGTCATGAATGGAAAGACGCGGCGCCCTTCCGGCACCATGGCGATGCCCATCTTGACGATCTCATCCGGGGCAGCGCCATCGATGCGCTTGCCGCCGTAATGGATCTCTCCCGACCGGATCTTGCGCAGCCCTGTGATGGCCCGAAGGATCGACGACTTGCCGGCGCCATTGGCGCCGATCAGCGCGACCGTCTCGCCCTCGTTGACCTCCAGCGAGACGCCCTTCAGCGCGTAGACGTGATCGTAGTAAAGCTCGACGTTGGCGAAGTTCAGGATCTGGTTCATAGGCCGATCGCCTCGTCTTCGCTGCCGAGATAGGCTTCGATCACCTTCTCGTTGGCCTGGATTTCCGACGGCGTTCCTTCAGCGATCTTCTGCCCGAAATTGAGCACGACGAGCCTGTCCGAGATCTTCATCACCGCCGGCATGTCGTGTTCGACGAGCAGGATGGTGAGGCCGCGCTCGCGCAGCCGCCGCACCATTTCCACCATGCGCATCGTCTCCTCGTGATTCATGCCGGCGAAGGGCTCGTCGAGCAGAAGGATCGAAGGATTGGTGGCAAGCCCGATGGCGATGCCTAGCGCCCGCAAATGGCCGTGCGGCAGGTTGCGCGCCGTCTCGTCAGCCAGTGAGGACAGGCCGAGCAGGGCCAGGATTTCGTCGGCGGACTGCCGGAAGGCCGCCTCATCCGCCCGAGCAGTTCCGGTGCCGAGGAAGAAGCCGAAGAGGTTCGCCTCCGAGCGCAGGTGATGTGCGATGACGACGTTGTCGCGCACGCTCATGTTCTTGAAGATCGTCGTCTCCTGGAAGGTGCGCACGACGCCCCTGCGCGCGGCGATGTGCGGCGCGAGACCGGAGATGCGCTCGCCCTTGAGACGCACCTCGCCCGTCGTCGGCTTGAGGAACGAGGAGATCAGCTTGAACAGCGTCGACTTGCCGGCGCCGTTCGGTCCGATCACTGACAGGATTTCCTTCTCGCGCACCGAAAAGGAGACGTCGTTGACGGCAACCAGGCCGCCGAAGCGCTTGGTGATGCCTGAGACTTCGAGCAGTTCGGCCATGGCTCAACCCTTCTTCCGGGTTGCTTCGGAGAGGCTGAGCAGGCCGTTGGGCAGCACCAGCATCAGGACGATCATCAGGCCGGAATAGATCAGCAGCTGGAGCTGGCCGGTCTGGAACAGAAGGTCCCAGCCGAAATAGAGCACCAGCGTTCCCAGCATTGGACCGAACACATAGCCGAGGCCGCCGAGGAAGCAGTTCAGCATGAAGTTGACGGAGTCGGTGACCGTGAAGCTCGACGGATAGATCGACTGCGAGATGGCGGCGAAGATGGCACCGGCGACGCCGCCGAAGAAGGACGAAACCCCGTAGGCGATGACGCGCAGCCAGGCGATGTTGACGCCGATCGAGGAAGCGAGCTCCTCGTTCTGCTGCAGCGACTGGCAGAGCCTGCCGATGCGCGAATTGACCAGCCGGTACATCACGGCGAAGCAGACCACCATCAACGTGACAGCCAGCAGGTAGAAGGCGAGCCGCGAGTTCTGCAGCGTGGCAAAGTCCGGGATCAGCGTGATGCCGAAGACGGACAGCGCGCCCGGCAGCGGGATGCTGACGATGCCCTTGGCGCCGTTGGTGATCGGCAGCGCCAGCGCAAGCAGGCGCGCGACCTCGGTGAGCACCAGCGTGACCATGGCGAAGTAGACGCCGCGCAGACGCAGGATCGGCAGGCCGATCAGCACGCTCGCCGCCGCGCAGAAGAGGCCGGCGACGGGCAAGGTCAGCCAGAACGACCAGCCGTAGTTCATCACCAGTATGGCCGAAACGTAGCCACCCATCAGCGCGTAGGCGCCCTGGCCGATGTTGATTCGGCCGATATAGAAGGTTAGCCACACGCCGGCACTGGCGATGCTGAGCAGCGCCACCGAGGTCAACGTGTAGTAGAGGTCGAAGCGGCCGCTCGACGAGATCGCGGCCGGCACGGCGATGAAAACGATCGCGAGGAAGGCGACGACCGAAGCGATTTTCAGCGTGCTGTTCATGGTGCGATCAACCCCACGGCTTGCCCATCAACCCGTTTGGACGGATCGACAGGAACACCATCAGGGCGGCGAAGATGACGAGGTAGGTGACGTCGCCATATTCGCGCAGCACTGTCAGGCCGACGGACTCCATCATGCCGAGGATAAAGCCGCCGGCGATCGCGCCGCCGACGACGCCGGCGCCGCCGATCATCACCATCAGGAAGGCCTTGATCGAGATCGGCCCGCCGATGCCGGAATTGACGCCGGTGATGGTGACCAGGAGACCGCCAACCACACCGGCCAGCATGGCGCCCATGGCGAAGCCGATCATCGAATAGCGATCGACCCGCACGCCCATCAGCTGCGCCGCGACGCGGTCCTGGGCGAGCGCGCGCATGGCGCGGCCGACCCGGCTGTACTGCATGTAGAGGACGAAGGCGGCGATGAAGATGATGGCCAGAGCGCCGACCAGAAGGCGGTCATACGGCATGATGATGCCGAAGTCGTTGAAGACGCCCTTGACGATCTTGGGGACGCCGCGCTGTTTCTCGCCGAAGATCAGCAGGATGACGGCGTCGAAGAAAAATGCCGTCGCCGCCGCGAGCAACATGGTGCTCTCCTCGCGATGACTGCGCTTGATGACGGTGCGAAAGAGGAATTTCTCCATCAGCGCGCCGATGATGGCGAGCGTCACACCCGACGCCAGCAACGCCACCACGAAAGGCAGGCCGAGCTGTCCGTAGACGGTATAGGTGATGAACCCGCCCAGCACGTACATTTGCCCGTGGGCGAAATTGAGCACGTTCATCAGGGCGAAGATCAGGGTGAGACCCAGCGCGATCAGCGCGTATTGGGCACCGAGATACAATCCGTTGGCGATGACCTGTTCCATGACACCTTCGATCTTCCACGGGTCCGGGCCGTGGCCCGGACCCGTGGCAAGCGGGAGGAAGCGATATGCGAAGGTACGTCAGTCGACGGAACCGACGAACAGGGTCTGGAAAGCGCCGTCCTTGTACTCGTTGACCACCATCGGCACGGCGAGCTGGCGCTTCTGGCCGAAGGACGTCGTGCCGACATAGTTCAGCTTGGCGTCGCCCTTGAGATAGGGGTTGGGCGCCGAGAAGGTGTCCATTGTCTTCTTGAATTCGGCGACATCGTTGATGGCCTTCGGATTGGCCTTCAAGGTTTCGATGATGTATTCGAGCGCGTAGACCTTGGTGTTGGACTCGTCGTTGTATTCGCCGAACATCTTGGTGTAGCGGGCGACGAATTCCTTCATCGCGTCCGAGGCGATCTCCGGCGTGGAGGCGCCGCCGACCGAGATGAAGCCGTTGGCGTATTCGCCGGCGCCTTCTTGAAGAACCTTCGCGTCCTGCGCGGTTTCGGTCGAGATCAGGCCCTCATAGCCGAGTTCGCGAGCGGCGCGGATGAGCAGCGGCGCGTTGGCAGGCGCCACGCCCGAGAGCACCAGAAGGTCGGGCTTCAGCGCCACGATCGGGGTCAGCACCGGCGTGAAGTCGCGGGTGTCGTTCTGGTAGGTGTCGTTCTGGGCGACGATCTGCAGGCCGAGCGCCTTGGCCGCCTCGACGCCGCTGTCGCGCTGGCTGAGCGGGTCGGATTCATTCGCCGCTACAAAGGCGATCGTCTTCACGCCCTTGTTTTCCTTAAGGTATTTGTAGATCGCCGGGCCGGACTGGTAATTCGCGATCATGCCCAGCACGGCATTCGAGGCCGGCTTCTGATAGAGCGCCTTGGGGAAGGCGTAGGGGAAGTAGATAATACCGTTGGCCTCGGCGACAGGGCGCACGGCGGCCGCGCCGTCATCGACATTCGGCCCGACGACATAGTGCACGCCCTCCTGCGCCATCTTCTCCATGCCGGCGATGGCGCGCTTGGGGTCCTTCTGGTCATCGAAGGTGACGATGTTGATGTTGTAGGTATCGTTGCCGATCTTGACGCCACCGGTCTCGTTGAGCCAGGCGGCGCGCGTCTGCATCGAACGCACGTTGGACGTGCCCCAGGCGGCGGCCGGGCCGCTGGTGACGCCGACGAAGCCGATCTTGAGTTCCTTGTTTTCAGCCTGCGCGGACGAGATGCCCACGGCGGCAATCGCGAGGGCCGAGACGGCGCCAAGCGCAATGGATTTCAGAGTCGAACGACGGTTGATCATCTGCAGTTCCCCTTCTGGTTATCGCGCTTTGTGTTTGGCTCATTGGCTGCGCGGATACCTTAAGGGAAACCGACTGCGACAGATTGTCAACATCTTTCTGATTTATTGTATACAATAATTTCGTAGAACGTGTGCGACCCTCCGCCTTGCGGCATGCTCGGCAGAAGAAGCTGCAGGGACGCCGGCTATTTTCCGCAATAATGACCATTGATCATATTGGCGGCGTTCCCATCTGGGCCTGTCCGGTCGTAGGCGCAGGGACCAGCGGCAGTGGTGAACAGCTGCTGGTCGTAGTAGCGCGGGCCGCCGAACAGGAAATCGATGATGTCGTCACTCGCTGGAACGTAGCGTTCCTGCTCGATGCTACGATCGCGATATCGCTCCGCCGCGGATGCCGGGGCGGACATGCCGAAGGCCACGCCAAGAACGAGCGCAAGGAACGTGAGGTATTTCGTCATGATGGGCACTGCCTTTCTGGCTGTCGATATTTTGAGAATATAAGCAAAGCTGGCGGCGTGACAAAGGTTCCAACATGTCGGGAGCCCTACCAATTGAACTGACATCGGAAGGAGCTGCGGAAACAGGGCACCCGCAGCGATCAGACGGATTCACGACAGTGCCCGGACCGGATCGCGATTATGCTGCACCCGCCAGTCTCCGGGCGAAATGCCGTGACGCCGATCATGGAATGGACGCAGAAAATGACAGCAAGAGTTGTAGTCCTCGACGCCAACCCTCTCGGCACAGCCGATGTCGCCGACATAGCACGGCGCGATGCCCGTCTGGTGCTCGGCGAGACAGCCATGCAGCGCATCCGGGCAAGCCGCGCCCTGATCGAGCACCTGACCCAGCTTGGCAAACCGCTCTACGGCGTCACCACCGGCCTTGGCGCGTGCGTCGACACCCCGCTCGCGGAGGCCGACCTGATCGCGTTCCAGCACAGCGTGCCTCTCAGCCACAGCATGGGCGCCGGGCCGGCTCTGCCCGTCGAGGCGGTACGAGCGTTGATGACGGCGCGCATTTCGGGCATGGCCGCCGGCGGTACCGGCGCCTCCGAGCGCGTCATCCTGGGCCTGCTGGCGGCGCTCAACGCCGGCGTTCATCCAGTGATCCCCAGTTGGGGGTCGATCGGGGCGGCTGACCTTGCCCCGCTCGGCCATCTGGCGAGGGCGCTGCGCGGCGAGGGCGAGACCGAATATCAGGGCAAGGTCATGCACTCGGCCGAGGCGCTTGCGCTTGCCGGGCTAGAGCCGCTCGACCTGCGCGAGAAGGACGGCCATGCCATCATCGTCGCGAACAGCCTTTCGACGGGAACCGCATGCCTGGCGCTGGAGGATGTCGCTTGCCTGATCGACTGGTCGCTGGCGGCGGTCGCGCTCAACTACGAAGCGTTCCGCGCGTCGCTCAAGGCCATCGACGAGGATGCCCTGGCGGCGCGGCCGGCATCCGGCCAGTGCGAGATCGGCGCGCGGCTGCGGACGGAGCTAGCCGGCAGTGGCCTGTGGAAAGAGAACGCGGCGCGGCGCATCCAGGACCCGCTGAGCTTCCGCTGCGTGCCGCAGGTCTGGGGCGGTTCGCTGCATGCCTTCGAACAGGCCAGGCTGGCGACCGAGATCGAGCTCAGCCATTCGGGCGATAATCCGGTGATCCTGCCGGCGGTCGAACAGGTAGTCTCCAACGGCAATTTCGACCTCACGGCATTCACGCTGGCCTGGGAGCAACTCGGCCAGGCGCTCGCCCATTGCGCCGTCGGCACAGCCAACCGCTCGCTGAAGCTGATGTCGCCGACGGTGGCGGAACTGCCGCGCTTCCTGTCGGCCAGGGGCGGCAGCCGCCAGGGCTATGCGGAATTGCAGAAGCCGGTTGCCGCGCTGGAGGCCGAGATCCGGCATCTTGCAAACCCGATGTCGCTCAGCCCGCTCGCGGTTTCGGACGGCGTCGAGGACCAGTCCTCGATGGCGCCGCGCGTGGTGGCCAAGACCGCCGGGATCATCGAGCGCCTGCGTTATCTGGTGGCGATGGAGCTGATCTTCGCGGCGACCGGAGTAGAGCTGCGCGGTGTCCTCGACACAATGGGCGAAGGGCCGCGACGCACCTATGCCGCCGTGCGCGCGCTCGTCGCCCCGCTCGACGACGACCGCGAAATGAGCGCCGACATGGCGCGTGTCGCGCACATGGTGGCGGGGCCACGCTTTTAGCGCAGGCCGGCGTTCTTGGAGCGCCGACCTAATGACCAGCCTCGAACGGGAAGCGCGCGACGGGATCAGCCTCGTTTGGCGAGGCCCGCGATCGCGGCTCTGATGATTTTCTCGACCATCGCGCGCTCGTCGCCCTCGATCGGCAGGCGCGGCTTGCGCACGAATTCGGGTGCGCCGTAGACGAAATGTTCCGCGAGCTTGATGTACTGGACAAGCTTCACGTCGGTGTCGAGGTGGAAGGCCGGCGTCAGCAGCCTGTAGAGCGGCAGCGCGCTCTTGAAGTCCCCGGACCTCGCCGCGTTGAAGAGCTCGACGCATTCCGCCGGCCATGCATTGGTCATGCCCGAAACCCAGCCGACGACGCCGAGCGCCAGGCTTTCAAGAATGAGATCGTCGACGCCGCAGAAGATGTCGAAGCGATCGCCGAAGGCGTTGAACAGGTCGGTCACCCGCCGGATATCGCCCGTCTCTTCCTTGATGGCGACGACGCCGGGCACATCGACCAGCGCCTTCAGCGTCTCGACATCGACGTCCACCTTGTAGGCTATCGGGTTGTTGTAGATCATCACCGGCAGGTCGCTCGCCTGCGCAACCGCCTTGTACCATTCGACCGTTTCGCGGCGGTCCGTGCGATAACCAAGGCTCGGAAAGGTCATCAGGCCCTCGGCGCCCAGCTTCTGATAGTTGCGCGCCGCGGCAACGGCATTGTCGGTCGACAATTCAGCCAGACCCGACAGCAGCGGCACACGGCCGGCCACAACCTCGCGCGCCGCCGTGACGACGGTGTCGCGTTCGGCCTGGGTGAGGATGGCGTTTTCGCCGAGCATCGGCAGGACGATCACACCCGAAACGCCATTCGCGACCAGGCGATCGATGCTCGCCTGGGTGGCCTCCAGGTCAATGGCTCCCGATTTCAGCATCTTGGTGGTAACCGCGGGAAAAACACCGCTCCATGTCATAGTCCTGATCTCCCTGTTGGTGGCGGTGTCCGCCGGGTTGAAGCTGGTTGGGTGGCGAGAGAATTGCTCGTAGGCACCGTGTCGTCCGCCGGCGCCAACTACTTGTCGGCCATCAGTTTCCCGCCGATGCCCCAATCGTGCTTCTCGATATCCTCGAACACGATTTCGACCGCCTCGGGCCCGCATTGCAGGATGCGGGTGGTCTCGCGGGTCACCACCTCGACGAACTCCCGCTTCTGGTCGACGCTGCGACCCTTGAACATCCTGACGGTGATTATCGGCATGATTTTCCTCTGATCCTATAGCCACGCATTGACGTGCCACGGCGCGAACTCGTCGTCGCCATAGCCGAGCAGCTCGCTCTTGGTGGGCTTACCCGAAGCAGTGGCGATCATCTCGCGAAAAATCACCTCACCCATGTCGTCAATGGAGCTGTTGCCGTCGAGGATCGTCCCGCAGTTGAGGTCCATGTCCTCTTCCATGCGGGCAAACATCCCGGAATTGGTCGCCAGCTTGATCGACGGCGCCGGGCGGCAGCCGAAGCATGAGCCCCGCCCGGTGGTGAAGGCGATGAGATTTGCGCCGCTCGCCACCTGCCCGGTCGCCGACATCGGGTCGAAGCCGGGTGAGTCCATGAACACCAGTCCGCGTTTGTCGACTGGCCGTCCATAACCGTAGACCTCGACAAGGTTGGTGGTGCCGCCCTTGGCCACCGCGCCCAGCGATTTCTCGAGGATCGTCGTCAGACCGCCAGCCCTGTTACCGGGAGAAGGATTGTTGTCGAAGCCCTGCGGCTCGTTGCGGGTGTAATCCTCCCACCATTCGAGCAGGCCGATCAGCCTATCGCCGACCTCGCTGCTGATGGCGCGTTCGAGCAGCAGGTTCTCGGCGCCATAGATTTCCGGCGTCTCGGACAGGATCGCCGTTCCGCCGCAGGCAACGAGACGGTCGACGGCCGCGCCCAGCGCCGGATTCGCGGAAATGCCGGAAAAACTGTCGGAGCCACCGCATTGCAGTCCGACGGTGATCTCGCTTGCCGGAACCGTGCGGCGCCGTCTTGCGGCAGCCTTCTCCAGCATCGCCTCGACCATCTCGATGCCGCGAGAAATGCTGGATCGGGTGCCGCCGGTCTCCTGCATCACCAGCTTGGCCAGATCGTCGCCAAGCTCAAGCTGCTCCTCCTCGATCAGTTGGTCGATCTGGTTATCCTCGCAGCCCAACCCGACGAGCAGCACGCCGGAGAAATTCGGGTGCCTTGCGTAGCCGGCGAGCGTCCGGCGCAGCATCTTCATTGACATCGAGCCGTCGGCGACGCTGCAACCCGACTTGTGGGTCAATGCCACCACGCCGTCGACACCCGGATAGGGCAGCAGGCGGGCGGGATCGCGGAAATGATCGGCAATCATGCGCGCCACCAGCGCCGAACAATTCACCGAGGTGAGCACGCCGACATAGTTGCGCGTGCCGACCTTGCCGTCGGCGCGCGGATAGCCTTCGAAGGTCGGGATATCCGTAGGGACGCGGACCGGCGCGTTCGATAGCCGGGTGCCGATCGCCCGCCCCGCGATGGACGCCTCGAAACCCATATTGTGGAGATGGATATGCGAGCCGGCGGCGATCGGAGCGGTCGCGAGACCGATCGGCTGGCCGAGCCGATGGATGACACCGCCCTGCTCCATAGGGCGTAGCGCCACCTTGTGGCCGAACGGGACGGCGGTGGCGGCCCGCAGGTCGAACGGGGCCAGCACCTCGCCGGCGAAGATATCGCGCAGCGCAATCGCGACCTCGTCGCCCGGCTTCAGCTGCAGCACCGCGCTTTTCAGTTCAGCCATCGCCCGCTCCTTTTCGGCGCCAATCAAACACAGTTTGGCTTGATTGTCAGCAATCAGCAAACACAAATTTTTCGCTTCGAAGGCGCCGTATCGAGCGATCCCGCATGGGCATCAAGCATGATCGTTAATTGTCAGCAATGCCGGTTGCGCGACCATGAGCGCCGGAATATGTAGATTGCATCCGTGGCCATGAGTCGGTTGATGACAAAGCTTACAAGTCTCAAGTCGGAGAAGCGGCTGCTGGATCGCAGAGCCGCGGACCAGATACGCTCGCATATACTGGAGGGCGTGCTTCCGGCCGGCGAACGTCTGCTGGAGACCCAGCTTTCCGAGGAACTTGAAGTCAGCCGCGGCACGGTGCGTTCGGCGCTCGCGCAATTGGCGAATGAAGGGCTGGTCCAGCAGGTCGCCTTCACGCGCTGGGAGGTTTCCGGTACCTCGACGGTCGACGCCTGGGAAATCTACACGCTGCGCGGCGCGCTGGAAGGGTTGGGCGCACGCCTTGCCGCCGCCAACGTCACCGACGAGGACGGCAAGCGCCTGCGCGGCCTCGCCGACGATCTCCTGCACGCTATTCGCGAAGGGCGCTTCCAGGACGCCACCGGCATCGATTTCGACCTGCATACGGCGATCATCGAGCTCGCAAGACACCGGCGCCTGGCCGAGCAGCATCGTTTCATCGTCCAGCAGGTGCGCTTTCACATGGTCCAGTCGGGCTTCCTGCCCAACGACTATGAAGAACTCATCGCCGAGCACAAGGCGCTGATCGAAGCCGTGATCGCCGGCGACGCCGACCGCGCCGAAAAGCTGGCGCGCAATCACAACGAGGCCGAAGTGAAGCTTCTTGCGAAGTTGCTGAAACAGGGCAGTGGCGTCAAACGCGTTCGCGAAGCGGCATCCTGAGGCCAGGCACCCTCTCCCTCCATTTTCAGCCGATCACCGCGCCGCCAGCGCTGCGCGCAGATTGTCGCTGAGGATGACCGTTTCTCCGGCAAAGCCATCGAGCGCCGCGCGGATCAGGCCCAGATCGATTTCGGCGCTGTGCTCGCGCGAGTAACCATCCTGCGCCGAGGCATCGCCAGGATAGCGGCCTTCCGGATGCCGGTAGAGGTCCATCCCTGCGATCACGATGCGATCGGGCTTGAGCGCGGCCGCAACCGCGATCATCAGCGCGCCATTGGTCGGGATCATCGGCCCGGAAAGATCGGCCAGAGCCGGGTCGAATTCATCGAGAAAGACGTACCCGGACGATGGCGGGCGCATCGCCATGGCGTGGCGTGTCAGGATCGGCCGGCCCGCAGCCGCTGTCGGAAACACGATGACAGGCCGTTGCCCGAAGGGCGGAAGGTCGGGATCGGCGGTGAAGACCACGTCCGGCTTGTCCAGCCAGCCCCGCCCGCGCCAGTTCCAGTTGACGCGAAACAGCACGGCGTCGCGATGGTCCGCCAGCCCTGGATCCTCCGAAGAGGGTCCATTGCCGAGGCAAATGATCGTTCGTGGATCGCGGAGCCTTGCCTTGAGGCCGGTCAGCGAAGCGGTCCGCCGCCCGCCCAGCAGATCGACAAGGAACGCGCGGGCGGGAGCCTGACGTTTCGGCGAATCGAACGGCGGCAGCATCGTCGCCAACGCCTCGGGCGTCGCTGGCGGGCTGGCTCCGGGAAAACCTTGCGCCCCCGGTCCGACAGAGCCGGCTGGATCGATGACCAGAACGGCCTGCAGGCGCAGCAGCCAGTATCGACCGGCAGCCGAATGCGGGAGAGGCAGCACCACCTCGTGCGGGAAGCGCCTGCGCAGACCGCCAACTTCGCCAGATGGTGCGGCCAGCACCAGCCGATGCTCGGGACGCAGCCTGAGCGCGGCGTCCACTGTCGGATAGAGCCGACCTATCTCGCCCGCCGTCCCGGCAAGCACGACGGTCGGGCGGCCTTGCGGCAGAAGCAGCCCGAACCGCTGCAATTGATCGGCAAAATTCATCGCACCGCCCGCGCCGTTGCGGCCAGAAGTACGGTTCCGCCGGCCAAGGCGCAATGCCTTGCCGACGGAACCGCGTCGACCCCACGGAAATCAGGCGTAATTGATGTAGACGGTCTTCTTCTGGAAGTAGGCGTCGAGCCCATACTTGCCGTCCTCGCCGCCGATGCCGCTGTCGCGGATGCCGGCATGATGGGCATGCACCGCGTCGCCGCCTGGACGGTTGACGTAGATCTCGCCGAATTTCAGCTCGCGCACGAGCCGCATCACCCGGCGCATGTCCTTGGTGAAGACGTAAGCCGACAGACCATAGTTCGATTCATTGGCAAGCCGCAGGCCCTCGTCGAAATCGCCAACGGTCATCACCGGCACGACGGGTCCGAAGACCTCGTCCTGCATGATGCGCATCTGGTTGTCGGCGACGGTCATCACCGTCGGCTCGTACCAGTGTCCGCGCGCAAACTCGCCCTCGGTCAACCGGCGCCCACCGGTCAGAACCTGCGCGCCAGCACCGCGCGCCGCGTCGACCATGCGCTCGACCTTGTCCAGCTCCATGCTGCTGAATTTGGGCCCGACATCGACCATCGTCGTGGGATCGCCGACCTTCAGAGCCTTCACCGCGCGGGTGAACTTTTCGAGGAATTCGTCGGCGACGCGCCGGTGCACGTACATGCGTTCGTTGCAGATGCAGATCTGGCCGCAATTCTCGAAGCGCGAAAGCACCGCCGCGCGGACCGCGGCGCCGATATCGGCATCCTCGGCCACGACGAACGGCGCCTTGCCGCCGAGCTCGAGCCGTAGCAGCTTCAGGTCGTCGGCCGCGGCACGGAAGATCTCCTTGCCGGCGCGCACCGAACCGGTGAGCGTTATCAGGCGCGGGATGGGGTGCCGCACTAGCGCCGCGCCAATCCCCTCGCCCGTGCCGCTGACCACGTTGATGACGCCCGGCGGAAAGTCTAGCTGGGAGGAGAGTTGCGCGATCTCCAGCGCCGAGATCGGCGTGCCCTCATGCGACTTGATGACGATGGTGTTTCCGGCAAGCAGCGCCGGTCCCATCTTGCGGCACATCAGCGCCGCCGGATAGTTCCAGGCAGTCAGACCGATGACCACGCCATGGGCGACGCGCTGGATCCAGATCTGCTCGTCCGGCATGTCGGATGGAATGATGTCGCCGGTGATGCGACGGGCCTCCTCGGCGGCGTAGGTCAGATAGAGCGCCGCGCCTTCGATCTCGCCGCGCGCCTCCTGGATCGGCTTGCCCTGCTCGGCGACGACGAGGCGCGCGAGGCGCTCGCGATTTTCGAGGATCAACCGCGCCAGATCCTTCAGCAATTGTCCGCGCGTCGCGGGCGGCAATGCCTCCCACGCCGGCTGGGCGGCGCGGGCTGCGACGAGCGCGCGGTCGGCGTCGTCCTCGCCGCCCTTCGGCACGGAGGCGATGACCGCCTGCGTCGCCGGATTCTCGACGTCGATCCATTCCTTGACGGTGGAATCGACCCACTCGCCGTTGATGTAATGGCGATAGCGGTCTGTGCCCTTAACGAGCTCCTTCATGGCCGGCATGTAAAAATCCTGAACTTGGGAAACATCAACGGAACACTCCTTCCGGCACGTAGCCCGCCATCTCGGGCAGCCAGAGGGTGATGTGGGGAACGAAGACGAGGACGAAGAGCGCCACGATCATCATGCCGAGCAGGATCCAGATCTCCCGCAGGATGACGCCGACCTTGATGCCGGTTATGCCCGAGACCAGATACAGCACCTGCCCCATCGGCGGATGGATGAGGCCGATCATCATGTTCACCGTCGAGACGACGCCGAAATAGACCGGATCGATGCCAAGCTCGCGAACGGTGGGCATCAGGATCGGTATGACGATCAGCAACAGGAGCAGCGTATCGAACAGCGCGCCGAGCACGATGAACAGCAAGGTCACCGCGAACATGAACATGGTCGGGCCCATGTCGAGCGACGCGATCCATGCGCCGAGGAGCTCGGGTAGTTGCTCGGCCGCCACGATGTAGTTCATCACCACCGCGCCGGCGATCGTGATGGCGACGATCGCCGTCGACTTGGAGGATTCCCGCAGCACCTCGAACAGCTTGCGCGGCGTCATGGTGCGATACCAGAACAGCGCCAGCATCAAGGCCACGAAAGCTGCTACCGCAGCCGCTTCGGTCGGCGTCACCGCGCCCGAATAGATACCGCCCAACAGGATGACGGGGAGCAGCAGCGTGGGGCCGGCGTCGCGCACCACGGATATGGCTTCGCTGCGCGTCGGCTTGGGTTGCGTCGGGAAATTCTGCAGCCGCGCCTGGATCGCCACGACCCCCATCATCACCGCCGCGAGGAACAGGCCGGGCAGCACGCCTCCCAGGAAGAGGTAGCCGATCGAGGTGTTGGTGACGACGCCGTAGAGGACCATCGGAATCGAGGGTGGAATGATCGGGCCGAGGATGGCCGATGTCGACGTCAATGCGCCCGCAAAGCCTGGCCGGTAGCCGGCCTTGATCATCATGTCGATCGAGATCTTGCCCGGTCCGGCGGCGTCGGCCAGCGCGCTGCCGCTCATGCCCGCGAAGATGACGCTGGCGATGATGTTGACATGGGCCAACCCGCCTCGGAACCGGCCGACCAGCAGGCTGGCGAAACCGAACATCTTGTCGGTCATCTCGCCGGCGTTCATCAGCTCCGCCGAGAAGATGAATAGCGGAACGGCCAGCATGACGAAATTGCCGTAGATGCCGTTGAGGCTCTGGCTCGCCACCAGCCCGATATCGTTGCCGGTGATCAGAAAATAGACGATGCCCGAAGCGAGCATGGCGTAGCCGAGCGGCATTCCGATGAACGTCCAGACGAAGAAGAGGACGAACATCACTTCTGCGGCGAAAGACATATGCTTTTCCTAGAGATGCTGTTCCCAGCCTGGCCGAAAAAGCTGCCAGAGCCGGCGTACGGCATTGACGACGACCGCGACGACGAAGATGAGAAAGCAGCCGAAGACCAGTTGCATGGGCACATGCAAAAGCATCGACCGGCGGCGGCCGAGGAAGGAAATATAATCGTAGGTCCCCGGAATCGCCGCCAGGAAGACCAGCGCCAGCGACAAGCTGATGAAGATCGCGACGACGCGACGTGCCCCCGGCGGAAACCAGCCGTAGATGACGTCGAAAACGATATGCTGCCGCTCCTTGAGCAGGATGTCGCTGGTCCAGAAGACGATCCAGACATAGCCGATGACGCAGAGCTCGTTCGTCCATGAGATCGGGGAATTGAAAATGTAGCGGGCGCCGATGCCGATCACGAAGCCGGCGAACATCACGGCAAAGGCCACGACGCTCACCGACTCCGCAAATCGCCTCCAGAGAACTGCGAAGTTCTGCATTGCTCTGACTTAGGCCGCGCCAATGCGATCAAGCATGCCCTTCGGCCAGTTCTTCGAGAAATCGGAATTGACGAAAGCATCCAGCACGTGTTTTCGGAACGCCGCCACGTCCGGGGTCGTCACCGTGTTGCCGTGCTTCTCGAAGAAGGCCTTGCCGTCATTCTCGGTGGCGATCACACCATCGTCGTTCACCTTCTTGGCCGCGTCCTCGGCCGCGAGAACCGCCTTCTTTTCGTCGTCGCTGAGACCGTCCCAGAACTTCTTCGGCATGGTGAAGAAGACATTCGCGACCTGATGGCCGGTCAGCACGATCTGCTTCGACACTTCGTAGAATTTCGACGCTATGGCGTCCGGCAGCGGGTTTTCCAGGCCGTCGATCGTGCCTGTCTGCATGGCAAGATAGACTTCCTCGAAGGCCAGCGGCGTGGCGCTGGCGCCAAGCGCGTTGCCGAGGAATTGCCAAGCGGCCGAGCCAGGCATGCGGAGCTTCACACCCTTGAGGTCGGCCGGCACGTTGACGGTGCGCGGCGTGCGCAGGATGACGTGGCGGGTGCCGAGATACTGGCTCTTGACGATCTGCAGGTTGAGGTCGCCGGCGACCTTTTCCTTGAATTCCTTGCCGACGTCGCCGTCATAGACCGCATCTAGATGCTTGGCGTCGCGGAACAGATAACCGGTGGTGAAGATCGAATATTCCGGGATCAGTTCGGCAATGTCCGAAGGCGAGGTCAGCGCCACTTCCAGATTTCCGCGCTGCATGGCCTCGATCTCCGAGCCCTGGGCGAACAGCGTGCCGTTATAGTGCAACTGCACATCAAAGGCGCCGGGCATGGACTTGTCGAGCTCGGCCTTGAAGGCTTGCAGCGCCTTCGACTGCCACTCGGTGTCGGGGCCGGGCGTCGAAGCGCGGATGACCTTGCCTGCCGCGAAGGCGAGACGCGAGACGAAGGGCGCCGCCAGGACGCCCAGGGCGCCGGCAATCACGGTCCGGCGGCCGACGGCTCGATCGAGAAATGACGACTTCTGCTTGTTCATGTTCTTCCCCTCCTCCTGCGTCGCTGTTGGCCGTTCGGGCGGCGCGCGACCTGACGTGAGGATGTTTTCACCGTCGCCACAAATCGTCAAGCTGAATGTTGACAATAGGCAATCAATCATCATTTGTTTGATCGATGGAGCCTGCCTGCTCCCGAGATCGCGAGTGAACGCAGACATGAAGACCCAAGTGCCTGCCCTGCCGAGGACCGATTGCCTGATGGTTGCGGCGGCGACGCCGTTGACCGCGGATCTCCACCCCGACATCGGCATGCTGGTCCGGCATATCTCCATGCTGCTCGGCGCAGGCTGCGACGGCGTCGCGCTTTTCGGAACCACCGGCGAAGGCACGGAATTCTCTACCGAGGACCGGATGGAGGGGCTGGATGGCGCGATCGCAGGCGGCATCGCGCCGGCCCAGCTCATCGTCTCGGTCGGCGCACTGTCCGTTCCCGACATCGTGCGGCTGGCGCATCATGCCACCGATCGCAAGGTCGACAGCCTGCTGCTGATGCCGCCCTGCGTTTACCGGGGCGGCATTACCGAGGAAGGCACCTTCCGCTTCTACGCGACCGTGATCGACCGCATCGGACGGAACGACCTGAAGCTTTGCCTCTATCATTTCCCGGATATTTGCGGCGTTCCGCTGACGCCGCGCGTCATCCGGCGCCTGGACGAAGCCTATCCGGGCATCATCAGCGGCGTGAAGGACAGCGGCGGCGATCTCGATTTCACCGAAGCGCTGATCCGCCGCTTCGCCCACCTTTCCATCTATACCGGCTCGGAGACCCACCTGCCGCAGGCCCTGGCAGCGGGAGCGCGCGGCACCATATGCGGCCTCGGCAACGCGATGCCGCGGCTGATGCGGGCAATGTTCGACGCGCCGACGGCTTTCGATCGCCGCAAGCTGGTGCCCGCCTTGATTTCCGGCGATCTCATCCTGTCGCGACGTCCCTTCCCTGCCTCGGTGAAAGCAGTGCTTGCCTCGGTCAATGACGAGCCAGGCTGGAACCGCGTGCTGCCGCCGATGTCGGAAGTGCCGATGCCTGAGCGCGGCTGGATGCTGCGGGACTTCATGCGCTGGGAGGCAAGCCTTCCTCCCGCATGGCGCAGCTTCGGTTCGAATGTGCCCGCGGCCGAGCAGAAGGTCGTGGCCATGCGACGGGCCTGATGGCGTTTTGATGTACCATCACTTGGGAGAAGCCACTGCCCGCCTGTGACCGCTGACCTGCGCGCCATCGTCGGGATGCAGCAACAGGAACCCGGGAATGGGAAGCAGCGGCACGATCGCCGTCAGCAGGAACACCCAATGGAATTGTTGCGGCGTTGGGGTATGGACCTGCCCGGACACCAGGCCCAGCACCATGGCGGCAATCGAAACGCCGAGTGAAACGCTGAGCTGCTGCAGGACGCCGCCAAGGCTGGTGGCGCGGCTGAGCTTCTCCGCCGGCAGATCGGCGTAAGACAGAGTGTTGGACGTCATAAACTGGGCGGAACGGACGATACCGAACAGGAAGATGTAAAGCCCGATCAGCCAATGCGGCGTGTCGGCGCGCATCAGCGCGAAGCCCGCCACGGCGGCCGAACCGAGGAGCGCGCTGCCCGTCAGCACGACCTTGAAGCCGAAACGGCGCAGGACAGGCGACAGCAACGGCCGCATCAGCAGGGCGCCGAAGCTGCCGACGAATGTCAGCGAACCGGAGGCGACCGGGCTCATGCCAAAGCCGAGCTGCAGCATCAGTGGCAGGAGGAAGGGCACGCCGTTCAAGCCGACGCGGCAGAGGCCGCCTGCGAGCGTGCCGATCCAGAAGGAACGAAATCGAAAGAGCGTCAGGTCGACGGCCGGCGCGGCAACGCGGCGCGCGTAGCGCCCGAAAGCCAGGAGCAGCAGGACGGCGGCGACAAGCACCAGCACCGTCGCCAGCGTCGAAATCGTCGGCCGGCCGATGTTCTCCAACCCGAACTGCAGCAGCGCGGCACCGCCTCCGACCATGAGAAAACCGGCAAAGTCGAAGCGTTGCAGGGCCTCGCCGCGGAAATCGTCGACGAAGCGCAGCGCAGCGAAAATGCCAAGCAAGCCGAAAGGCACGTTGACATAGAATATCCAGCGCCAGGACGCATAGGTGGTCAGCAGGCCGCCCAGCAATGGCCCGATGACCGGGCCGATGATGGCCGGGAAGGTCGTGTAGGTCATGGCGGTGATCAGCCCGCTGCGCGGAAAGCTGCGCAACAGGATCAGCCGCCCCACCGGCGTCATCATGGCGCCGCCCAGGCCCTGCAGCGCGCGCATCGCCAGCAGCATGCCGATGTTGTCCGCTATTCCGCACAGCGCGGAGCCGAGCGTGAAGGTGAAGAGCGCCAGAGCGAATATCCTGCGCGCGCCGAACCTGTCGGCAAACCAGCCGCTGACGGGAATGAAGACGGCGAGCGTCAGGATGTAGGTAGTGATCGCGAGGTTGAGCCGGACCGGCGTCGTGTCCAGGCTTTGCGCGATGGCCGGGATAGCGGTGGTGATTATGGTGGAGTCGAGCTGCTCCATCAGAAAGGCGACCGCGACGGTGATAGGGATGATCAGCCTCAGCCTCGGATCGCGCTCGGTCGCAAATTGCGGCGGTTCCAATGCTTTGGCCAATTCTGTCATTCAGGCGGTTGCGTTCGGCCGAGCGGTCGCGCTCCCGGCCCGTGGATTCCGATAACGCGTTTTACGCCGAAATGCTCCGACGAAAAGGAAGCCGAGGTCAATTCCGAGGGGATCGAGGTCACCAATAGTTGACCGCGAGCCTACTGCCCGGGCAGGCGTCAAGGATCCGATCAGGACCCTTGCCCAGGCGGGAGCTGCACCCGACGCGGAAACGTCTCCAGAAGTCCTCAAATAAACTCCCGGCGAAGCGCGCGAATTTTATTCAAATTTTACATATTAACTACCTATTAAGGCTCAACTTAACATTTATCCTCTTTTGCTTATACTGCGCGGGCAAGGGGGTGATTGGATAACGGAGAGCGGGGGCGACTTCTCCAATGCGGACAGTTTTAGAGAGTTCTCAAAGAGATTCCCAAGAAGAAAAGACTACCAATGGTGACGGTACACGCCCGCCATTTGCCAATCAAAGAATAGCGACCGCACCACATGAGAGTCTTGAGCATTCCAGCCGGCAGCTACGAGTGTCGGGAGATGCGGGCGTGACAGTCGTGACGCAACGCGAGGCGATTCCTCATGCGGAGGACCTGCCCGCGTTCCCAGCCGTGCAGATCGGCGGGTTGCCAATCACCGTGATCGACCGGCAGAGCGCCGCCAGCCTGATGATCGCGGCGGCGCGAGAACACCGCCCGGGCAGCCGGCCCTATTACTTCACTTCCGCCAATGGCGAGGTCATTGCACAGGCACGGGCAAATCCGGAGATCGCGGCGCTGTTTCGCGACGCTGACCAGATATTCGCTGACGGCCAGCCCCTTGTCCTGGCCTCGCGCCTGCTGTGCAGCACACAACTTCCCGAGCGCGTGGCCACCACCGACCTCTTCCACGACGTGGCGGAAATGGCCGAACAGAAGGACGTGACCTTCTATCTGCTGGGATCGACGGAGACCGAGAACGGCAAGGCTCTCGACGCGATCAAGCGGCGCTACCCGGGCTTGAGCGTCGTGGGACATTGTCATGGATACCTTTCCGGCGACGCGCTCGCCCGGAAGCTCGACGAAATCAACGCGCTAGCACCGGACATATTGTGGCTGGGCCTTGGCGTTCCGCGCGAGCAGATCTTCGTGCGCGACTTTGCCTCGCGCCTCCCCAATGTCGGCGTGATCAAGACGGCAGGCGGTCTTTTCGACCATCTCGCCGGCAAGGTCCGTCGCGCCCCGCTCTGGGTCCAGAAGGCCGGGTTCGAGTGGGCGTGGCGCATGCTGATGGAGCCGCGCCGGCTTTTCTGGCGCTATTTCACCACCAATCCCCGAGCCTTCTACGCCATCCTGAGGTATTCGAAATGACGGCCGAAAACCCGCCGCGCCCGCTGCCTGCAGGAACCGACACGGAAATCGCCATCGTCGGCGGCGGGCTCTCCGGCACGATCGCCGCGATCGTGCTCGGGCGGGCAGGCTACCAGGTCACGCTGATCGACCGTTACCCTGTCTTTCCACGGGAGTTCCGTGTCGAGAAGATCGCCGGCGACCAGATCGAAAAGCTGCGGCGGCTTGGCCTTCTCGAAGCGCTCGAGAAGGCGGCAGTGGCGTTCGACGAGATCGTCAACGTGCGCAGGGGGCGCGTCCTCGACCGCACGCACGCGCGCCACTACGGCATCTTCTACGACGACCTCGTCGGGGCCATGCGCGCGCAACTGCCCAAGACCGTGCGCTTCGTCGCCGGTCGGGTGAGCGGCGTCGAGGCCGGCCCCGAACGCCAGCGTGTATCCATCGTCGGACAAAGCGAGGTGACCGCTCGGCTTCTCGTGCTTGCCACCGGGATGGGCGACATACTGAAGCGCGATCTCGGCATCGAGCGCAAATTCGTCCACCAGCGTCAGTCCTTGACCTTCGGCTTCAACCTTCGCCCACAGGGGAGCGAAGCTTTCAGGCACCCGGCCCTGACCTATTATGGCGGGCGGGTTTCCGACGGCATCGACTACCTCAACCTGTTCCCCGCGGCAGACGTCACGCGCGCCAATCTCTTCGTTTTCCGCGAGCATCGCGATCCATGGGTCAAGGCGATGCGCGAGCGGCCCAAGGAAACGCTCGTTGAAACGCTGCCCGGGCTCGTCAAGGCATTCGGCGACTTCGAAGTGATCGACCGCGTCGAGAACTGGCTCACCGACATAACGGTGGCCGAGAATTGCAAGCGGGATGGAGTCGCGCTGATCGGCGACGCCTACCAGACCTCGTGTCCCGCCGCCGGCACGGGCGTCAGCCGGCTGCTCACGGATATCGAGCGCCTGTGCACGGTGCATGTGCCGCAGTGGATGGCGTCCCCCGGCATGGCAGCCGCAAAGATCGCTCAATTCTACGACGACACGGTCAAGGAGGCGATGGACCGGCACGGGCTCAATCTGGCGAGTTTCCGGCGCAGCCTGACCATAGACACCGACCTGCAATGGCGCGCGCGGCGACAGATTCATTTCAGCCGCCGCCGCATCCTGCATGAGATCAACAAGGTCAGCCCCGCCTTCGCGGCCACGTTGCGCGGCATTGGGAAGCCGAGGGCCGAGCCGGCCACCTAGTCCGGTTCTTCGCTGGCGGGACGACGGGCCGCTCTATCTTGAAGGAACGCTCAGGATCCGGCCGGCTCGTCCGTCGGCTCGGTCGATGCGATCGCCGCGGTCGACTTGGTTGGTTTTCCGTGCGCGCTTCGGAAAATCCGGCGCGCCAGAGCCTTGGCCGCCGGCAGTTTTTCCACCGTCAGGTGCGCCGCATAGCCCAGCGGGCTGCCGGCCCTGAATATCTGCCACATCGGCGTGGGCCGCCCGCCGAAAATAAGCTTGTAGGGCTCGTCGCCAATCGTGAAGTCCAGCGAGTGGTCCTTGCGTTCGATGCAGTCGCGGGCGACTTGCTCGAAGGTCAGGCTGCCGATCGACTGCTTGCGGTAACCCGCTTCATCGAAACCGCCGAGAATGACCAGCAGCGAGCCACGGTGCGCGAGACCCAGCGCGGCGGCGATCGGCCTTCCATTCATCCAGAAGGCGTAGGTGCGCGCGAACCCGCCACATCCTTCCGTCGCCACGGCCAGATAGAAGTCGAAGTAGGATGCTTGCTGCAGCAGATCGGCCGGACCATCGCTCCCATCGAAACGCTTGCCGCGATAGAGTTTCAGCGCATCGAAGGTCGTACGGATGGCGACGGGGTTATCGGCGCATTCGAAACGCGCTTCCCCCATGCGCCCGAGCTGGCGGGCTTTCTTGTCGAGTTCCTTGCGGTAGGAGCGGTCGAGCTGATGCTCCCGCCAACTTTCAAACGTCGCTTCCAGCTTGCTGGAATAGGCGCTCATCCCCATGCTGTCGCGCTTGCCTATGCCAAGCAGGCGCTCGAGCGGCAGCGACCCATCCCCGAGCTTGCCGATGCGCAGCAGATCATAAGGTTTGAGGCGCTTGCGGATGGCGGCCACCGTACGGCCGTCGGCCAGTATGTTCGAAAAGGTCTGCTCGTCGGTGACAGGGGACACGTAGTCCGAAACCAACATGTCGGCGAATTCCACCACCTTCAGCCGCATATATCGACGTCTGACAAGCGGCAGCACCATTGCCAGCCTGCCGTTCGCCTGATGGCGCACGACGATGACGAACGGCGTGGCGGCGCTGCGGCCGACGATTTTCTCGTAAAGAAGAGCGAGCCATATCGGATGCTGGAAAGCGGTCGCCGCGGAGCGGTCAAACAGCTCGGCATATTCCCGCGAGCGGAAATCGAACGACTCTTCGACAGTGACCTCAAACATGTGATCCGAACCGGCAGGACAGCGGGCCTATCGACGACGTCTTGGGTTTCCCGTCAAGATCGCTCGCGAGCATTGTTCAAGTCTTGGTATATACGGAAAGTGCTAATCTAAGGTGCACAGGCCGATTATAGTTTTGCGCTGGCTCCGCGACGCCGTCATTGAAGGGTTCTGCCTAAAAAACAGGCAGAGCGGGAGCTGCGTAACCGCAAGGTAAGCTTTTTCCATCAAGTTTGCCCCTCTGAAACCAGGCCTGGATGCACCGCGGGCGGAAATGACATGCTGGCTATCGAGGTCATCGTTCCGCAGTCGGCACCCCGATACTGGCAGAAAGTCGCCATTGAACGCCTTCAGGCCGAGGGGCACGACGTCGCGGTCCGGCATCAGTCCGGAGCCGCTCCCTGGCCGCCCGCGACAACCGCCGCCTTCGCATTCGAGCAGCGCCTCTTTCGCCGCCACGGGCCGCGACTGAGCACCGCGCTGCCGGAAATCCCCGCGCGGCCCGGCGGCCAGCCGGTCGCGCTGCGGGTCGACCTGGCCGGCGGCGCCGGTGCCTCCGACGTTCCGACCATCGGGGTGCTATTCGACGGCTCCGCATCGGATCTGGCGGCGGCGACGGCGGTTGCGGCCGGGCGGCTGCCACGGATCGAGGCCATCCTCGGCGGAGAGACCGTGGGTTCGGCACAGCCGATGGTGGACAAACGGGAATCGGCCGCGCTCGGCACCGAGGACGTTCTCGCCCGCGCGGTCACGCTGGTCCTTTCGGTTGTCCAGGCGTTTGCCCAAGGCCGGCTGGCGGCGACGAAACACGCAGCCGAGTTGACTGGACGCGCCGGCACGCTGCAATTCGCCTCAGCCTATCTCGGGCGCGCGCTGCCCAGGCTCGGCCGTGAGGCGATGCGGCGCGCCCGCTTCCGCCACGCGCACTGGCGGGTCGGCTACCGATTCATCGACGCGGCGGGCGTTGCCGCGACCGGAGCCCTCGGAAACGGCTGGTCGGTGCTTCCAGACCCCGGCGACCACTTCTATGCCGATCCTTTTGCCTTCCAATGGCGGGACCGCTCGTTCCTGTTCGTCGAGGATTATCCTCACGCCACCGGCAAGGCCGTCATTTCCCTGATCCCGTTCGACGCAGAGGGCAATCCGGAAGAGCCGCGTGTCGTGCTGGAGGAGCCGCATCACCTCTCCTATCCGCAAGTCTTCGAGCGCGACGGCGCGATCTGGATGCTGCCGGAGGCAAGCGCCAGCGGCAGGCTGACGCTCTACCGCGCCACGGCCTTCCCGGATCGCTGGTCCGCGGAGGCGGTGCTGATCGAGGGCGAGATTTCCGACGCGACGCTGCTGGAGCATGACGGGATGCTCTGGCTGTTCGCCACCGATCGCGACGGCCATGGCAGCACTTCCGATACTCTGGTGGTCTTCCACGCGCCGGAGTTGACTGGTCCGTGGCGGGCGCATCGCATGAACCCGATCCTGATCGACCGCCGCATGGCCCGACCGGGCGGCGCTTTCGCGTATGACGGTAAGGGCCGCGTCCTCCTCCCGGTGCAGGACGGCACGCTGGGCTACGGCGGCGGACTGGGCCTTTCCGAACTGCTGGAGCTCAACCAGAACATCGTGCGTATCTCCGAACCCCGGCCGATCGCGACCGACGGCGACTGGCCCTATCCGCAAATCCACACGCTCAACCGGTCGGGTCGACTTGAGGTGATCGACGGCATAGCGGCGGTACGGAAACGGTCAGGACGTCAGTAGCGCCTCGTAAGCCGCGCACATCCTGGCAGGCGAATACTTCTCCCCGAGGCGGCGCCCAGCCGCCGAGAGCCTTTCCCTCAGTTCCGGCCCGGCAATCATATCGGCAAGCCCCCTGGCCATGCCCGTGGCGTCCGCATGGACGAACAGCGCCGCCGGCTCGCCGTCATCGGCGGTCAGCACTTCGCGCATTACCGCAAGGTCGTTCGCGACGATGGGCAGACCCGAGGCCGCCGCTTCGACGCAAGCCATTCCAAAGGTCTCGTTGGTGGATGGAAATGCGTAGCTGTCGCCGGTGGCGAGGAACTCGAAGATGCGAGCCGGCGGAACCTCGCCGACCAGATGCAGGCGGTCAGCCATGCCACGGCTTTCGGCAAAGGCCACAAGCGCGTCCTGCTCCGGTCCCACTCCGGCGAGCGCCACGTGGATGTCCGGCAGGAATTCCATAGCGCCGACAAGCGCAATCTGGTTCTTGAAGCGCGTGAGCCGCCCGGACGAGACCGCGAGCCAAGCGTTCTGCGGCAAGCCGAAGGAAGCGCGCGCCGCGGCCTTGTCGAATTCCCTGTCGGGTGCCGGAACGCCGTGATCGATGCGGTGCATGCGACGCCGATAGGCCCGCGGGTAGCGGTCGAACTGCGTTTCGGTCCAGCCGGAATTGACAACGTTGGCCTGGTAGAGGCCGATCATGCCCATCAGTTTGTCGATCCGGGATAGAAGGCCCATGACGCCGCTCGTGTGCGGAGCTCCGCTCTGATTGGCGATGATGTGCCTGACGCCGGCGAGCCTGGCGCCGAGCGTGCCGAAGATGTTGCCATAGTGCTGGTAAGTGATGACGGCATCCGGCTTGGCCTTGCGAAGATACTTCACGAGGCCGACGGTTGCCCAGATCTGCCCGGGCAGTCCCTTCGGGCGGCCGCTGAGGACGAAATCCGCATGGGCGTCGCGATCATAGGCGTCCGTCTTGCGGTACATGAAGACTGTGCGCACGTCGTGGCCGCGCGCCCTCAGTCCTTCGCCCACCATGTCGGAAATGCGTTGCGCGCCAGCGGCCTCCGCCTGCGTCTGGACCTGGACGATTTTCACGTCCGGCCCCCCAGCGCCCGGGGAAGGAGCGCGATCCTGTCGAGCGGGAGGCCGAGCACGGAGGGATTTATGCCAATTCTTCTCCGCGCGGTCGCCACCGCGATGGCAGTCCACGCAATGACCGTTCCGGCGATGCTGAGCGCCGCGCCTATCGGGCCGAGGTAGTAGGTCGTTACAGCCGTCACGCAGAGCCCCACGACGTTGGTGACGACGAGAACCTTGAACAAGGCATGCTGGAGGCCGGTCAACTGCATCAGGACTTCGACCGGGCCACAGGCGGTGCCGAATGCCGCCCCGATGCCGAAGATGACGAGCGTCGCCCGCATGGTCGGCGTCGCGTAGTCCGGATTGAAGATGGACAGAATGAAGTCACCGAAGATCCAGAATGCCGCCAGCACGCAGAGCGCAATGGCCGAGCCACCAAGCGCGGCGAGACTGGTGATGCGCTGAACATGGGCCTTGTCGCCGCTGTAGAAGGCAGCCGATATCTGCGGCGCCAGCGCCTGGTTGATGCCGTTGAGCGCCAGCGTCACGAAACGCGTGGTGCGGTCCGCCACGAAAATTGCGCCCGCGGCCTCGGGTCCCAGGATCAGCGCAACCAGCAGGGTGCTGACCTGGCCGAGCGCAGGCGGCAGCGAGGTGACCCCCCACAGGCCGAGCGTCACGGTCTTGAACTCCCGCTTTTGCCCTTCCGTCAGCGGACCGCGATCGGCGCGCGCCGTGTCGCGCATGAGACGCACGGACTGCGGAACGACCGCGAGCAAGAGGAGCAGCGCCGTCAGATACGTCGCCGCCACGGCGCCGATCTTGACGTGCGAAAGATGCAGGGCAAGGACGCCGGCAATGGTGGCCGCGCGCCAGATGATGTCGCGCGGCAGCAGGCCGGATATGAGCGCGTTCTTGGCCCGGAAAGCACCCGAAGTGAATTCCGACCAGCCGAGCGAGAACGACAGCACCGCCGCCGCAACGCACAGATCGAACCATTCCGGCGTGTCCCTGCCGATAAACGGCAGGAATCCCACCACGACTATGAGCAGGCTGGTTGCCGCCAGGCCGGCCAGCGCCACGCGAATGGCGCGGGCCATCAGCCCGTGAGCCGACGCGAGATCGCCCAGTCCGGCATATTGCGGCCAGAACCTGAGCACCGTGCTCTGCTGCCCGACAGAGGCAAAGAAGGAAACCAGGCTGGCGCCCGCATAGGTGGCGCTGTAGAGGCCGAACTGCCTTTCATCCATGACCATGGCCACCGCCACGAACATCAGGAAGGAAAGGCCCGCGCTGGCAAGCTTGATGACGCCGGCCACGGCGCCGCTCCTGGCAAGCGCCGAGACCGACATGCGCATGTCGATCGCAGGTTTGGCCCGCCCGGCCAAGCCAGCTTCGCGGTTACCTGTGTCGTCGTCCACCTTCGCCTCCTGAGACGACCGGCTGTGACCTGTCCCCTGGCCCGCACGCCGCCGCTCAAAACCCGGCCCTGAATAGAGCAAAACCCCGCATTCGCGCCAGCGCGAACGCCGGGCATGGTTACCGGCGCGGCTTGCGCTGCCCCTATCGTCACAGCGCGACCTTAACGGATGGCTAACGATAATCCTTAATAATGTGGAGACGAGTGAGGTCGCGAGGCCACGGCTCAGCACGAGGAAGATGATGAGGCCAGCCAGAATCGACGAGCCCACTCTCGCGCCGTTGTTCAACATAGGAGCCGTCTGGGCGATCCTGTGGGCGCGTCGCGTGATGGTTGCCGCCATCGCCGGCGCTACCTTGCTGCTGGCGTTCGCCTACATCGCGGTGACCAAGCCGAGCTACACGGCGACCGCCTCGATACTGATCGATCCGCGCGATACGCGCGCGACCAACTTCAACAACGTTCTGCCCGGGATCGGCTCCGATAGCGCCGCGATCGCCAGCCAGGTCTTCGTCATCCAGTCGCCAGACCTACTGGGCTCCGTCTTCAAAGGCCAGGGGCTTGAAAACGATCCGGATTTTGCCGGCGTCGGCCTGATGTCGCGTCTTCTGTCGGTGTTCGGCGCCGGCGCGACCGCCTCGCAAGACACCGCCTTCAAGCGCTTTCAGAGCAAGGTGACGGTGGAGCGCGAGGGGCTCACTTATGTCATCAATGTTAGCTTCTCCTCGCCGTCGCCGGAAAAGGCGGCGCGCATCGCCAACGCGATCGTCGACCAGTACCGCGCAAGCCTGGTGGGAGAACGCGAAACCGCCAACAGCGATGTGAACTCGCTGCTCACGGACAGGATCTCCGGCCTGCAGAAGGACGTCAGCGACGCCGAGCGGTCGGTCGAGGATTTCAAATCGAAGCACAACATCCTGAATTCGACGGATGGCGGCACGCTGCAGTCGCAGGTCGATCAGCTGACGACGCAGTTGATCGCCGCCCAGGGCGACGCCGACCAGGCCAAGGACAGGTACAACCAGGCGCTGGCGGCGGGCAACTCGCCGGCCGGGTTGTCCCAGCTCGCGGACATCCTCACCTCGACCTCGGCCATCAAGCTGCGTGACGACTACAACCAGCGCGCCACCGAGCTCGCCAGCCTCCAGATGATGTACGGACCCCGCCACCCGACCATCGGGCGGCTGCAGTCCGAACTGGACCGCTTGAAGAAGCTCATGGCCGCCGAGGCGGACCGCATAAGGCAGCAGCTGAAGGCCAACTACGACCTCTCCGTGCAGAATGTCGGTAAGCTGCAGGACAAGCTGGAGGCCCTGCGCCAGCAGTCGACGAACTCGAACATCGCCCAGGTGCAGCTGCGGCAGCTCGAATCCAAGGCGCAGGCCGCACGTGCCGTGCTCGACGATTTTCTCAAGCGCGCCCAGGAGACATCACAAATGCAGGGCGCGCAAACTTCCGAGGCGCGCAAGATCGGCGCGGCCTCGCCGCCGGTACAGCCAACCTGGCCGAAGCCGGCCCTGCTCCTGCCGGTCAGCGCCGTCCTCGGTCTTCTCGCCGGTTGCGGCCTGGCGCTGGCGCTTGGGCCGGTCCGGCGTCCGGACGACGAACCTGAAGCTCCGGCGGACGTCGCGCCTGCACCTGTCGCGGAGCGGAAGGACAGCACGCCCGTCGCCCCGCGGCCGTTGCCCATGCCGGCCAATTTCGGCGAATACCGCCTGCCAGGCGTCGCCGGCGGCACGGCCTATTCCAACATCAGGGCGATCAGGAAGCTTCTGTTCCAGACCGGAAATGAAACGCTCTCGCTCGGTGTCCTCAAGATCATGCGCCAAATGATCCTGCACCTGAGCGACCACGACAAACCTTTCGTCATCGTCGTTTCCTCGATCCGCAGCAGCTTCGAGGCGCGGATCGCCGGTGCGATGGTGGGCATCGGCATGCAACGGGCCGATCAGAATGTGCTGGTGGTGGAAATTGGCGATCATCTGTCCGATTCGACAGCGAACGGAGCCGGACTGTTCATCGACGGCGCGACCGGCCTGCAGACCGTCGTCTGCAGCTCCGTGACCGAGAACGGCTCCGAGGTCCCTGACCGCAACTCCTTCCGCGGCATCCTGGCCAATGCCGGAAGCGCATTCGATTTCGTTCTGGTGATCGCGCCTTCGCTCAACGAAAACGGCTGGAACCCAGAACTTTTCGGCAAAGCCGATCTCGCGCTCCTGGCGCTCGGCCCTTCCGAGCAGGCTTCGGAGGCGGCCGCGTTGCTGGCGCAACGTTTCGGCGCCGACCAGATCGGCCGCAGCGCCACCCTCGTCATCGCGCCGGACAGCGCGCGACCGGCCGGTGGCGAGACGATCCGCGATGTTCCGCAAGAGGTCGGCGAATGGCGCCGCAGCTCCGCTCAAAGATAAGCGGCGAAGGCGCCGGACCGATGACATCGCCGCTATGGGTCTCGCGGCGACATGCGCTTGCGCTCGCCGCCGGAGCGCTCCTCGCGGTTTCCCCCCTGCCAAGGTCGGCGGCGCTGGCGACGGCCGGCATCCGCGTGCCGTCGCGCGGCTTCAACCTGCCGGGATGGCTCGACCGCGACGATGGGCCTGCGCCCGCCGCGGCCACGCTCGACAAGCTTCGCCAGTCGGGATTCGAAACGATCCGGCTGCCGGTCAACGGCGATCTCATTTCCAGCGGGAACCCGGCTACGCTTCGCCGCATCCAGAACGGGGTCAGGGACCTCGTCGGGTCGGGCTTCTCCGTTCTTGTCGACATGCATCCCTCGGGCGAGCTCGTCGCGGCGTTTCGCAGCGACGCCAAGGCTGCTGCCGAGCGAGTGCTTCAGGCCTGGACGGCGCTGCGCGTGGTGATCGCCGATCTGCCGGCGGGCCAGGTCTATCCGGAACTGCTGAACGAGCCGCCCATGGAGCGAGCTGAATGGCTGGCGTTGCGGGAAAAGATCGCGGCAAGCCTGCGAGCCAAATGCCCGCGCCACACGCTGGTCTGGGGGCCGGCCCGGTTCCAGGGCATCTGGGAAATCGCCGACACGCCGCCTTTGGCCGACGACAACCAGATTGCCGCCGTCCACTACTACGCGCCGATGGCGTTCACCCATCAATGCGAGACCTGGGATGCCTCGCCGGTCGCGCGAATCTCGAACCTCCCCTTTCCTGCGACCAAGGACATGGCGCAGGTCCGCCAGCTTCTCTCCAAGCTCCGCGAGGCGAACGACGAGCAGGCGGCCAAGCTTGTGGAGGACGAATTGTCGGAGCCCTGGACGGCGACGCGGATCGGCGACGACTTTGCCGGGCTTGCGCGCTGGTCCGCGACCCATGGCTGCCCGGTCATGCTGAATGAATTCGGCGTGCTCAATTTCTGCGTCGATGCCGAAAGCCGCGCGGCCTGGGTTCGCGCCGTGCGGATGGCGGCGGAGACCAACCGCGTGGCATGGACCTATTGGGAGCTCGACCAGGGTTTCGGCTTCATCAAGAGCAGGCAGAGCTCCGAGGGATTCGACGGCTCGATGATTGCCTCCCTCCTGGGTGACTGAGCGGACGGACATGGACGACGGATTGCATGGAATGACCGGAGCCGACCAGCGATGAGCGTCACGCAGGCATATCCGCATGTCGGACTGCCCAGCCGAGGCGTGCCGGAGGCACTGCTGCATGTCGGCGTGGCCTTCATTGTGGTCGCGCTCTCGGTATCCGCCTTTGCGGTGTGGACGCCGTTCGGGATCGCCGCGACCTTCGTGCTGACGCTGATCGTCGCGAACGCCATGCCGTCTGGCGTTCCCGTGCTGATCATCTGCGCCTTCCTCTACCAGAACCTCGTTGTCGCCTGGTACACGCCCTACATTCCCGACAACGACACGTTCGACGCACTTCGCGGCACGAACTTCATCATCCTGATGACGGCGTTCTGCATCTTCCTGGCGGCGTCGTTCCAATACCGCGTGCGCGCGCTCACCGAATTGCGGCCCTGGTTGCTGCTGAGCATGGTGCTGTGCGGGACGGTTTGTTTCTATTTCGCCCTTGGCGTCGTGCATGGCGGCCCCAAGGACGCCGTCGTCTATTTCCGCAATACGATCACGCCGCTCGCCTGCTTTCACGTCGCGGTCCTTGCCGCCAGCCTGTATCCCGTCGACCTGCGCAAGAGCATGCTCTGGCTCGGCGCCGGCGCGATCGTCTACGGCTATGTGGAGCTCATTTTCACGATGGACTTCCTCGGCCTCTTCCATGGCGACCTCTACATCGAGCGCAGCATATCGCGGCAGGTGGAGACAGGTGTTTGGGAGCAGGCGCTGAAGGAGACGGGTTTCGTCTTCCGCGGGCTTCAGGACGTCATGACGACGACCTTCTTCAACACGCCGTTCTTCAACGACATCTTGCCGAGCGTCTTCCGCATCGGCGGCCCGAATTTTCATCCGATCAGCTATGCCTACGCGCTGAGCATCATATCGGCCTGGCTCCTCTTCAGGGGTCGGTGGCTGCTGCCGGTCGCCGCCCTGCCGCTGCTGCTCGTCATCGGCTCCAAGGGTGCCACCTTCATGCTGCTCGTGGCGATCGCCGTGCGCCTCATATACGCACCCTCACGCGGCGGCTTCACCGTGCTGATCGCCCTGGCGCTGGCTTTCATCTGGACGAGCGCCGCGATCGCCTATGGCGCGACCCATGGCGACTACCATGTGCTCGGCCTTTATGCCGGCCTACGCGATTTCCTGACCGATCCGCTTGGCCAGGGGCTGGGCCTCGGCGGCAACCTGTCGAGCACGAGCGTCAATCTCAGCTGGGCAAATGCGCAAGCCGAGGGTATCGCCTCCGTTCCGGTCGAGAGCGCGGTCGGCGTCATGCTCTACCAGATGGGCGTTGGCAGCCTCGTCTTCTTCGGCTTCCTGGCCGCGCTTGCCGTGACGGCGCGCCGGCAACTGATCGAAACCGGCGATCCCGATTTTCTGTTCGCTTTCGTCGGTGTCGTCACTATCTCGGCCAATGCGGTGCTGCAGGAAGAGGCATTCTATTCGCCGCTGGCGCTGGGTTTCTGCCTGCTGCTTGTCGGCATCACGCTCGGAACGCGCTGGCGGGAAGCGGCGGCGGCGAGGGTTTGAGAGCAGCCCGACTGCTCCTCACAGACGTCATTTCGCTCAGGGGCCGAAAAGCACCAGCTCGGTGAATGTGAGGTCCCCGGCCGCGGGCGGTTTCGGGCCCTTGAAGTATTTCAGCCCTTTCCTGGGGAAGTAGTGGCCGCGCAGGCCCGGGACCGGCTCCATGGCGTCGACGACGCAGAGCAGTATACCGCTTCTCAGCAGCAGGCGCCCGAGCGCGCCGGCCCACTGGGTCAGCTCCGCGAGGGAATGGCAGTAGACCACCTGGCAGCAAGGCACGAGGCCGTGCATGATCCGGCGCGGCATCAGCACGAAGGGAAAGGCCTGACCGTCGCTCACGCAGATCAGCGACAGGCAGCCCAGCGCCGAATGTTCTGACAGGATGTACCTGTCCCTTTCGGACAGCATCGCCATTTCGGCCGGATCGGTGCGGACGTCGAGCACTCGGCTAGGCCTCGTCGGGTGGATCGCCGGCAGAAAAGCGACCTGCCCATTGGAAAACGGGCGAAAGCCCATTGCCTTGTTCGCATTCAGCGTCGTCGGCGCCGGCGAGATGTTGACGAAGGTCACGTTCTTTTGCCGAAGGACCGGCATGATCAATTTCATGGCGTAGGGTCGAAATTCTGCGTCGACGGACCAGCTCGAAAGATTGCAGCGAACCTCTTCGTCCTGCTGCCCCTTGTAGCCGGCATAGAGGGTGAGGATGACGCCGACGATCCGGCCTGAATTTTCAAGGGCCATGCCGTAGCGCGGGTAATCACCGATGGCCGGGCGTTGTGACATGCGGGTCAGCGCCCGCATCCAGTAGCTGCGCCGACGCTGGGGGAATCCCCGGTACAGGCAGTCGGCTACGCCTTCCCAATCATCGTCCCTAATAGGTCGACACTGAAGGTCGGGAGGTAGAGGACCAAGCATTGCCATTGTAGAACTCGGTAATACTGACAGTCCCGACCAAGATGTTTCACTTGCAATCTACAGTAGGGAGCAACCATTAACAAAGCTTGCCGGATTTGCAGAGGATTTGCCGTCTCGGAGGAACAATACGACCGCGGTGGGCCGCTGCACACTACAGCGGGCCAGACATCCCGATCAACAAAGCGAGAGCAACGCGCAAACGCGTCGCTTGACGCGTAGCATGCGCCAGCGCCGCTCCGTCCTTTGCCCCCCTGAAACTGCTTGCCGCCCTTGGGTAAATGCCCCCCGCCGCCGTCAGCCTTTGAAGGCCGGCAGCGTCAGGCCCTTGACCCCGACATCGAGCGCGAACAATCCGCCCGGGTTCTGCTGGCCGGCGAAGTGGCTGGCCGGTCGTTTGAGGACGGCCGAGGTGACGTAGAGGACGTCGAGATCCCTGCCGCCGAATTCACAGCAGGTCGGCAGATCGGTCGGCAGCAGCACGGTCTGCATCAGCTTGCCATCGGGATCGTAGCGGCAGACCTTGCTGGTCACCGGGATGGTCACCCAATAGCAACCTTCCGCATCCACCGTGGCGCCGTCGGCGACGCCGCCCGTCACCGTCATGTCGATGAAAGTCCGGCGGTTCTCGATGTCGCCGGTGACCGGGTCGAAATCATAGGCCCAGACCGCGCCAGCATGGCTGTCGGAAAAATACATGGTCTTCGAATCCGGGCTCCAGGCCAGCCCGTTGGAGCAGCCGATGCCCTCAATCATCCTGTGCACGGAGAGATCGGGATCGAGGCGGTAGAGCGCGCCGATGAACTCGATCGGTTTTCCCGGCACCTCGAACATCGTGCCCGACCAAAAACGGCCTTGCCGATCCGGCTTGCCGTCATTGAAGCGGGTCGTCGGCATATGCGCTTCCGGATCGACGATCGCCTCGAACTTGCCGGTCGACGGATCGAAAAAATGGAAGCCGTCCGCCATGGTCAGGACAAGGCCGCCCTTCTCGCGCAGGCCAAGGCAGCCAAGATATTCCGGCGTCTCGAAGACCTCGTCCTTGCCGGTGGCAGGATCGTAGCGGTGAATCAGCTTCTGCCAGATGTCGATCCACCAAAGCACGCCGGCCTTCGGGTCCCAGAGCGTGCCTTCACCGAGCTCGGCTTTGGCATCGACGACACAAGTGATCTCGACCATTTCAGACACCCCTTCCCCGGAACCTGCTGCCCAGGCCCGCGAATGTTTCGCTGCCTATCGACACGGTAAGCAGGATCACCGCGCCGTAAACGACAAGCAGTGCGCCGCTCGACAGATTCAGCGCCGGCAGCAGGCCAGTGAGGATGGTGAGCACCATCGCTCCGGCGACCGTGCCGAGATAGTGCCCGCTGCCGCCGAGGATCGAGGCGCCGCCGATGGCGACCGCGGCTATCGATGTGAACAGATAGGCATCGCCCATACCGAGATAGGCCTGGCCCGAGTAGCCGGTCAAAAGCATGCCGGCGAAAGCGGCGGTAATGCCCGACGTGACATAGGTGAGGATGGTGGTGCGCGCCGTCGGCACGCCGGAAAACTCGGCAACGGTGGCACTGGTCCCCAGCGCATAGAGATGGCGACCGAACGCGGCCTTGGAAAGCAGCACCGTAGCCACCAGCGTCAGAGCGAGCCAGATCAGCGCGATGACCGGGAAGCCGCCGACGCGACCGACCGACAGGAACTGGATCAGCGCCGGCGCGGACGGCGTCGGCGAGCCCCCCGTCAGTACAAGGATCAGCCCTTGCAGGATGACGTTGGTGGCCAAAGTCATGATGATCGGCGGCACGCCGAACTGGGCGACGCCGACGCCATTGACCAGGCCGACGAAGGCGCCGCCGGCGAGCAGCAGCGGCATGACCCAGACCAGCGGCAGATCCTGACCGCCGCACAGCAGCGCCATGATGATGGCGGCCGAGTTCAGCACCCAGGGCACGGACAGGTCGATGCCGCCGCCGATGATGACGAAGGTCTGGCCGAGCGCGACGATGCCGACGAACGCCGCCAGCACGACCGTCGAGCGCATGTTGGAGACGGACAGGAAGCCCGGCGAGAACAGCGCCGTGACCAGGAGCAGCACGACCATGCCCGCATAGGCGAGCACGATGAGCCGGTTGCGGGCAAGAAAGGCGCTCATTGGACGCGGCTCCTTGCGAGCTTTTCGGCCACCGAACTCGCCAGCACCGAGAGCAGCAGGATGACGCCGGACGCGACCGGCTGCCAGTAGCTCGACACGTGCAGGACGAAGACGAGGTTGCCGATGAGCGTGAGCACGAAGGCGCCGATCAAAGTGCCGGCGAGATGGCCACGGCCGCCGAACAGGCTGACGCCGCCGATGACCGCCGCCGCGACCGAGGGCAGGATGTAGTCCTTGCCGATGGTCGGCGATCCGGCGCCTGTCTGGGTCGTCAGGAACAAAGCCGCTCCCGCCGCAAACAGGCCGGACAGGCCATAGGTGATGACATTGACCCAGGTGATCGAGACTCCGGACAGGAAGGCCGACTTCTCGTTCGATCCCGTCGCCTGGATAATGACGCCGGTGCGTGTGGCGCGGAACCACCACCAGAACAAAAGCAATGCCAAAAGCATCCATACCGGACTGGTCAGGCCGAAAAGCTGCGCGGAAGCGAAACCGACCCACCAGGTCGGCACGCTGCCGCCGTCCGTCGGCAGGATGATCATGGCGACGCCGTTGAGGATCGACCAGGTGGCAAGCGTGACCAGGAAGGGCTGCAGCTTGAGCAGTGAGATCAGCAGGCCGTTGAGCGCGCCGATCGCAAGGCCGAGCGCAAGGATGGCCAGCGCCCAAGCAGCGGTGGTCGACGGGTCATCGGTGAAGCGCGTCGCGGCGATCACCGTGCCTAGGCTGATCATGCCGCCGATCGACAGGTCGATGCCGCCGCGCACGAGCACGATGGTCTGGCCGGTGGCGGCCAGCATCAGCGTCATCGCCGCGGCCGTGTCGAGGTTGAGCTCGTCCACCGAAAAGACGCCGGACTGCAGGCTGCCATAGATGGCGACGATGAGAGCCAGCATCAGGCACGCGACCAGGAACGGCGCGCGGTCGAGCACGCGGCCACGCCAGTCGGCGCCTGTCCGGGCGGGTCTCAATTCGGCGGGACGCTGCGCCGTTTCCACATGTTGCTCCGCGATCGCCACCACCATGCCTCAGGCCGCCTCGCTTTCAAGCATGGCGGCGCGCAAAATACCCGCCTCCGAGATGCGCTCACCTTCGAGCGTCGCGGCGATGCGGCCGTTGCGCATGACCATCACGCGGTCCGCGACATGGACGAGTTCGGGCATGTCGCTGGAATGGAACAGGATCGCATAGCCCTTTGCCGCGAGGTCGCGCATCAGCTGGAATATTTCACCCTTGGTGCCGACATCGACACCGCGCGTCGGATCATAGAGCAGCAGCACGCGTGCTTCGGTGAGCAGCATCTTGCCGAAGATCACCTTCTGCTGGTTGCCGCCGGACAGCGTACCGGCAAGCTGTTCGGGCGTGCCGGCCTTGATGCGCAGGAAGTCGACCATCTCCTTGACCAGAGCGGCCTCCTTCTGCCGGCTGAGCAAGCCGCTTTCGGTGAAGCGCTTGATGACTGAGAGCGTCAGGTTCTCGCGCACGCTCTTGGTCAGCAGCAGGCCCTGCCCGCGCCTGTCCTCGGGCACCAGCGCGATGCCGTCCTTGCCGGTCAGCGCCTGGCGGGGATTGCCGATCGATGCGGGTTTGCCCCAAAGCTCGATCGCGCCTGTCGCTTTGGTCGCTCCGAACAGGGCCTGGAAAAGCTCGCGCTGGCCGTGCCCCTGCAGGCCGCCGACGCCAAGCACCTCGCCTTCGCGCAACGCGAAGTCAACGCCCGTGAGCCGGCTGCCGCTCGAAAAATTCCTGACCCTCAACGCAATGCGGTCAGTCGCAGTGGCGATGCGTTCCGGATAGAGGCGATCGAGGTGCCGGCCGATCATCTGGGCGACGATCTCGTCGTCAGACACGGCATTGGCCTCATGCGCGGCGATGGTGCTGCCATTGCGGAAGATGGTCAGCCGGTCGGCGATGGCGCGGACCTCGGCCATGCGATGCGATATGAAGATCACCAGCCGGCCCTCGGCTGCAAGCTGCCGGGTCAAGCCGAGCAGCCACTCCGCTTCCCGCGCTGGCAGTGCCGACGTCGCCTCGTCAAGGATGAGGATGCGCGGATCCTTGGCCAGGCCCTTGGCGATCTCGACGAGCTGCCGCTCGGCGAGCGTCAGCCGCCGCAGCTCCTGCTCGGGGCGCAGCGCAGGGAAATTGTATTTGTCGAGCAAAGCCAGCGTCTTGCGGCGCATCTCGCCGCGATTGACGGTGCGCGCCCATGTCCTCGGTTCATGGCGGAACCAGATGTTCTGTTCGACGCTGAGGTCCGGGATCAGCGACAGCTCCTGAAACACGGCGGCGATGCCGCGCGCCTGCGCGGCATCGGGATTGGCCGGGCGATAATCCTGGCCGTCGACCAGGATCGAGCCGCCGTCATGCTGGACCGCCCCGGACAGTATCTGGATGAAGGTGCTCTTGCCGGCGCCATTTTCGCCAAGCAGCGCATGCACTTCGCCGGCGCGGGCGCTGAACGTCGCCTCGTTCAGCGCAACGATGCCGCCGTAGCGTTTGGAGAGGCCTGTGACGGTGACGAGGTCCATGTATGCGCCTTCGAAAAGCTCTCCCGGCATCTTGCGATGCCGGGAGACAAGGTCGTGGTCACTGGATGTTACTTGGTGCCGGCGGCTTCCGCAGCGGTGATCTCGACCCAATCGGGTGTGATCGGCAGCGTCAAGCCGGGCGCCTGATCGGGGAAGGCATTATGGCCGATGGCGATCTTGATCATCTTGGTGCCGGGATAGAGCTGCGACTCGAAGGGATCGGTGGTGACGAAGTCGCCCTTGACCGAAACCGAGCGCTCGGCCGGCTTCTTGCCGGTGTCGAGGATGTCGACGGCCAGCTTGATCGCCTCCGAGGAAAGATAGGCCGGGTTCGAGCCAAGGATACACTTTGCGCCTTGAGTCTGGGCGCAGGTGACGGCGGCGACATTGTAGGAGAAGCCGACGACCGGGACGATCGGCCGCCCGGCGTCCTTGAGCGCCTGGATGGCGCCGGAGCCGTAGCCCTGGGTCATGATGCCGTCGATCTTCGGATTGGCCGCAAGCAACGCGGCAACCCCGGACTGCTCCGGCCCGAGCGCGTAGTTGCCGTTATAGTAGCCGACGATCTTGATGTCGGGATACTTGGCCAGCACCTTCTCGTAGCCACCTTGCAGCTGCGCCGAGATCGGCGCGCCGGCGAGCCCGCGGTCGAGGATGATGTTGCCCTTGCCGCCAAGCTGCTTGGCCATCCACTCGGCCATGACCGAGGGGATGCGATCCCAGTCGGAGGCGACGGCCAGCGCGCAGGGCTCGGTCACGACCTGGTCGAAGCTGATGACGACGATGCCGGCGTCGCAGGCCTTCTTGATCGTCGGATTGAGAGCGGAATCCGAGCCGGCATCGACGAGGATGGCATCCGGCTTTTGTCGGATGATGTTGTTCAGCGAGTTGATCTGCGCCTGCACGGTGTTTTCGACGTTCTCGATCTTGAGATCGACGCGGCCCTTGAGCGGGCCTTTGTTCACCGAAACAGTGGCGACGCGCTCCATCTGCTGGCGCCAGTCATTGCCGACGAAATTGTTCGACAGATAGATGGTGTAGCTCTTCTTGGCCTCGGCGTGACCGGCCTGAATGCCGACGGACATCATGGTTGCGGCCAGCGCGGCGAGACCAATGCAACGGCTCAATGATTTCATGAATTTCTCCTCCCATTTTTTGCTTCTAAATTGCGATGTCGATTGGCGGCGACAGCGTCCGCCGGGATCAGATTCCGGAAGCCTCCTTTGGCGTGATCTCCACCCAGCTCGGCGACACCGGCAAGGAAAGGCCGGGCGCAAGGTCGGGGAATACGGTCTTGCCGAGCTCGATCTTCACAGCTGAAGAGTTCGGGGCGTATTTCGCGTCGACGAGATCTGTCGTCAGGCCGGGCGAATTGAACAGCACGGTCGTGTCGGCCGGCTTCTTGCCGGTGTCGAGTATATCGACGGCAAGCTTGATCGCCTCGGCGGAGAGCGAAGGCGGATTGGCGCCCAGCCAGCATTTGGCGCCCTTGGTCTCGGCGCAGGTGACGCCGGTCCCGTTGAAGGCCGCGGCAACGATCGGCACCATCGGCCGGTCGGCATTCTGCAGCGCCTTGATGGCGCCGGTGCCGTAGCCCTGCGAGAAGATGCCATCGACCTCAGGATGAGCGGCGAGCAGGCTTGCGACGCCTTCCTGCTCGGGACCCGCCGCATAGTTGCCGTTGAAGTAGCCGACGATTTCGATGCCGGGATACTTCTTCAGCACCGCGCCGAAATTCTTCTCGAACTGTTCGGAAATCGGCGCGCCGGCGAGCCCTCGATCCATCAACACCTTGCCCTTGCCGCCAAGGATGGATGCCATCCATTCGGCCTGGTTGTTGGCCATGATGTCGAAATCCGAATGCACCTTATAAGCGCATTGCGCCGTGACGGTCTGATCGAAGCTCACCACGATGATGCCGGCGTCGCAGGCCTTCTTGATGGTCGGGTTCAGCGCCTCCGCCGACGATGCGTCGATCAGGATGGCGGCTGGCTTCTGTCGGATGATGTTGTTCAGCGAATTGATCTGCGCTTGGACGGTGCCTTCGGCGTTTTCGATCTTGAGATCGACACGGCCCTTCAACGGCTCCTTGTCGACCGCAACCTTGGCAACGCGCTCCATCTGCTGGCGCCAGTCATTGCCGACGAAATTGTTCGAGAGATAGATAAGGTAAGGCTTCTTCGCTTCGGTGTGGCCGGGCATCGAGGACATCGAGACCGCGAACCCGGCAAGCGCCACAAAGCAGGCGCTCAAGCTCCTTAATTTCATGGTCTCCTCCCTTTGTCGCCTGCCCGGTCGGCGATGAACTGCGCCATCTTTGACCGGATCCAGGCTCGAAATTGATACCGGTACCAATGACGGATGTCAATTTTCGTGAAGCTCGCATGCGAGCGGCATTCGCGTTGAAATCCGCCGGGTCTCCTCCCCGCGACTCCTCCAGAGCTTAGCGCTCCAGCCTAGCTATCATGCTATTATAATTTTATGAGCCTGTCTATCCGCCGGCATCAGAAAATGCCGCTCTCGAGCCCGTTCAGGACAGGTCGTTGAGCGCGTCGTAGGTGATGCTGAAGATATCGGCCGGGTGGCGGGCGACGGAGAACTCGATGCTGCGCTGGTCGGCGGACTGATAGAGCATTTCCACCGTCAGCACGGGGCCACCGAGCGCAATGCCGAGGTCGGCGGCAACCGCTTCGTCGGCGATTTCCGCGCGCACCGTGATATGCGCCACGTCGAGCCGCAGGCCGAGACGCTTCTGCACCGAGCGGAAGATCAGAACGTCGGAAAAGTCCTCACGCTTCAATCTGGAGCCGATGTCGGGCGGGAAATAGGTGGTGATCTGCGCCTTCCTCTGCTCGCCGATCGACAGCACGCTGCGCAGGCAATATCCCGCCTCGTCCTTGCCCATGCCGAAATGGCGCTGAAGGACCGGAGAGACTTCCTTGCGGTAGGATTTCACAGCCAGCTGCGCATCCTTGGTGAAGGCCGCCATGTCGGCGAAATTCTTGAATTTCCAGCTCAAATTGACCGCGGGATTGCGGGCGGCGACGACCGCAGGCTTGGCCGAACGTTTCTTGATCAAGCCGTCAGCCTCGAGATCGCGCAGCGCCTGACGCACCGTGATCAGGCTGACGCCAAAGTGCTCGGCTATGGCAGCCTCCTTCGGCAACTCGCCGCCGACCGGGAAAGTGCCGTTACCGATGGGCTCGCGAAGCAGGTCCGCGAGCTGGCGATAGAGCGGACCGTTCGCACGGGCCAGCGTGCGCCTGGGAAGACTGTCGATGGAAGGAGCCGAATTATCCATGTGCCTCGTCGCATTGCGTCGAAGCTTTTATAATAGCTTAGCGTGCCGGAGGCTAGGCAACACCGAAGGCCATCAACCGCCTTAGACCAAAAGCCTCAACGGGTTTTCGACAGCCGCTTTGACGGCGGCGAGAAATGTCGCCGCGATCGTTTCTTCGATGCGAGCGGCATCCGCGGTCAATAGGCACTCACAGCCGTCATCATGAGTGCCGATTGAGAGTGTAAGGCGCATGGCGCGGCCTGGCAGAAGCGGCATCGTGACCGGCCGGATGTCCGCCATCGGCAGCAATCGCAGTGACAGCAACGCCGGCGCCGCAGCGTCGTCCCTGTCGCTGGTCAGGGCCGCAAGCCGTGTCGCCCGCAGCGACGCCAGCGGCATCTCCGGAACTGCCGCGACCACCATCTGCCGGCCGGGCAGTTCGAGGGCGATTGCTCCCTCGGACGAACGGCCGGCTTCAGCGATCGCGCGACCGGCCGCGCGCAGCAGCATATCATCCAGGTCGAGCGTCTTGCCCGCACTCTTCAGAGCTTCCTGCAAGTCGCGCAGCGCGCCGAGCGCGATCGATGTGGCAAAGGCAGCGATGCGTGGCGCACTGACGGTGCGATGGCTGTTCACCGTTTGCTCGACGGGACCGGCCGCCGGGACGAAGCCGATCACATCAGCGGCCAGGATACGGCCGCCGGGTCCACTGCCGTGAAGTGCTTCGAGCGGAAGTGAGCGCTCGCGCGCCAGGCGGCGGGCATAGGGCGAGGCCGCAAGACGCCGCCGCTGCGCGACCGCGACATTCATTTCAGGTACTCGGCATTGACGCAGTTGGTAAGCCGGCCCTCGGCGAGGTAGGCATGCACCACCTCGATCGATTTCAGCCGCAGGTCGCGCATCGCGGCCGGGCTGTAGAAGGCTGCGTGCGGGGTGACGATCAGCCGATTGGCGATCCACGGCTCCCGCCGCCGCCATGCCGCCAGCAGCGGATGGTCGAGATCGCCGGGTTCGCTGGGCAGCACGTCCAGGCCGGCGCCCGCGATATTGCCGTTGCGCATCGCCGCCTCGAGCGCATCGAGGTCGACGATGGGTCCGCGCGCGGTGTTGATCAGGACAAGGCCGGACTTGGCCGCGGCAAAGGCGGAAGCACCTAGCAGATTGCGGGTTTCCTCGCTGAGCGGCGTGTGGATGCTGACGACATCCGCCCGCCCCATCAACTCGGTGAGCGAATGAACCCGCTCGTAACCGGTCGACAGGTCGACGCCTGACAGGAGATGCGGGTCATAAAACACCACCTTCATGTCGAAGGCGGAGGCGCGGCGCGCGGCCGCCAGACCGATGCGGCCAAGGCCGACGACGCCAAAGGTGGCGCCCTTGTGCCGGCGAACCAGCGGCGCCTTGGAGAAATGCCACCCCCCGGCGCCGTTGCCGGATAGCTCCGGGCCATAAGCCGAAGTGCCGCGCGTCAGCGCCAGCATCAAACCGATGGCATGGTCGGCGACTTCCGTCGTGCCGTAATCCGGCACGTTGCAGGCAGGAATCCTGCGCGCGCCCCAGCCTTTCGTGTCGATGTTGTCGAAGCCTACACCGGAGCGCACGGCTATCCGCACTTTGGGAAACGCCGTCGGCGCCGAAGCGACATTGTGCGTCGGCGAGTAGTTGATCACGGCGTCGACCGTCTCGCAGACGGCAGGGTCGAGGTCGGCCGCCTTGTCGTTGGTCGACCGCGCCAGGACGAACTCGACATCGGGATAGTACTTGCGCTCGAGTTCGGCGTCGTCGTCGGCTTGCCAGTTGGCGCACAGGATCTTCATGCTTGCCCTTCGCGTTCGATGATTACTTCTTGATGCCGCCGATGCGACCGCCCATCGGCACCACGGCGCCGACCGGCTGGTCGATGGCGGTGAGCGTTCCGCCGACCGGCGCCTCGATCTCGACCACGGCCTTGTCGGTCTCGATCTCGGCGATCAATTCGCCTTGCCTGACGATGTCGCCGACCGCCTTCAGCCATTTGACGACGGTGCCCTCGCTGACGGTGAGATCGCCGAACGGCATCGTCACCGGTTCGTCGTCGCTGGCCGCGGAAACGGCAATCGCCGGCGCAGCCGGCTGCTGCTTGACCGGCGCGGAAGCCGGCTTGGCTGGCGCGGCACTTTTCAGGCCGACCGTGTACCAGTGGTCCGGAACCGGTGGCGTGCCGGCGATGACATCGCGCGCCCCTTGCGCGATGCGCGCCGTGTCGACCAGCATGGCGCGTTCCAGAACCGGTGCGAAAGGATGCGAGGTCGGCGCGGTATGCAGCCTTCCGGGCGGGGCATCGAGTTCGTCGAAGGCGAGTTCGTTGACGGCTTGCCCGATCTCGCCGCCAAGGCCGCACATCGCCCAGGCCTCGTCGACAACCAGCAGGCGATGGGTCTTGCGCACGCTGGCGACGATCGCCTCGATGTCGAGCGGCATGATCGTGCGCGGATCGATGACCTCGGTCTCGATGCCTTCGCCAGCCAGCGCATCCGCCGCCTCAAGCGCGCGCTGAACCATCTGGCCGGCGGCGACGATTGTGATGTCGTTGCCGGCCCGTGCGATGCGGGCGACGCCGAACGGAACGAAATGCTCGCCCTCCGGCACCTCACCCTTGGAGGCGAAAAGCGCCTTGGGCTCGAGCATGATCACCGGGTCGCCCGCCCGAAGCGCCGTCTTCATCAAGCCTTTGGCGTCGGCCGGCGTCGAAGGCACGCAGACGATGAGCCCAGGCATATGCGCGAAGACCGGATGATAGATGCCGCTATGGTGCGGACCCGAGCTTCGCAGCGCGCCGGCGCCGACGCGCACCACCATCGGCGCGCTCATGATGCCGCTGGTCATGTAGCGGAGTTTCGCGGCCTGGAGGAAGATCTGCCCAGCGGTCTCGAAAGCGAAGTCGGCGAACATCAGGTCCGAAACCGTGCGCGCGCCGGTGGCAGATGCCCCGACGGCAGCCGCGGTGAAGCCCTGTTCGGAGATCGGCGTGTCGACCATGCGATCGGGGCCGAATTCGTGCCAGAGGTTCTTGGTGTGGGCGAAGCTGCCGCCGCGCTCACCGGTGCCCTCGCCGAAATAGAGGATCGCCGGATTGGCGCGCATTTCCTCTGCGATGCCATCGCGCACCGCTTCGAGCCAGCCTTGTGTGCGGCTCTCGCCGACAACACGCGGCTGCAAGGCAGCGGGCGGATTGATCGGGTCGGCGAAAACATGTTGGCGCACGGTCGCCGGGTCCGGCTCGGGCGAATTGCGGGCGAAGGCCAGCGCTTCCTCGACCACCTTCTCGACCCGCGTCTCGATGGCGGCCAGCGCCTCGGCGTCGGCGACGCCATAGTCCTCGATCAGCTTCTTGCGGAACATGTCGATCGGATCGCGCTTGATCCAGGCGTCGAGTTCCTCTTGTGTGCGATAGGTGCCGATGACCGGATCGCCCTCGTGGTGACCGACGGTGCGATAGGTCTTGGCCTCGATCAGCGTCGGGCCCTTGCCGGCGCGGGCACGTTCGGTCGCTTCCTTCATGGCCAGCCAGACAGCGAAGACGTCGTTGCCGTCGACGGCGACGCCGGGCATGCCATAGGAGGCGGCCTTGGTGGCGATCTCGGGATTGAGCGTGATCGACTTCAGCGGCGTGGCGGTGGCGTAGAGGTTGTTCTCGCAGATGAAAACCGCCGGCGCGCGCTGCACCGCGGCGAAATTAAGCGCCTCGTGGAAGCCGCCATGATTGGCAGCGCCATCGCCGAAGAAGGCGACGCCGATATCGTCGCGGCCTTGCAGGCGAGCGCTCATGCCGATGCCGACCGCATGGCCGATGCCGGCGGCGACAATGCCGTTGGTGCCGAAGAGGCCAACCGAACGGTCATACAGATGCATGGTGCCGCCGCGGCCGCCGCAGATGCCGTCTGCCTTGCCGAAAAGCTCGGCCATCACCCGGCCGGGATGGGCGCCCTTCGCCAGCGCATGGCCGTGGCCGCGATGGGTGGAGGTGACCCAATCGGTCTGGCGCAGATGCGCGCAGACGCCGACGCCTGTCGCCTCCTCGCCGATATAGAGATGCAGGAAGCCGGGCGTCTCGCCCTTGCGGCAGGCGATCTGGGCGATGCTCTCGAAGCGGCGCAGAAGCACCATGCGCTCGAACAGATCGAGCAGGATCTTCGGGTCGGGCAGATTCGACGGACCCTTGAAATCCGAGCGTGCGCGCGCCGCAGAACTTGCCACCAAAGCCTCCCTGGATCCGTCCCGTGCCAGCGGCAAAGCGCCGGCCGCAAGCTTTTCGATTGCTCGCTTCGGCAGATCATAGATTATAATAGCATAATGTCTACTGGCTCTGATGAGAGCCTGACGAAGCTAGATTCTCGTGATGCGGACGGTTGCATCCGGCCGTTGGAAGAGCTCGGGCCGCAGGCTGAGCCCAAGCCCGGGTCCTTCCAGCGGCGCGACATGGCCGTCACCGACCGGCGGAATATCGGCTACGATCTCGGTGTACCAACCGGTGAAATAGGCGCGCACCGCTTCCTGGTAGTTGACGTTCGGCAAGGTCGCCGACAGCGCGCAGCTGGCGGCATAGACGATTGGCCCGGTGCAGTCATGCAAGGTCACCGGCAGCTCGCTTGCCTCGGCCATGTTGGCGATCTTGCGCGCTTCCGAGAGGCCACCGCACCAGGCGAGGTCGATCATGATCACCGACGCGGCGCGCTTGTCGATCAGCTGCTTGAACATCTGGCGCGAAGCCAGGCGCTCGCTGGCGGCGATAGGGATCGAGGTGTGGCGGGCAAGCTCGGCCATCGCATCGAGCTCGTTGTAGCGCACCGGCTCTTCCAGCCAGGCGACGTCGTAGGGCTTCAGCGCCTCGGCGATGCGCAGCACAGGCGGCAAGGTCCAGAGACCATGCAGCTCGACCATGATTTCCATGTCGCGGCCGACGGCGTCGCGTATCTTGCGGAACGGCTCCAGCGCCTTGTCGAGATCGGCCAGTGAAATACGGGTGCCGTTCGACGCCTCGGCGGCAATGTCGAAGGGCCAGATCTTCATCGCCCCGATGCCTTCCGACTTCAGGCTCTTGGCAAGCTCGCCGGCATTGTAACGCCAGGCCAGCAGATCCTCGTACGGGCCTTCGTTCGAATCGCCGGCTTTCAGCGACCAGTCCTCGCCGCGCTCGAACAGGGCGTTCCTCTTTGTGGCGCGGACATGCTTGTAGCCGGCGCAGGTGTTGTAGATCGGCACGGTCCGGTGCGTGCGCCCGCCGAGCAGGCGCCAGACAGGCTCGCCCAGCGCCTGACCATAGATGTCCCACAGCGCGATGTTGACGGCGGAATTGCCGCGAACCTCCGCGCCGGAATCGCGCGCGCCCACATAAACGCTGCCCAGCGTGCGGTCATGCAGCTCGATGTCGCGCGGATCCTTGCCCAGGAGATAAGCCGCGACATTGTCATGGATGTAGGCGGCAACCGGCCCGGGCGCCCAGAAGGTCTCGCCCGTGCCGACAAGGCCCGCGTCGGTGTGGACCCGCAGCCAGAACAGGAAAGGGAACTCCGCCAGCTGCAGCGTTTCGAGCGCGACGACCTTCATATCTTCCTCCCTGTTCCGAGCAACCGCACGGCCGGCTGACAATAGCATATCGCTGTTGACAGCCATTTATGGTACCGGTATCAAAAAGCGTCAAGACAGCCACCGGGAGGGCGCTCGCTTGCCTGCCGAAAATCAAAACGCCTTGTCGAAGAGAGCCCTGGTCACCGGCGCCGCCGGAGGGCTCGGCCGCGAAGTGGCGGTCCAGCTGGCGCGGCGCGGATGCAGCGTGGCGATCACCGACATCAACGGGGAAGGCCTGGGCGAGACCGCGCGCCGGATCGGTGAGGCCGGCGCGGAGTGCGAAATCATCGTTGCCGATCTTACGCAGGAAGGCGCGCCGGAAGCGGCCGCGGCGAAGGTTGTTGGGCGCTGGGATGGCATCGACATCCTCGTCAACAATGCGGGCTACGGCGTCATCGAACCGTTTCTGGACGCCACCTACGAGGCCTGGACGCGCACGCTCGCGCTAAACGTCACTGCCCTGGCCATGGCTTGCAAAGCGGCGGGCCGGGTGATGCGCGACCAGCGCTCCGGGCGTATCATCAACATCACCTCGCCCGGCTCACGCATGGCCCTGCCCGACTACACCGCCTACACCGCGAGCAAGGCCGGAGTCGATTCCATCACGCGGGCGGCCGCGGTGGCGCTGGCGCCTTATGGAGTGCTGGTGAACAGTCTGGCGCCGGGCATGATGGATACGGAAATGCAGCGCTCGACGGAGATCGACCTTGCCCGCGCCAATGGCCGCGGCGACCTGCAGGCTTTCCTCGACGAACGCACACGCCGCGTTCCCCTCGGCCGCCGCGCGGAAATCGCCGAAGTCGCGGAAGCCGTCGTCTGGCTTTGCCTCGACGCACCGCAATACATGACCGCCGAGCGGCTCAATATGTCGGGCGGGCTCGACAAGGACTGAGGACTGATGCTGCGCAACTCTCCCCCCGGCACCGCCGATATCGGCGCGCTCGAGCACAAGGCAACAGCGCTGCGCCGTCACATGCTGACCATGGCTCGCGGCCAGGGCCAGGGCTATATCGGCCAAGGCCTGGGCATCGCCGACATGCTGGCCGCGCTCTATTTCCATGAGCTGCGCTATGACCCGCAAAACCTGGCATGGGCCGATCGCGACCGCTTCCTTTTGTCGACAGGGCATTACTCCATCGCCCTGTGGGCAGCACTTGCCGAAGCCGGCATTATTCCGGTCGAGGAACTCGCGACTTACGGCGCCGACAACAGCCGGCTGGAGATGTCCACCCTCGACAGCACTCCCGGCGTCGAGGTGATCGGCGGCTCGCTGGGACATGGTCTCGGCCAGGGCATCGGCCAGGCGCTCGGGCTGCGTCTCGACGGGTCGGACGCGCGCGTCTTCGTCGAGCTCTCCGACGGCGAGATGCAGGAAGGGTCGACCTGGGAAGCGGCGATGTCGGCCAGCCACTTCAGGCTCGATGGCCTGGTCGCGCTGATCGACGGCAACGGCATCCAGGCCGACGGAGCGGTCGTGCTCGACATGGAACCGGTGGCCGACAAATGGCGGGCCTTCGGCTGGGAGACATTCGAGATCGACGGCAACGACATGAGCGCGGTTGTCGGCGCGCTGGCTGATGCCCGCCGGCGCAACGGAAGGCCAAAGGCGATCGTCCTGCGCACGCTTCCCGGCAAGGGCGTGCCGCGCATTGAGAGAAGCGAGAAATCGCACTTCTTCCGCATCGATGTGGCCCAGTGGGACGGCATCATCGCCGAGTTCGAACAAAGCGTGGGAGTGGCGCAATGAGCGGCGCTGCGATGGAGGCCGGGCGCACGCTGGCCATGGGCCAGGACGAGGCCGTCGGCGGCGGGCGGCAAAGCGTCGAGGCGCCGTTCGGCAGGGCCTTGGCGAGGCTCGGCCGGAGCCACCCGGAGATCGTCGGATTGACTGCCGATCTCGGCAAATACACCGACATCCATCCGTTCCGCGATGCCTTCCCCGAGCGTTTCTTCAACGTCGGCATGGCGGAACAGAATCTTGTCGCCGTCGCCGCCGGCCTGGCCCGCACCGGAAAGATACCGTTCGCCACCACCTATGGTGTGTTCGCGACGCGGCGCGCTTTCGATTTCGTCGCCATCGCGCTCGCCCACTCCAACCTCAACGTCAAGATCATCGCCGGCCTGCCTGGCCTGACGACCGGCTATGGCGGCACGCATCAGGCGATCGAGGACCTGGCCCTGATGCGCATGATCCCCGGCCTCACCATCATCGACCCGTGCGACGCAACCGAGATCGAGGCGGCGACCGAGGCGATCGCGGAGCACCGTGGGCCGGTCTACATGCGGCTGTTGCGCGGCAGCGTGCCGGTCGTGTTCGAGCCCGGCTGGAAATTCGAGATCGGCAAGGCGCGGCACCTGCGCGAAGGGTCCGATGTCGGCATCGTCTCGACCGGCTTCATGACCGAGCGTGCGCTGGACGCAGCGGGGGTCCTGGGGCGAAAGGGCATGTCGGTCGGCGTGTTGCACGTGCCGACGATAAAACCCTTCGACGCGGGTGCCGTGGCTGAGTTCGCGGCCGGCGTCAGACATGTCGTCACGGCGGAAAACCATGTCGCGGTCGGCGGGCTGGCGAGCCTTGTCGTCGAGACCTTGTTCGACGCCGGCATTGCGAGGAAAGTGACGCGCATCGGCCTGCCCGACCGCTACATCGAGTGCGGCGCAGTGCCGACCCTGCAGGCGAAATACGGCCTGACGACGGAAGCGGTCATCGCGACCGTCTCGGCATTAGGGTAGTTCCGAAAATGAAGATCACCGAGATCGAGACCTTCACAGTCGGCGCCGGTTGGAAGAACTGGCTGTTCGTCAAAGTGCATACCGACGAAGGCATCCACGGCGTCGGCGAAGGCACGCTGAACGGCTTCATCAAGACAACCGAGGCCGGCGTGCATGAGCTCAAGCATCTCGCCATCGGCCAGGATCCGCGCCACATCAACGTGCTGGCCAAGCGCATGCTGGACAGCGTCTCGCTGGACGGCGGCCACATCCACCGTACTGTGATCGCGGCGATCGAAGTCGCCTGCTGGGACATACTGGGCAAGAGCCTCGGCGTGCCGATCCACCAGTTGCTGGGCGGCCAGGTGCGCGACAGCGTGCTCGGCTACGCCAATGGCTGGTACCGGACCGAGCGCACGCCGGAAACCTTCCTGGAAGCCGCCAAGGCGGTGCGGGCCAAAGGGTTCAAGGCGTTCAAGCTCGACCCGTTCGGCACCGCGCAGGGCTTCATCTCGCGCGAGGAACTGGACCTTTCCTACGCCATCTGCCGGACCTTGCGTGACAAGCTGCCGAAGGACACGCTGATCCTCATCGACGTGCATGCCCGCTTCACAGAAATCGCCGCGCTGCAGGCGGCGCAGAAATTCGCCGACCTCGACATCTACTGGTGGGAGGAACCCACCTCGCGCGACCGCCAGGAGACCGTGCACGAAGTCGCGCATCGCTCGCCCATCCCAGTAGCGACCGGCGAGATGTACGACACGGTCGGACAATTCTACACGTTGGCCGCCGGCGGTGGCGTCAACATCTTCCAGCCTGAGCCGATGTCGCTCGGCGGCATCGTGCCGTCGATGCAGGTGGCCAATCTCGCATTTGCTCATGGCAGCTACATCGCCCCGCATCAGAGCGGCGGGCCGGTGGCGACGGCGGTGTGCCTGCAACTGGCGGCGGCGGTGCCGAACTTCCTGATCCAGGAGCATTTCGACGCTTTCAACGACCCCTGGACGCGCGAGCTGGTGACCTGGCATCCAACGGTCAATCCGGACAACGGCCATCTGTCGCTGCCGGACGCGCCGGGGCTTGGCATCGATCTCAACATCGATGCGATCAAGGATCACCCCTACGATCCCAACGCTTATCTCAACGTCCATGCCGAGGGCTGGGAAATGCGGCTCGGCCGCCAAGAAGAGACAGCAGGCAAGCGGAAGAACTGATCAGGCGCTTTCGCGGTCGACGATCTCGAAGCCGAGGCTGGTGATGGTCGGCACCTTGGTGTCGCCGCCGAGCCTTGCCAGCAACTGCCGGACCGCCCGCCGGCCCATCTCGTAGCGATTGACCTTCACCGTGGTCAGCGGCGGAAAGAGCTGCGCCGCCAGATCCATGTCGCCGTAGCCGGCGATGGCGATCTTACCGGGAACCGCCCAACGCCGACGATGGCACTCCTGCACTGCGCCCACGGCCAGCGTGTCGCTGGAAAAGAAGATGGCGTCGATGTCCTTGTGGCGGGAGGTCAGCGTCGCCAGCGCCTCTGCGCCGCCTTGCGCGGTTATCGGCACCTCGACCTCCATGTCGGCATGGTTCTTGAAACCAAGCTCGGTCAGCGCCGCATGGTAGCCGGTGCGGCGCTGCTGCAGGCGGTCGTTGCCATGGATCGGCGTCGAGACGAAGCCGATCCGTTTATAGCCCTTGGCGGCCAGATGCATGGTCATGGCGTAGGCGGTCTCGAAGTTGGAGACGCCGACGACGATGTCGATCGGCTTGCGGCCCTTGATTTCGGAAATCTCGACGACCGGCGCGCCGCTGCTCTTCAGCAAGGCGCGCGCCGTCTCGCTTTGCACGAAGCTCTGCAGGATCATGCCGACCGGGCGCCATCCAAGCAGATTGCGGATCGCCTGCTCCTCGGCCTCCTGCGTGAATTCGCCCTGCACCAAAAGCATCGAATAGCCGCTCTCATGGCACTCGTCGGACATGCCCTGCACCTGTTCGGCAATGCCCGAATTGATCAACGGCGGCACAACGGTGCCGATCATGCGGCCGTTCCCGCGCATGCTGGAGGCCAGTCGGTTGGGTACGAAGCCAGCCTGCTCGATGGCTTCCAGAACCTTGGCGCGTGTCTCCGGTGAGACCATGTCGGGATTGGACAGGGCGCGCGACACCGTCATCGGCGCGACACCGACGCGCTTGGCGATCTCGCGAACGCCAAGACGCCGCGGCTTCTTCTCATCTGCCGGCGGTTTATCGATCATCACGCACTCCCAAGGAGCGTGATCGACCGATGCAAGGTCATCGCGATCACGCGAGCGATGTCAATGCATAGCCGGTGCGGCGGGCGCTTGCCAGCGTCGCGCTCAAGCGCCCCTCGGTTCCAGTGTTTCAGAAGTTGCGGCCATAACCCGCTGTCCATCCACCATCCACGCCCAGCATCTGGCCGGTCGTATAGGTGTTCAGCGGATCGCAGAAGAACAGGACGGCCGCGACCGCTTCCTCTAGGGTGCCGGGACGCCCGACTGGCGTGTGGCTGAGCATCGCCTTGTCGCCGGAGATGATGGCCTCGTCCTCGATCGCGCCGACGCCGACGCCGACGGCGTTGACCAGGACCTTCGGGCCGAATTCCATGGCAAGGGCGCGCATGCCGGCAAGGACCGCCGCGCTTTCCATGGAGAACAGCGGATGGCGGCGCATGGGCATGCCGGCGACTGCCGAAAGCAAGAAGACGATACGTCCCTTGCCGCGCTCGCTCATGGCCATGGCAGCCTTGCGCGCGGCACCATGAACGGACCTTGGGTCTTCCGTCACCCGTCCGGGACGAAGCGGACAGGACACCAACAGAATGTCGGCGGTGCTTTCCTGCCCAGTTTCGACCAAGCGGGCACCGTTGGCTTGCAAGGCGGCCAGCGCTGCCTCGGCAATCGGATTGGCCTCGCCATCCAACGCGACCGTTGCGCCATCGAGTTCGATTTCCATGGCGCTGCTCACATCATGTACCCGGCTGTCCAGCCGCCATCGACGGCCAGCACTTGACCGTTGATGTAGCTGGCAGCAGGAGAGGCAAAAAAGAGTACCGCCTCGGCAATCTCCTCCGGCTGAGCCGGACGGCCAAGCGGGACATGGTCGAGGAACTCCCGCGTGCGCCCGGCGAACTTGCCGTCGTCGCCATAGAAGAGCTTTGCGGTCAGCGCCGTCATCACTGAGCCGGGCGCGATCGCATTGGTGAGAATGCCCTTCCCGCCCAGTTCGATCGCCATCGACCGCGTGAGATGGATGATGCCGGCCTTGGCGGCGACGAACGGGCTCTGCAGGCGCATCGCGGCAAGGCCGACCACCGAGGCGATGTTGACGATCCGCCCGCCCCTGCCCGCGGCAAGCATCGGCGCCAGCGCGGCGCGGCTCACGATGTAAAGGCCATCGAGGTCTATACCGGTGATGCGATCCCATTCCTCGGGCGGGAATTCGTCGATGGTCACGCGGTGCGCCAGCGTGTTGACGCCGGCATTGTTGACCAGGATGTCGAGTCGCCCATGGCGTTCGGTGACCGTTGCGACCGCTCTGTCGACCGATTTGGCGTCGCGAATATCGACAGCGCAGGGCATTGCGTTGCGAAGGCCGGCCGCAACGCGTTCCGCGCCTTCCCCGTCGATGTCGGCGACGATCACCGCCGCTCCATTGTCCGCCAGTCGTCTGGCTATGGCGCTTCCGATCGCCCCGGCGGCCCCCGTGACCAAGGCGACTTTGTCCGACAAGTCACACCGCAACGGCGCCCTCCTTCAATGATTATAATAATATAATCTCACAACCGCCATCAGAACGCAATTTAGCATCGTGGCTCTCAGGTGACCCAGAGGCCCTGCCTGTGGCCCCGCCACGACAGGGTAGTTGCACAATGCGGGCGGCCGACTTAACAAATCTGGACGCCAACTTTCGATCTTTGGACACGTGGCTCCGAACGCGCAGTTGATCAGAATCCTCGTCGTGGTCACGCCAAGCTTCAATCTGGCGGCAACCACGGCTTTCATCGATCCCTTTCGGGCGACGAATTATCTCGAGGGACTGACCCGTTTCCGGTGGACGCTTGCTTCCGCCCAGGGCGGACCCTGCCTGGCCAGCAACGGGATGATCGTCCAAACGGAAACACTGACCTCAGTTGAAGAGCATGCCTTTGAAATCGTCCTGGTTTCGGCGAGTTGGACACCCGAGGCGGCAAGCACCCCTCACCTGCGAGCGCTGCTCAGAAAATGGGCGCGCAACGGGTCGATTGTCGGCGGGCTGGACACGGGCGCGTTCATCCTGGCCGACGCCGGACTGCTCGACGGACGACGCGCCACCGTGCATTACGAGCATATCGACGCGCTGAAGGAGCTGCACGCCGCGATCGACGTGTCGGAGGACATCTTCGTTCATGACGGAAAGCGCTTCACCTGCAGTGGCGGGATCGCTTCAGCGGATGTCGCGCTGCATCTCATTCGGGCAAGCGCCGGAGACGCACTGGCCAACGCCGCGGCCCGCTATATTTTTCATCCGACATTGAGGCCTGCTGGAACGTCGCAGAACCCGGGCAACGCCGAGCCGCTTGGCCGCAACGCGCCCAAGACCGTCCGGCAGGCCATCTCGATCATGGAGCAGCATCTGGAGCAGACGCTCACCATCCCCGAGCTTTGCCGCAAGGTGGATATTTCGCAAAGGCAACTCGACAGGCTCTTCAAACACTATGTCGGCAAGCCGCCGGCGCTTTATTACCGTGACATCCGCTTGGACCGCGCGCGTGGCCTGGTGACCCAGACCGACATGCTGATGTCGGAAATCGCGATCGCGGCGGGCTTTTCCAGCCAGGTCCATTTCAGCCGGGCCTACCGGGATCGGTTTGGCCTTTCGCCGCGCTCCGACCGGGTGGAGGGTCGCATACCTTTCGAGTTCAGGGCCTGGCCGATGCATCGGAAACCATAGGAGGCTTCTGGCGAAAATCGCTAAGTCAGCGGCGAACCGCGCATAGATTTCGCGAACCTAGCGCGGCAATCTCAAGCGCCGTGCCCGACCTTCGGCACGCGAGGCGAAAGGTGCTCCGATGACGCTGCTTCCTTCGAAAGACGAGTTCGCCGCAATCCGGGAGGGATATTCGGCAAACCCATCGCGGTCCCTGTCGCTGAAGAGCGACGCCTACACGGATTCGCGCTGGTACGATGTCGACCTGGCGGCGATCATCGCAAAAACCTGGCAGTGGGTCTGCCATGTCGAGAAGGTCCGCCAGCCTGGCGACTACATCGCGGTCGAGATCGCCGGGCGGCCTGTTGCGGTCGTCCGGGACCGCGAAGGCGTTTTGCGCGCCTTCTACAATGTGTGCAAGCACCGGGCCCACGCGCTGCTCTCCGGTGAGGGCAACTCGAACAAGATCATGTGCCCCTACCACGCGTGGATCTACCGGCTGGACGGCCAGTTGGTGCGCGCGCCGCATACCGAGACGCTGGAGGATTTCCACACACAGGACATCTGCCTGGACCAGGTCAAGGTCGAGGAGTTCTGCGGTTTCGTCTACGTCAATCTCGATCCTTCGGCGCAGTCGCTTGCTTCCCAGACCGGCGACCTCGCGACCGAGATCAAGCACTGGGCGCCCGATATCGACCAGCTGACCTTCGCGCATCGGCTGACCTATGACATCAAGTCGAACTGGAAGAACGTCGTCGACAATTTCCTCGAGTGCTACCACTGCCCGACAGCGCACAAGGATTTCTGCACGCTGGTCGACATGAGCACCTACAAGGTGACCACCCACGGCATCTATTCAAGCCACATGGCGGACGCCGGGAAATCCTCAAATTCGGCCTATGACGTCTCCAACGCGACCGTCCGCACCCACGCCGTGTGGTGGCTTTGGCCGAATACCTGCCTGATGCGCTACCCCGGACGATCCTCGATGATCGTCCTCAACATCATCCCGGCGGGGCCGGACCGGACCTTCGAGACCTATGATTTCTTCCTCGAATCCAAAGAGCCGGACGAGACGGAATTGCAATCGATCAAGTATCTCGACGAGGTGCTGCAGGTCGAAGATATCAACATCGTCGAGAGCGTGCAGAAAGGCATGAACACTCCGGCCTTCACCCAAGGGCGCATCGTCAACGATCCCGACGGTTCAGGGCAGTCGGAGCATGCCGTGCATCACTTCCACGGGCTGGTCCTCGACGCCTACGCGCGATGCTCGGCATGACTGGAAAACTCCGGGGCAAGGTAGCGCTGGTGACCGGCGGGCGCGGCGGGATCGGCCGCGCGATTTGCGAGCGCTTTCTCGCGGAAGGCGCAACGGTTTTCGCGGGCGACCTGAGCGACACGGGCAGTCTGGGTTCCTCGCCTCAGGGGTCGGCAGTGTTCGTGGAACTGGACGTGACCTCGGAAAACCAGGTGAAAGCCGCCATGGCCAAGGTCGAGGCGACGATTGGCAGGCTCGATGTGTTGGTGAACGCAGCCGGGATCGAGATCGAGAAGACCATCGAGCACACGACGCTCGAGGAATGGAACCGCTGTTTCGCGGTCAACGTCACCGGCATGTTCCTCACCTGCAAATACGCCCTGCCGCTGATGCGCAACGCCGTCAGCAGCGGCAACACCGCCTCGATCATCAATTTCGGCAGCTATGACGGCTTCATCGCCGATCCGGGCCTGGCCGCCTATTGCGCAAGCAAGGGCGCGGTGCATGCCCTGACGCGCGCCATGGCCTGCGATCACGGGCCCGAGGGCATCCGGGTCAACGCGATCTGCCCCGGTTATGTGGACACGCCGATGCTGCAGTCCTTCTTTGCCGGCGCGGGATCGGGCGGCGGCGGCCGCACGATCGAAACGCTGCGCGATGCCGTGCGCAACGTCCACCCTATCCGCAACTACGGCACTCCGGCTGACGTCGCCAACCTGGTCAACTGGCTCGCGAGCGACGAAGCGCGCTATGCGAGCGGCCAGCTCTGGATTCTCGACGGCGGCCTTTCGGCCCAGGTTCAACAGATGAGACTTTAGAGAATGAGTAAACCCGTCATCATCACATGCGCGCCGACGGGCGGCATCCATACGCCGACAATGTCGGAGCACCTGCCGATCACGCCGAGCGAGATTGCAAAGGCCAGCATCGACGCGGCCGAAGCTGGCGCCGCGATCATCCATCTCCATGCCCGCAACCCGGAGACCGGTAAGCCCGATCCGCGACCGGAGCTGTTCCAGGACTTCCTTCCGCGCATCAAGCAATCCTGCAACGCGGTGTTGAACATCACCACCGGCGGAGGGCTCGGCATGACCCGCGAGGAACGGCTCCGCGCCGCCAGCGCCGTCAGTCCCGAAATGGCGTCCATGAACATGGGGTCGATGAATTTCGGCATCTTCCCGATGCTCGACAAATACTCGAACTGGAAACACGACTGGGAGCCGGAGTTCCTGGCGATGACGCGGGACTTCATCTTCCGCAACACCTTCGGCGACATCGAGTATTCGCTGCGTGAGCTCGGCGAGGCGCACGGGACGCGCTTCGAGTTCGAATGCTACGATCTGGGGCACCTCTACAACCTTGCCTGGGTCGTCGACCAGGGCTGGGTCAAGCCGCCCTTCTTCGTCCAGATGGTGTTCGGCATTCTTGGCGGCGTCGGCGCCGACCTCGACAATCTGGTGCACATGCACACGATCGCCGAGAAGCTGTTCGGCAACGATTATGAATGGTCGGTGCTCGCGGCTGGCCGGCACCAACTCCCGTTCACCACCCAGGCGGCTCTGCTCGGCGGCAACTTGCGTGTCGGCATGGAGGACAGCCTCTATATCGGGCCTGGGCAGAAAGCGACGTCGAGCGCCGAGCAGGTGAGGAAGATCCGTTCGATCGTCGAGAATCTCGGCCGCACCATTGCCACGCCCGACGAGGCGCGCACGCGTCTGGCTCTCAAGGGCGCCAACAGTGTCGCGTTTTGAGTGAGGGGAAAGGCGTGGTCTCCCGAGGGCACTACCTGCGAGGACGAACGGCGATCGTCACCGGCGGCGGGCGCGGCATTGGCCGCTCGATTGTCGACAGGCTCGTCGCCGACGGAGCGAGCGTCCTAACCTGCGGCCGTAGCACTCGGCCTGATAATCTTCCTGCCGAGGTCGTCTGGGTTCAGGCCGATGTCGGCATATCCGCCGACGCCAGAGCCATCGTGGACTCGACCCTCAAGGCTTTCGGCGAGCCTACAATCCTCGTGAACAATGCGGGCGTACAGCTGACAAAGACCGTCGTGGAGACCACCGACGACGATTGGGATCTGGTTGTCGGAGCGAATTGCAAGGGCATGTTCAACATGTGCCGCGAGGTGCTGCCGCTCATGGCGGCGCACGGCGGGACCATCGTCAATATCGGCTCGATCTCCGGCAACGTCGCCGATCCGAAAATGGCGATCTACAATGCCTCGAAAGCCTTCGTGCATGGCCTGACGCGATCGATCGCGGTCGACCATGGACCGAAGGTTCGATGCAACGCCATCTGCCCTGGCTGGATCATGACCGAGATGGCGTCGGACGGCTTCGACCTCGCCCACGATCCGGCACGCGCCAAGGCCGACGCCATCGCCAGGCACCCGATCGGCAGGCTCGGCGCGCCGGCCGACATCGCCAACGCCGTCGCATGGCTGGTCTCAGACCAGGCGGCATTCGCGACCGGCCAGTGTTTCGTTCTCGACGGCGGGCTGACCGCCGCGTCTCCCTTGCAACCAGGATTGTTCTAGATGACGGACGTCAATCACACAGCTGTGCTCGGCGCAGGCGTCATCGGCGCGAGTTGGACGGCGCTGTTCCTTGCCTCCGGTTACAGCGTCTCGGTGTTCGACGTTTCCGACGCGGCTGAAGCGCAGGTCCGCAACTACGTCGAGCAGGCTTGGCCGGTTCTGAAGGAATTGGGCCTCACTGAAAGAGGCAATCCCGATCGCGTGAGCTTCCACAAATCCCCCGCCGAAGCCGTCGACGGTGCGCATTTCGTCCAGGAAAGCGTTCCGGAACGGCTCAACATAAAGCATGAGCTGTTTGCCGCTATCGAGCCCGCGCTGGCTCCGGACGCGGTCGTGGCGTCATCGGCATCGGGCCTCACGCTGAGCGAAATGCAGGCTGGCTGGAAGAACCCTGGCCGGTTCGTACTTGGACATCCCTTCAATCCCCCTCACCTCATCCCGCTGGTGGAGGTCATGGGAAACGAGCGCACGGCCGACGGCGTGGTGACGCTGGCCGAACGTTTCTACGCCAGCGCCGGGAAAGTCACCATCCGCGTCAACCGCGAGGTGCCCGGCCATGTAGCCAACCGGCTGCAGGCAGCGGTGTGGCGCGAGGCGATCCACCTGATGAAGACAGGCGTCGCCAGCGTCGAGGATGTCGACAAGGCCATGTGGGCGGGGCCCGGCCTGCGCTGGGCTGCGATGGGTCCGACCATGCTCTTCCATCTCGGCGCGGGCGAAGGCGGCCTGGCCGCCTTCTGCCAACGCTATACAGACAGCTTCAATCGTTGGTGGGACGATCTCGGCGTTCTCCATCTCGATCCGGAAACCTCGGCGAAACTGGTCGATGGCGTCACCGAGGAAGCGCAAGGCAAGCCGGTGTCGGATCTGTCGAACCGTCGCGATGCCTTGATCACTGCTACGTTGAAGGCGATGGCTCCGCTGCGAGCGCGCTAAGCAGGCAGGCGCCGGTGTAAATGCTCGGCTAGACAGGTGCCGCTCCGTCGGTGTGGACAGACGGGGTTCGCCGCTTCAACCAATTGCGGACCTTCGGGACATCCGCAGACATGCGGTTCGGCATCGAACGAGCAGCAAGCACCCACCGTCGCCTTGCTATGCGATACTTCAAGCTCGATACTACCGGTCGAACCATCTCCCGATAATGCCCTTCGCTGGGCAAAGCCCATATGTCCGAAGCTATGTGACTGGAGGAAACAATGTTGTCTGCCTCTCATGCGCAACGCTGGCCCGATCTGCCCTATGCCGCGTGGAAGCCCACCTATGAGACCCTGCATTTATGGACACAGATCGTCGGCAAGATCCGGCTCATGCGCGAACCCTGGCTGAACCATTCCTGGCACGTGCCGCTCTATGTAACCGCGCGCGGCCTGACGACGTCGCCCATGCCAGCCGGCGGGCGGGCATTCCAGATCGATTTCGACTTCATCGACCACCTGCTTTGGGTGAAGACGAGTGACGACCACTCCCGCCAGGTTCTGCTAGCCCCGAAAACAGTGGCTGAATTCTATGGGGAGGTGATGGAGGCACTGGTCGAACTCGGGCTCGAAACCCCAATCACCGCGCTACCGTCAGAGATCGCCGGTGGCATCCCCTTCGACCAGGATACGCTCCACGGCTCCTACGATCGTGATCATGCCAATCGCTTCTGGCGCATCCTGCTGTCGACGCATGAGGTGCTGTCACGGTTCCGCACGGGCTTTCTCGGCAAGGTCAGCCCGGTGCATTTCTTCTGGGGCGGCTTCGACCTCGCGGTGACACGTTTTTCCGGCAGGCGCGCGCCGCTGCACCCTGGTGGCATTCCCCAGCTATCCGACATGGTAACCCGCGAAGCCTACTCGCATGAAGTGAGCAGCGCTGGTTTTTGGCCGGGCGGCGGGCCGATCGATTATGCGGCCTTCTATTCCTATGCCTATCCGACACCGGATGGGTTTGCCTCGGCACCCGTCCAGCCGTCACAGGCATTCTTCTCGCAGGACTTCGGAGAATTCCTTCTGCCTTACGAAGCCGTGCGCACCGCGCGCGACCCAGAAGCCATGCTCATGGCATTCCTGGACAGCACCTACACGGCGGCGGCTGATCTCGGCAAATGGGATCGCGCAACGCTCGAATGCCCTTATGGAACGCCTTGCCGGCCTCGGCCCTTTTAGTCGAGCCGCCCATCAAGGCATTGAGAAGGCGCTGGGCCACGACAATCCGCGCGGACGGTGTGCCCTGTTTGCAGCCGTCGCAATCCGTATTTCACACCGTTCCTCGCCTTATCGAGCGACGAGCGTCAAATCGATCTCGGTAATGTGCCAGCGACCGAGATTGGCGGTGTAGAGCTTGTCGCCCTTGAAGGCGATGTTGGTGGGGTGGGCTAGCGTCGTGGCCGCCGGATCCTCGATCAGCACTTCGAGACCGCGATCCTGACGCCAGCGATAGATGCGGCTTGGCTCATAGCATGAGATGAACAGCGAGCCGTCGGGCGCGAAGGCGACGCCGTCGGGAACATTCTGCACGCCTTCGATGACGACTTGGCGCGGTCCGGCCGCACCATCGGCCAGGATCGGCACGTAGCTAATGCAGGGCGCATCGCTCTCCACAACGTAGAGCCCGTTGCCGTCCGGCGCCATGGCCATGCCGTTGGCGAAGGACATCGCTTCCCGGCACCATAGGCCGCCCTCGCCCGTCCTCAGGTCGTATCGGAAAATACCCGAGCGCTTGTCCTGGCCGACGCTGTCCGACACGTAGAGCCAGCCCCTCGCCTCGTCGACGATCGGATAGTTCGGCACGCGGATGCCGGACGAAGCGAAGCGCTGCATGTGCCCTGTCGCTAAGTCCCAGCGGAAGATGGCGGCATGCCTGAGATCGCAGGCGAAGCAATTGCCGGCGCTGTCGAAGGCAATGCCGAGCAAGAAGCCGTCGGTGCCGCCCATACGCTCGACCGAACCGCCGTCGGCGGCCAGCCTCAGGAGGTCGCCGGTTTCGGTGCCGCACCAGATCGATCCGTCGCGGTGGACGGCCACGCCCTCAGGATGCGCGACGCGCGGATTGGTGAAGATGCCGTCGAAGAAGACGCGGGCGGCGGACATGTCGAGCAACGGCTTTGCCATGAATCAGCTCCTTGCGATGTCCAGTCCCTGCGCGGCGATGCAGCGCTCGACCATGGCACGGTCGGCGGCGAGTATCTCGGCAATGAGCGCGCCGCGTTCCTTGGCGCTGACGAATTCCAGTCGGCGCAGGCCGAGCGGGTCGATGCGATTGCGCAGCACCGAGAGCGTGTCGTCTGAAGGCAGCGACACCTCCCGACAGTCGGCGTCGAACGCCACTGCAAAACCTGTCGCATCGCGGATCTGCTGCCGGGCAACGCCCGGCATGGTTTCGATGACGATCAATTCGCTGGATGTCTGATCTAGCCGGAAAACACAGAGGTCGGTGAATACCAGCGCCTTGCCGGTGCGGTAGCCCATCGGCTCGCGTTCGGCCGGCGTCAGCAGCCCGCGAGCGGAGCTGACGATCTCGACCTCGTCCACCAGCGACTGCACGGAATGGCGCGGGACATAGAGCAGGTAGTCGCGGTGCATGTTGGCGACATCGGCCATGCCGCCCTGCCCCGGCAACCGGATCAGGCCGCCACTCGGCTTGCGCAGCGCGATGGTGTTGACGCGGCCGCGCCGGTCGACCTGCGCGGCACCGACGATTTCGTGCGTCACCGCCCCCGCCTGATAATAGGTCGAGTAAGTATCGTCACCACCGGCATGCGCGACGGCGGTCTCGCAGTCCAGGCTTTCGATCAGCGACAGGACCATCGGGCTCGGGGCGATGTCGAGATGGCCGCAGCTCATCGTCGCGATGATCATGTCCGGCGCGTGCGTTGCCTTGGCAAGCCGGTAAGCGACGTTGGCAAGCGGCGACACCGCGCCGGCGCTGGTGAAGCTCTCATTGTCGAGTTCGGCCGCGATGCGCGCGGCGATGATCTCATCGATCGAGGCCTTGTCTTCGCCACGCGAAATCGCAGGGATGGCGACAACCGTCGCTGCGCGCACATTGGCGGCTTTTCGCAGTCGCGGCGGCACGCCTTCGGAAGGCAGGCCCAGACTGTTCGCCAGCGGCGTTTCGCGGTTCGCGAAAGCCTCGGACAATTTCCAGTAGTCCGTGACATAGAATGGCAGGCAGGAAGCCGGATAGGCGCCGCCCGGCGCCAGGGCTATGGCCGACACCTGGTTGCGGGTGAGGATGCCCTGGCGACCATCTTGCCGAAGCGCGCCGACCGGGACGATTTCCTCGACCGTGACCAGCGCCTGGCGCGCCGCGCCAGCCATGGCGAAGTCCAGCGCGCGTGGTCCGATGATCTGCACGTTGCCGCTTTCATCGGCGCGCTGGGCGTGGACGACGAATGTATCCAGCCTGAGCGGCGGGACAAACCCGGTGTCGGTCCCGGCAATCGGATCGGGCCTGGCGACCACAGTTGGCACGCGCGCCAGCATGTCGGACCCTTGAGGAAGCTGGAACGGCATCGAGGGCAGGTTCTGCTGCGCCGCCCGCAGCGCCTGGATCATGGCCAGTGCCGTCCAGTCGCGAACGGGGATTGCGCCGCTCTCGGCGGCGGCTCGGAATCTCGGCGGCAGTCCGAAAATATCGAGGCTGGAAAAGCAGAGGTCGATCTCGGCGACCGTGCCCGCCTCCAGCAACAGTTCGAGCGGCAGCCCGCCGGCCCAGCAGACGTAGCGCAGGTTCTTGACG
>NZ_JANINM010000552.1 GCF_024509055.1 Mesorhizobium sp. | reverse complement strand
TGGAACACCCCTCATCCGTCTCGGCGCTGCGCGCCGATCCACCTTCTCCCACAAGAGGAGAAGGAAAAGTGCCCTCAAGGCATCAGCTGGTATTCATAGAGCTTCTGATAGAGCCCGCCCTGCTTGAGCAGGGTCTTGTGCGCACCGCTTTCCTGCACCTTGCCGTTCTCGAGCACCACGATGGTGTCGGCCTGGTGCACCGTCGACAGCCGGTGCGCGATCACGATCGTCGTGCGCCCGACGGTCAGTTGCTGCAGCGCGTCGCGGAACAGCGCTTCCGACTCGGCGTCGAGCGCGCTGGTCGCCTCGTCGAGCAGCAGGATCTCGGCGTTGCGCAGCATCGCGCGCGCAATTGAGATGCGCTGGCGCTGGCCGCCGGACAGCAGCGAGCCGTTCTCGCCGACCTCCGTTTCGTAACCCTTGGTCATCGCGGTGATGAAGTCGTGCGCGTTGGCGGCCTTGGCTGCTGCGATCACCTCCGCGTCGGTCGCGTCCTCGCGGCCGAGGCGGATGTTGTGCATGACCGTGCCGGCGAACAGGAACGTGTCCTGGCTGACATAGGCGATCTTCTGCCTGAGCGAGGCGAGCGTGGCGTAGGAAATGTCCTGTCCGTCGAACAACACGCGACCTGCCTGCGGGTCGTACATGCGCATGATCAGGTTCAGGATCGTCGACTTGCCGCTGCCGGAAGGTCCGACCAGTGCCGTCATCTTGCCGGCCGCCAAGGTCAGGTTGAGGCCTTGGAACACCGGCGGGCTCTCGGGATAGGCGAAGCTCAGACTGTCGAAGCGGATTTCGCCCGACCCTGGCCGCAACGGCCTTGCATCCGGCTTTTCGGCGAGCGTCAGCGGCCGGTCCGCGAGCTGGAACATCATGCGCACGCCGACGATGCCGGTCTCCAGCGAAATGCGCACGCGCGCCAGGCGCTTAGCCGGCTCATAGGCCAGCAGCAGCGCCCCGATGAAGGCCATGATGTTGCCCGGCATCTGGCCGCCCTGCAGAACCAGGAAGCCGCTGACGAAGACGGCGCCAGCGATAGCCAGGCCAGCAAGCGTTTCCATCACCGGGCTGGTGGCGGCCTCCAGCGCGGCGATGTTGTTGGCGCGGTTCTGGACATCCGAAACCGCCTTGTACATGCGCTTGCGCATCGCGCTTTCCAGATTGAAGGACTTGATGACCCGCACGCCGATCGCCGTCTCCTGCATCACATGCACGATCTGGCCGAGCGAGCGGAACTCCATCTGGGCGATCTTGCGGACACGCTTCAGGATGCGGTTGACGCCAAAGATGGCTGCCGGTCCGACCGCGAAGCAGATCAGCGACAATGCCGGCTGTTGCCACACCATCGTCGCGACCAGGGCAATCAATGTCACTAAGTCCCTCACATAGGAGGTGACGACGAGGTCGAGCACGCTGCGCGCCGCCTGCGCGTTGTTGGTCATGCGCGTGATCAGATCGGATGACGAGGTCGAGTGATAGAACTCTATGCCTTGCGCGAGGATCCGGTCGTAGATCTTGCGCTGCCGGTCGGCGATGATGGCGTTGCCGACCCGGCTCATGAAGTAGGCCTGGACGTAGTTGGCGATGCCTTTGAGGATGAAGATTACTGCGACTGCGATCGCGATCAGGTTGACACGATCAGCCCTCTTGAAGACAACGAATTCGTTGGTGATCTCGCTCAGGATCCACGCGCTGGCGGCCGTCGTGCCGGCCACCACCAGCATCGACAGGATGGCGGCGCCATAGCCGAACTTGTGCTCCTGGAAGGATTCCCTGACCAGCCTCGCGATGAGGCGCTGGTTCTCAGTCGAGCGGAAGAAGCGAAACAATCGGCTTGTCCAATGCGTGGCTGCACGAACTTCGGATTCGCCACGAAGGCGAGAGGCGGCTTATAGAGCGAGTTGCGGCCCGAGGGAACCTTTCGCCGTGACGCAAGGAAAGAGGCTGCGGCAGGCTGTCTTTTCGGCCACGATAATCGCTGATTCTACAAAGGGGGATGACGACAGATGGATTTCGACCTCATCGTGCGCGGCGGCACGCTGCCCGACGGCAGGATTGCCGATATCGGCGTCACCGGCGAGATGATCGCGGCGATCGGACCCGATCTGCAAGGCTCAGCTCGCGCCGAGATCGATGCGCGCGGCAACCTTGTCTCCCCGCCTTTCGTCGATCCGCATTTCCACATGGACGCGACACTTTCCTACGGCATTCCGCGCATCAACGCTTCCGGCACATTGCTGGAAGGCATTGCGCTCTGGGGTGAGTTGAAGCCGCTGCTGACGCATGAAGCGGTGCGCGACCGCGCGCTCGCCTATTGCGATTGGGCGGTGTCGATGGGCCTGCTCGCCGTCCGCAGCCATGTCGACGTCTGCGACGACCGGCTGCTTGCGGTAGAAGCCCTTCTCGACGTCAAGAAGACGGTCGTACCCTATATCGACCTGCAACTGGTCGCCTTCCCGCAGGACGGGCTCTACCGCTCGCCGACGGCGCGCGAAAACACCATCCGCGCGCTGGACATGGGCGTCGACATCGTCGGCGGCATACCGCATTTCGAACGCACCATGGCAGACGGCACGCGCTCGGTGACGGAGCTTTGCGAGATCGCGGCCAAGCGCGGCCTGATGGTCGACATGCACTGCGACGAGACCGACGATCCGTTGTCGCGGCACATCGAGCAGCTCGCCTATGAAACGCAGCGCCTCGGCCTGCAGGGCAGGGTGGCCGGCTCGCACCTCACCTCCATGCATTCCATGGACAATTATTACGTCTCGAAGCTTTTGCCGCTGATCGCGGAGGCCGGCGTCTCGGCCATCCCGAATCCGCTGATCAACATCATGCTGCAGGGCCGCCACGACACTTTCCCGAAGCGCCGCGGCCTGACCCGGGTCAAGGAGATGCAGGCGCTCGGCATCCGTGTCGGCTGGGGCCAGGATTGCGTGCTCGACCCCTGGTATTCGCTGGGCACGGCCGACATGCTCGACGTCGCCTTCATGGGCCTGCATGTCGCCCAGATGTCGAGCCCGGCCGACATGGCGCGCTGCTTCGACATGGTCACCAACGTCAACGCCGCTATCATGGGGCTCGATCATCTCGGCCTCGCTGTCGGCAAGCGCGCCAGCCTCGTCGTGCTCGACGCCGGCAACGCGATCGAGGCAGTTCGCCTGCGCCCCGAGCGCCTCTGCGTCATCGCGCGCGGCAAGGTGGTGGCCGAGCGGACAAAGCAGGAAACCAGGCTGTCGATCGCCGGCCGGCCGGCACAAGTGAACCGAAGGCATAAATCGGCATAGAACCAGCCGATTTCCGCCGCTGGTCTTACCAACCGCCCGGATTTCCCTCGTCAAACTGGCTGCTTGCGGCTACGGAGCGGCATGGCCCAGTCCCTTGCCCGCAATTTCACGATCAGGAACGTGCTGCTTGCCGGCATCCTCTTGATGCTGGCCGGTGACTTCATGTTCGCGCTCAACGATGCGATGGGCAAATGGCTGGTCACCAGCTTCTCTGTCGGCCAGGTCGTGCTGATCCGCTCGATCGGCGCCTTCATCGTGCTGGGCCCGATGATCGTCAACCAGGGCGCCGGCAAGCTGTTCCAGATTGAACGGCCGGTGCTGCAGTTCCTGCGCGTCGTGGCGACCACGCTCGACACTGGGCTTTTCTATGCCGCCGTCGTCTACTTGCCTTTAGCCGACGTGATGAGCTTCTACATGGCTGGTCCCATCTATGTGGCTGCGCTTTCACATCTTCTTCTTGGCGAGAAGGTCGGCTGGCGGCGCTGGCTGGCGATCCTGGTAGGCTTCTGCGGCGTGCTCATCATCCTCAAGCCGTCATCGGCGGCGTTCTCGCTGTCTTCGGCCTTCGCGCTGATCGGCAGTATCGCCTTCGCCTTCGCCATCATCCTCAACCGTCGCCTGCGCGGCACGACCGACACGACGCTGGTCACCTGGCAGACGATCGGCACGCTGCTGGTCGGCGGCGTGCTGACCATCGGCGCGTGGCGCACTCCGTCCGCGCTCGATCTCGGCGCCATGCTCCTGCTCGGCGTCGTTTCCTGCGCGGCCCACCTGATGATCACCAGGGCGTTGAAGCTGGCGCCGGCCTCGACTTTGGCGCCGCTGCACTACAGCCTGCTTCTGTGGGCGGTCATCTTCGGCCTGGCCTTCTTCGGCGATGTGCCGAGCTCCCGCATCCTGGTTGGCTCGGCCATCGTCGTGCTCGCCGGTCTCTTCATCTTCCACCGCCAGAAGGTGGTGGAAACCGTGGTGCCGCCCGAGAACGTGCTGAAGGGCGTCAACTAGAGCATAATGCCGAAAAGCGTGAAGCGGTTTTCGGGTGACATCGTGCTCTAGGGGCGGAGCTAGCCCGCTCGCACCGCCGCCAGATGGCGGGAGAATTCCTGTGTCCCCATCAGCGCCTTGCAGCGGGTGAAGCGGCCGTCCGCATAGGCGCGGAAATCGTCGACCGGGTTGTCGTTGGCCAGTTGGATCAGCCCCCACAAGGTCCACAACAGATCGCACATGGCCTTGTAGATGACGACTCGGGCACGCTCGGCCGATCGCGCCTCGCCGCCGAAATAGGCGCGCATCAATTCCTCGTCCTGGACCGCATCGAACCTGCCTTCGACAGAGAGATCGCCCAGGTCCCACAGCGGGTCGTTCATGCCGGAATACTCCCAGTCGACGATCCACATCCTGTCGCCCGCGTCGAGGAAGTTCTCGCAGAGCGGATCGCAATGGCAGGCTGCCAGCCGGATCGGGTGCGCGGCCAGCGCCATGCGTACGGCGTCCGCCTCTCGCACCACATCGTGATATCCCGGAGGCAGCGCGACGTCCTTGGTCGACAGCACCTTGAGATAGTCGTCGATCATGGCGAACAGTTCGAAGCGGAGCGGGAACGACGCGCCCGACGCATGCAGCTTTCGGAAGGCCTGGCCGGCGCGCGCCGGGCTGCCTGGCCTTGTCTTGAAAGCCTCCGGGGACATGGTCTGCGCCCCGGCAACGAAGCGCGTCACCATCACACCGGTCGCAGGATCGACGTAGAGGACGTCCGGGCTGACGCCGGCCTTCGCCGCTTCGCGCGCCGCCACCGCCTCGTTGGCGCGGTTGATGTATTCCTCCGTGCCTTTGCCCGGAATCCGGACGCAGACATTGCCGGCTCTGTAGACCATGTTGGTGAGGCCGCCGAGCCGCTCCAGCGGTCCATCATAGTTGGCGAGCATGGGAATTGCCGCCAGCGCCGCGCGCGTGTCGTCGGTCATGTCGTGCCCCCTTTCCACGCCATTGTTGCGAGCTGACGGTTCCACAGTTTTCGCCGCTTGGCTATCATCCGACCAAAGGGAATCGGCGGTGAGAGCAGGGATGGCGGACGACAGGCACAACAGCACGCTGAGCGCGGCTTACGCCGCGAAGCGGCCGGAGGAAGTCGCCGCGATCTATGACAGCTGGTCGGAGACCTACGATGCGGAGATGTCCGTAGCCGGCTATCGTCATCCGACGATCTGCCTCGCCCTGCTTGCACGGCACTTGCCGCGCGGCGCCGAGCCGATCCTCGACGCCGGCGCCGGAACCGGCCTGATCGGTGAATGGCTCGCCATCGCCGGTTATCCGAGGGTCGAAGCGCTCGACATTTCGCAAGGCATGCTGGACAAGGCCGCCGCCAAGGGCGTCTACGCCGCGCTGCATCGGCTGGCGCTGGGCGGCCCTCTGCCCTTTGCGGACGGCGCCTATGCCGGGATCGTCTCGGCCGGCGTCTTCACCTCGGGCCATGTCGGGATCGAAGGCCTGGATGAGTTGATCCGGATTTGCCGGCCCGGCGGCGTCATGGTGCTGACGGTGAAGAACACGTTGTGGCAGGCCGGCTTTGAGCGGCGGATCGCCGATCTCGTGAGGCAAGGTATGATTGCCGTCGTCGAGGAGACGCCGCCCTACGCCTCGATGCCCGGAGAAGCAGGCACCGTACCGAGCCGGGGCCTCGTGCTGCGCGTAGGCTGATCTAAGCTTTTATCTTCGCTCCTGCCGGGTCGTACATCGGCTCCAGATGAATCTTTGCCGGCGTACGCTCCATCGCCACCACCAGCTCGTAGTCGCCGGAGGCGAGGAAATCGTCGCTGACCCCATCGGCGTTGCGCACATAGCCGTAGCCGATGTTCTTGCCCAGCGTGTAGCCAAAACCGCCGCTGGTGAGGTAGCCGACCGGTGCGCCATTGCGCAGGATCGTCTCGCGGCCGACCAGCACGATCTGTGGATCGTCCACCGTGAAACCGGCGAGGCGCTTGGTCAGCGGCTTGCCTGCGGGCCTCTCCAGAGCTTTTCGTCCCAGGAAATCGGTGTTCTTCCTCAATTTCACCGCCCAGCCGAGGCCAGCATCTTGCGGCGTGTCGTTCGGCGTGATGTCGGATCCCCAGGCGCGGTAACCCTTTTCCAGTCTGAGCGATTCCAGCGCCCGGTACCCGACGGGTCGGATGTCGTGGTCTTTTCCGGCCGCCATCAGCGCGTCGAAGACCTCGCCAGTCGCGCCGATCGGTACATGCAGTTCCCAGCCGAGTTCGCCGACATAGGTGACCCGCAGCGCCCGCACCGTATGGCCGGCGATGCTGATCTCTCGGGCATGGCCGAAGGGGAAAGCGGCATTGGAGACGTCCGCATCCGTCACGGCCGACAATACGTCGCGGGCCTTCGGCCCCATCAGCGACAGGGTGCCGAAATCCTCGGTGACATCCTTCAGTCGCGCATCGAGTCCCTTGCCGATATGATCGGAGATCCAGGACAGATCATGCGTGCGGAAGCCGGTGCCGGTGACGATGTAGAACCTGTCCTCGGCAAGTCGCGCCACGGTGAGGTCGGCCTCGATGCCGCCGCGCGTGTTGAGAAGCTGCGTGTAGGTCAGCCGGCCGACCGGCTTGTCCACATCGTTGGCGCAGATCCAGTCGAGCGCCTTCAGCGCGTCGACGCCGGTCATCTCGTATTTGGCGAAGGACGACTGGTCGAAGATGCCGACCTTCTCGCGCACGTGACGATGCTCGTCGCCGACGGCGGCGAACCAGTTCTGCCGGCCCATCGAATAGATGTCCCTCGGCTCGACGCCCTCCGGGGCGAACCAGTTCGGCCGCTCCCAGCCAAGCTTCGAGCCGAACACCGCGCGATGCGTTTTCAACTGTTCGTAGAGTGGCGAGACGATGCGCGGCCGGCCGGAAAGATATTCCTCGTGCGGGAAGCCGATGGTGTAGTGCTTGCCATAGGCTTCCAGCGTGCGGTCGCGGACCCAGTCGCGGTCGCGGTGCAGGCCGGAAAAGCGCCTGATGTCGACCACCCAGAGATCGAGCGGCGCCTCGCCGTCGACCGCCCATTGCGCCAGCACCCAGCCGGCGCCGCCGCCTGAAGCGATGCCGAAGGCGTTGAAGCCGGCGCCGACGAACATGTTGGGACATTCGGGCGCGACGCCGAGGATGAAATTGCCGTCCGGCGTGAAGCTTTCCGCACCGTTGATCATCTGCTTGACGCCGGCATTGGCCAGCGCTGGCACGCGAGCGACAGCCTGGACCATATGCTGCTCGAAATGATCGTAATCGTCACCGAACAGGCGGAATTCCCAATCATTGGGCACGTCGCCCCCAGGAAGACCGGTCGTCCAGGCCTGCGGGTTCGGCTCGTAGCCGCCCATCACCAGCCCGCCGACCTCTTCCTTGAAATAGGTGAGGCGGTCGGGGTCGCGGATGGTCGGCGCGTCGGTCGCCAGTCCATCTATCTTCTCGGTGACGATGTACTGGTGCTTGACCGGCTGCAGCGGCACGTTGATGCCGGCCATCGCGCCGACCTGCCTTGCCCATTGCCCGGCGCAGTTCACAACCTTGTCGCAGGCGATGTCGCCCTTCTCGGTTTTCACCGCCGTTATACGGCCGTCCTTCATCTCGAAGCCGGTGACGCGCACGTCTTCGAACAGCTTGGCGCCATGCATGCGTGCGCCCTTGGCGAGCGATTGCGTGATGTCGGAAGGGCTGGCCTGGCCGTCGGTCGGCAGCCAGGAGGCGCCGACAAGGTCGCTGGTTTCCATCAGCGGCCACATGTGCTTCACTTCCGAGGGCGAAAGAAGTTGCATGTCCATGCCGAAGCTCTTCGCCGTGGTCGCAAGGCGTTTGAACTCCGTCCAGCGGTCGGCGTTCGTCGCCAGCCTGAGACAGCCCGTCATCTTCCAGCCAGTGGCAAGGCCGGTCTCGGCTTCGAGCCCCTTATAGAGCTCGACGGAGTATTTGAGCACGCGCGTGATTGAGGCCGAGGAGCGTAGCTGCCCGACCAGCCCTGCCGCATGCCACGTCGAGCCCGAGGTCAGCTTGCCTTGTTCGAGCAGCACCACATCGGCCTTGTGGTCGCGCGCCAGGTGATAGGCTGTCGAGCAGCCGATGATGCCGCCGCCGATGACGACGATCCCGGCATGGCTGGGCAAGGTCATGATCTTGTTCCGTA
>NZ_JANINM010000551.1 GCF_024509055.1 Mesorhizobium sp. | reverse complement strand
CGGCGCGTGGAAGCCGTAGTCGATCAGGCGCTTGGCGATGTCGTCGACGCTGATCCCGGCGCTTTCCTTCAGCACGCGGGTGTCGAGGATGCATTCATGCGCGATGCGGTCGCTTCTGCCCTTGTAGAGCAGCGGGTAGTGCGGGGCGAGCCGCGTCGCAACATAGTTGGCTGAGACGATCGCCGTCTCGGTCGCCTGCTTCAGCCCCGCGCCGCCCATCATGCGGATATACATCCAGGTGATCGGCAGGATGGAAGCGCTGCCGAAGGGCGCCGCCGCCACGGCATGCGCCGAGCCCTCCGCGACATGGCCCGGCAGATAGGGTTTCAGGTGCGACCTGACGCCGATCGGACCGACGCCGGGGCCGCCGCCGCCATGCGGGATGCAGAAGGTCTTGTGCAGGTTCATGTGGCAGACATCGGCGCCGATGTCGCCCGGACGGGCCAGGCCGACCAGCGCGTTGAGGTTGGCGCCATCGAAATAGACCTGGCCGCCATGCTCGTGGATCAGCGCGCAGAGGTGGCGCGCGCCTTCCTCATAGACGCCGTGCGTCGAGGGGTAGGTGAACATCAGCGCCGCGAGGTTCTTCGAATGCTCGTTGGCCTTGGCCCTCAGGTCGTCCATGTCGATGTTGCCGTCATCCAGGCAGCGCACGACGACGACATTCATGCCGGCCATCGCCGCGCTTGCCGGATTGGTGCCATGCGCGGAGGAGGGGATCAGGCAGACGGTGCGGTGGCCTTCGCCGCGCGCGCGGTGGTAGGCGCGGATGGCGAGCAGGCCGGCATATTCGCCCTGGCTGCCGGCATTGGGCTGCAGGCTGACGGCGTCGAAGCCCGTGATCTCGGACAGCCAGACTTCCAGGTCACCGAGCATGGCTCGGCAGCCGGCCGAGTGGCTGGCGGGTGCGAAGGGGTGCAGGTTGGCCACGCTTGGCCAGCTCACCGGCATCATTTCGGCAGCGGCGTTGAGCTTCATAGTGCAGGATCCGAGCGGGATCATGGCGCGGTCGAGCGCCAGATCCTTGTCGGCCAGCCGGCGCAGGAAGCGCATCATATCGGTTTCGGAGCGGTTCTCGTGGAAGACCGGCTGGGTAAGGAACTCCTTGCCACGCGGCTTGCCCGGCAGTGAGCCAGCTTCGGCCGAAGCAGGCTTGGCGCCGAAGAGCGCTGCAATCGCTTCGAGGTCGGCTTCGGTCGAGGTTTCGTCGAAGGCGATGCTGATGCGGTCGGCATCGATGAGGCGCAGCAGCCTGCTGGATTTTTCGGCGGCAGCCGCAATCGAACCGGCCTGGCCTTTCACCTCTGCCGTAACCGTGTCGAAACGGCTTGTGCCGAGCACCAAAACGCCGGCGCCCTTGAGGCCGGTAGCGAGGCGGTTGGCGAGCCCGTGGATGCGTTCGGCGATCGCCTGCAGGCCGGCGGGGCCGTGCCAGATCGCGTAGGCCGTCGCCATGTTCGCAAGCAGCGCCTGCGCGGTGCAGATGTTGGAGGTGGCCTTGTCGCGACGGATATGCTGTTCGCGCGTCTGCAGCGCGAGACGGTAGCCCGGGCGTCCCTTGCTGTCGGTCGACTGGCCGACGAGGCGGCCGGGCATCAGCCGGGTCAGTTTGTCGGAGACGGCGCAGTAAGCGGCGTGCGGGCCGCCGAAGCCCATCGGCACGCCGAAGCGCTGCATCGGGCCGACCGCGATGTCCGCACCGAGTTTCGCCGGCGCGTCGGTCAGGGTCAGGGCGAGCGGGTCGGCGATGAAGACGACCAGCGCGCCGATCGCGCGGGCCTTCTCGATCGCAGCCTTGTGGTCGCCATAGACACCGAACGTGTCCGGCCAGGAGACGAGCAAGGCTGCGGTGTTGTCGTCGATGGTCTCGCCGTCGACTTCGATGCCGAGCGGCTCGGCGCGGGTGCGCACGACATCGAGCGTCTGCGGGTGCGGCGCACCTGCAAGCGCCACCTTGGTGCGCTTGTCGCGATGATGGCGCAGCGCGATGCCGACGGCCTCGGCTACCGCGGTGGCTTCATCGAGCAGCGAGGCCGACGCCACCGGCAAACCGGTGAGCTCTGTTACCAGGGTCTGGAAGTTGAACAGCATTTCCAACCGGCCCTGGCTGATCTCGGCCTGGTAGGGCGTGTAGGCCGTATACCAGGCCGGGTTCTCGAACAGGTTGCGCTGGATGACCGGAGGCACTTGGACGCCGTGATAGCCGGCGCCGATGAAGCTCTTCAGCACCGTGTTCTTCGCCATGATCGCCGACAATTCGGCAAGCGCTTCCGCCTCGCTGGCCGGCGCGGGCAGGTTGAGCGGCTGGTCGAGGCGGATCGATCTCGGCACGGCCTGGCTGATCAGCGTCTCGACGGACGGAACACCGATGGTGGCGAGCATGGCCCTGACGTCGTTGACGCCGGGGCCGATGTGGCGAGCCGAGAAAGGTACAGGTGCTGCGGTCATGTTCAAAATCCTGGTATCAGCCGATATGGGCTTTGTAGGCGGCCTCATCCATGAGGCCATCGAGCTGGCTTTCGTTGGCGAGCTTCATCTTCCAGAGCCAGCCGTCGCCGGTCGCAGCCGAGTTGACCAGCGACGGGTCGGCTGACAACGAGCCATTGGCTTCGGTGATCTCGCCGTCGACCGGCGCATAGACATCCGAGGCCGCCTTGACGGATTCGACGACGACGGCGGTGTCGCCCTTGGCGAGCTTGCGGCCGATTTCTGGCAGTTCGACGAAGACGAGATCGCCGAGCTGTTCCTGCGCGTAGTCGGTGATCCCGACGGTAGCGACGCCGCCTTCGACGCGCAGCCATTCATGGTCTTCAGTGAAATAGGTCTTTGCCATCGGGAATTCATCCTTTGCGGTAGCGATGTGGCGTGAAGGGCAGGGAACTGACGTTGATCGGGATCCTGGTCCCGCGGACGTCGGCGAAGAGTTTGGTTCCGGACTTGGCGAGGGCGGCGTTGACGTAACCCATGGCGACCGGATGACCAGCAGACGGACCGAAGCCGCCTGAGGCGACGTGACCGGCCGGGTTGCCGTCTCCATCGATCAGCGCCGCGCCGGCGCGCACCGGCTGGCGCCCGTCCGGCTTCAGGCCGACGCGCTTCTGCGCCGGTCCGCGCTCCAGAATCGAGCGAAGCGCGTCAGCGCCGATGAAGTGGCCCGAGGCGCGCACCTCCTTGGGGATCGCCCACATCAGCGCGGCGCTTGCCGGATCGATCTCGGGCGTCAGGTCCTGCCCATGCAGGCAGAGCCCGGCCTCCAGGCGAAGGCTGTCGCGCGCGGCGAGGCCGATCCACTGCACGCGCTCGTCTTCGAGGAGTTTAGCGACCAGAACGCGCGCGTCCGCTTCGGGCAAGCCGATCTCGAAACCGTCCTCGCCGGTATAGCCGGAGCGGCTCATGAACCAGTTTTGCCGGGGCTCGACGCCGTGCATGAAGAGCAGTGAACCGGTCTCGATGCCGGCCCGCGACAGGGCCGCCCAGGCGTCCGGGCCCTGGATTGCCAGGAAGACGCGGTCGAGCGGTTCGACCGCCACTTCGAAATCCGCGGCCAGCGCGCGAAGATGCTTTTCGTCCTCGGCCGCATTGCCGGCATTGGCAACCACCATGAAGCGGTCGCCGCCCAGTCGGGTGACGATCAGGTCGTCAATGATGCCGGCGGCCTCGTTGAGGAAGAAGGTGTATTTGGACTGGGAAATTTCCAGCGCGCCGGCATCGAGCGGGCAGGCGCGGTTGAGCAGCGCCACCGCACCCGGGCCGCTGACGTCGAACAGCTTCATGTGCGAGATGTCGAACAGGCCGGCATGCTCGCGCGTGTGAAGGTGTTCCTTCATCACGCCGGCCGGATAGGTGAGCGGCATCGACCAGCCGGCGAAGGCGCCGAAACGGGCGCCGGCGGCCTGATGCAAATCCTCAAGGGGTAGATGTCTGGTGTCTTCGCCTGTCATGTCTTCTCCAGAGTCGCACGCAATCGACCGCTGCTGGCGGTCCAGTCCGTGCCCCTCTGTCTGAAGCCTGAGAGACTCGCGCCCCGTAACTCTGTCGGCAGCGCTTACACCTTCGGCGCGGGGCTAGCCCCGACTTTCCAGAGTTGTCTTTCCCGTCTACGGTTCTTTTGCCTGAGAGATTTCGGGCGATTTCCCCTTCGGCGACAGCTTTCGCTGCTCTCTCCCGCAAACAGGTAGGACTCAGTCGCCTGAGCCCTCGACGCGCCATCCATAGCCCGTCGGCGACACCTTGTCACCTCCCAGCGACAAGTCTTCGCTAACCACGCCATTTGCCGGTTTCTCAAGACAATGCTGATAAAGCCTGACGGGATAAGGCATCGGGTTCGCCGGCAAGGCGACGGGCAGGGAAACGGATGGGCGAACTGATCATGAGCGCTCCGGTCGCGGGGCTGACCTCCAAGAATCGTATCAATGCCGACGATGTCACGATGCTTCGGCGCGAAGTGTTCGCCGATGGCGTGGTGACGCGCGGTGAAGCGGAAGCGTTGTTCGCGCTCGACCAGACGGCACGCGAAAAATGTCAGGAATGGGCGCCGTTCTTCGTCGAGGCGGTGACCGACTACATCGTCCATCAGGAGAAGCCGGAAGGCTATGTCTCGCAGGAAAATGCCGACTGGCTGGTTCGCGCCATTTCGCGGGATGGCATGGTCGACAGCCGCACTGAGCTCGAATTGCTGGTGCATGTGCTGGAGGAAGCAAAATCCTCGCCCAGCCAGCTCTCCGCCTATGCGCTGGAGCAGGTCGCCCACGCCGTGATCGACGGCAAAGGTCCGCTGATGCGCGGTGGCAGCCTGGCGCCTGGAAAGGTCACCAGGGCCGAGGTCGATCTCCTGCGCCGCATCCTCTATGCCTATGGCGGCGACGGCAACATCGCCATCACCAAGGCCGAGGCTGAAATCCTGTTCAGGATCAACGACCAGACCGAGGCGGCCGACAACGACCCCTCCTGGAACGACCTCTTCGTCAAGGCTATCGCCAACTACGTCATGTGCTCGGCTGGCTATGAGCCGCCGACGCGCGAAGCGGCGCTGCGACATGAGAACTTCCTCGAGCATGCGGAGCCGCATATTGGCAGCTTCTTCAGCCGCATGGTGTCCGGCGGGCTCGCAGGCATCCTCGAAGCCTATCACTCACCTGGCGACATCGAAGCCGAATGGGAGGCCAAGAACCGGGCGGCCGAAGCGCTTGCCCGCCGCGCGGAAACCATCGATGCCGGCGAGGCGAAATGGCTGGCCGAACATGTAGGGGATGGCAAGCGCCCGCTGCGCGACAACGAACGCGCCCTGCTGACGCTGATCAAGCACGCCTCGCCGGAAATCCATCCGGCATTGAGGCCGCTGCTCGATAAGGTGGCCTGAGACGGCTATTTTCCGCTGACTTAACCGGGCAAGGTCATGGTCAGCGGGATTCGTCAAATCCCGCCATACCAGTCGTAGCCATTGTCCTCCCAATAGCCGCCGCGACCGCCGCCGACATTGGCGAAGCCGTCTACCAGCTCGATCTTGTAGATGTATTTTGGCATCTTGTAGCCGAGCTGGCGCTCGACGCGCACACGCAGCGGCGCGCCATTCTCGACCGGCAGCGGCTTGCCGTTGAGGCCATAGGCGAGGATCGTCTGCGGGTGGCGGGCGTCGACCAGGTCGATGGTGCCGTAATATTTGATGTCGCCCGACAGGCTGTGCTCGATCGTGTCGAGGCAGTGGAACATGACGTAGCGCGCCTGCGGCTTGACAACAGCCTGATCGAGCACCAGCGACAGCGGCGTGCCGGTCCATTTGGCGATGCAACTCCAGCCTTCGACGCAGTCATGGCGGGTGATCTGGGTGCGGCTCGGCATATTCTGCAGCTGCTCGCGGGTGAGCGACAGCGGCTTTTCGACGAGGCCCGAGACCTCCAGGCGCCAGTCGGCGAAATTGTTGGCGAGAAGTCCCTTGTAGGTGTCGTCGTCGGGCGCCGTGCTGCCATTTGGCCGCTGTGGCTGGCGGATGTCGGCCTCGGTGAATTCCGGCGCCAGCGCGTCGCGGCCGGCGAGCAGGCGCTGCGCGCGGTGGGTCAGGTCGTTGGCGTTTTCGAGGAAGCTGCGCAGCCCATCGCCGATGCCGAGTTGGTTGTCGAAGGCATCGCAGCCGGACAGCATGATGCCGGACAGGCCAAGGCTGCTTGCGGTCAGGAATTTGCGGCGGCTGATCTGGAATTTTGACATCTCAGGCACTCCTCTCGGCCGGCTCGTCGTGCTTTGCGGGCGGGTCCGTGCGGTACCAGCCGGTGATGATCGAGCGCAGCTCGTTGATCGGGCCGGCGGCGAGGATCATCAGTATGTGGACGATGAAGAAGAGAACGAGCAAAACCATCACGCTGAAATGGATGGTGCGCGCCGTCTGCCGGCCGCCGAGCAGTTCATTGAGCCAGGGCAGCACCGAATCCATGCTCGGCGACATGGCAAGGCCGGTGATGATCATCAGCGGCAACAGCACGAACAGCACGCCGCCATAGGCCATCTTCTGCAGCGTGTTGTATTCGCGGGTGTGATGGAATTTCAGCTTCGCATGATCGATGACGTCGCGCGGCAGCTTGCGCAGGTCGGACAGGCGCGGGGCAAGATCGCGGCTTATGTGGCCGTTGATGAGACCCGCAATCAGCCAGACGAGCAAGGTTGTCGTCAGGATCCAGGCGAAGAAGAAATGCACCACGCGGGCGGTGCCGAGGTCGTAATAGGAAGGGATCGTAGCCCAGGCGGGGAAGGCGCGTGGCGTTTCCTGTCCGGCAGGGCCTGACCAGCCGAGCACGCCGGTCGTGTCGAAGCGATGGCCGAGGACTTCGGTGAAGCCGCGCGGACCGTTCGCGGTGTTCTCGGCGCCGATCTCAAGGACCGTGTTGTTGAACTCGAAGCCGGACTGCTTGCCGATATAGAGCTGCGGGCGGGCATTGAAGATCTGCAGACCCGACAAGAGCATGAAAAACAGCGAGATTGCCCACAGCCAATGGGTCAGTCGCGTCCAGCGCGACTGCCGGTAGACGAGGGTTGCGTCCTTCTTCTGCGCATGGCTGGCGGGTTGGGCGGTGTCAGCAGAGTCCATCCTGTCCTCCGGCCGCATGATCCGCGGCATCTCAGGTCATCGTCTTCCCTCATTACGTTGCCGCACAAGCCGGTGTTTCATGCGATCACGGATTTATTACGGGCCGCCGAGACTGACCGCGAGATTGACCGCCGCGGCGAGGATAACGGCGTTGAAGAAGAAGGAAAGGATCGAATGGAGCAGCACCACGCGTCGCATGTGCGTCGTGGTGATCCCGGTATCGGCGGTTTGCGCGGTCATGCCGATGACAGTTGAAAAATAAAGGAAGTCCCAGCCTTCAGGCCTCTTCCCGCCCGGGAATTCGAGGCCGCCAACGGGCATCTTCTTCTTGGTGGCGGCGTCAATCTCGTCGCCGTCCATCCAGTAGACATGGGCATAGTGCAGCGCGGCCATGGCGTGGATGGTGAACCAGCCGAGCGGGATCGAAAGCATCGCGAAGACGATGGCTATTGGATGCGCGCCCTTCTGATTGATGAACTGAAACAGCGAGCCGATGGCAACGGCGACGACGAAAAGCGTGACGGCGAAGATCATGCGCAACGGCAGGTCGGCGGAACGCGCGTTTTTGCTGAGATAGTGGCCGGTAAGCTTCGGCATCAGCCGCAGGACCAGCACGACATAGGCGGCAAAGAACGCGTTGGCGCCAATCAGGTAAGCAAGCGGGGCGTGCAGGACGAGTGCTATCGCCAGCGCGACGAGGCCGATGATCGCGGATATGGCGAACTGCATATGCCGATGCATCGGTGGCTTGACGGGTGCGTCGTCAACCATGGCACGGCCTCCGGAAGCGGTCAGTCCGGTGTGGCGGATTTCAGCGCGCGCCGCAAGATGCGGTCGAGCTCGCCGAGAAACTGCGACCTGTCCTTCGGCGAGAAGGCGGCGTTGAAGCCGCGGCTTTCGCCGGTCTCGCGCAGATGCTGCTTGAGGTCGCGCATCGCTACCGCCATGCCGATGGTCTCCGGCGTGAAGGGGCGGCCGGTCGGCCCAAGCACATGCGCGCCGAGCGCCACTGTGCGCGCAGCAAGCGGGATGTCCGCTGTCACCACCACATCGTTGGGCCTGGCATTCTCGACGATCCAGTCGTCCGCCGCGTCGGCGCCCTTGGAGACGACGACATTGCGCACCATCGGATCGCGCGACGGACGCAGGCCGCCATTGGAGACGTAGGTGACGACGACACCATGTCGTTCGGCGACCTTCTCGACCTCGGCCTTGACCGGACAGGCGTCTGCATCGACGTAGATAATTGGGGCGGACAATCACATCTCCAGATGCACGAAAGGGCCGGCATTGGCCGGCCCTTTCGCATGAAATTTCAGTTTTGTCAGGCCGGAAGCGCGCCGGACTTTTTTGCGGTCCAGGTGGCGATATAGTCCATCAGGCCGGGGCTGAGGCAGTCATAGGGTTCAAGCCCGGTCGACTTCA
>NZ_JANINM010000550.1 GCF_024509055.1 Mesorhizobium sp. | reverse complement strand
AACCAGGCGCTGTCGCGCGTCGGCCACGAGGTGCGCGTGACCTCCAACGCCTCGACTCTGTGGCGCTGGGTGGCAGCCGGCGAGGGCGATCTCGTCATCACCGACGTGGTGATGCCGGACGAAAACGCCTTCGACATGCTGCCCCGCATCAAGAAGGCACGCCCCGAACTGCCGGTCATCGTCATGAGCGCGCAGAATACCTTCATGACCGCGATCCGCGCCTCCGAAACCGGCGCATACGAATATCTGCCCAAGCCCTTCGACCTCACAGAGTTGCTCAACATCGTCAATCGGGCGCTGGCCGAGCCTAAGCGTCCCAAGCTCGATTCGCGTGCCGAGGATCAGCCGGAGACGATGCCGCTTGTCGGCCGCTCTGCCGCCATGCAGGACATCTACCGCATGCTGGCGCGCATGATGCAGACCGATCTCACCGTGATGATCAGCGGCGAGTCGGGCACCGGCAAGGAACTGGTGGCGCGGGCGCTCCACGAATATGGCCGCCGGCGCGGCGGGCCGTTCGTGGCGATCAACATGGCGGCGATCCCGCGAGACCTCATCGAATCGGAACTGTTTGGCCACGAGAAGGGCGCCTTCACCGGCGCGCAGAACCGTTCCAGCGGCCGTTTCGAGCAGGCTGAGGGTGGCACGCTGTTTCTCGACGAGATCGGCGACATGCCGATGGAGGCGCAGACGCGGCTGCTGCGTGTGCTGCAGCAGGGCGAGTATACGACTGTCGGCGGCCGCACGCCGATCAAGACCGACGTGCGCATCGTCGCCGCCACCAACAAGGATCTTCGCACGCTGATCAACCAGGGCCTCTTCCGCGAGGATCTGTTTTACCGGCTCAACGTCGTGCCGCTCAGGCTGCCGGCGCTGCGCGAGCGCTCTGAGGACATCCCCGACCTGGTGCGGCATTTCTTCAAGCAAGGAGCCAGCGAGGGTCTTCAGACCAAGCGGATAGCCACGGGCGGCATCGAGCTGATGAAGCGCTACCCTTGGCCGGGCAACGTGCGCGAGCTGGAAAACCTGATCCGCAGGCTCGCCGCGCTTTATTCGCAGGACGAGATTTCATCCGAGATCATCGAGGCGGAGCTCAAGACCGGCGAGAGGCCGGTTGTCCCCGACGGCGGCGCGCTCATTCCCGACGATCTGTCGATCGGCCAGGCGGTCGAGCATTTCCTGCAGCGCTATTTTGCTTCCTTCGCCGGAGACCTGCCGCCGGCCGGGCTTTACCAGCGCATCCTCGCCGAGGTCGAATATCCGCTGGTGCTGGCCTCGATGACGGCGACGCGCGGCAACCAGATCAAGGCAGCCGAACTCCTGGGTCTCAACCGCAATACGCTGCGCAAGAAGATCCGCGACCTCGGCGTCAACGTCTACAAATCCTCCAGGCAACCCTAGCGTCGGATGATTTTCAGGTCGAATCGACCAGAAATCTGAATCTGCCTCTAATTCAAAGGGATAGAGCGCGTTGCCATCGCAAAGCCGCTTCACGCTTCTCCGCATCGCGCTCTAAAATTTGCTTGGCCTTTTGGGGAAATGGCCGGGAAAGATTTCCGTCTCGGCCACACTTGTTGCATAATCGCCACAATGCGTTGCATACATCCGACGCAATGATCGACTCTAGACGGCGATATGGCTGCTGAGGCTCCAACACTAAACCAACCGCTTTTCAGCCGGGCTGGCATGAACGACAGCCGGCGGCTGCTTGCGTTGCCGGGCGTTGTCGCCATCGCGGGCGCGATGATCACGGCCGCGATCTCGTTCGCGATTCTGGTTGGCGCGACGCCGATCGCGCCGACCGCCGACACCACCTGGGCCCTGATCGCGGCCAATGCTGTCTTCGTCCTCTTCCTGATCGCCCTGGTGGTGCGGGAGGTGCGTCGCATAGTCATGGCCCGCCGGCACGGCAAGGCTGCCTCGCGGCTGCATGTGCGCATCGTGGCCATGTTCGCGCTGGTGGCGGCGATTCCCGCGATCATGGTCGCCATCATCGCCTCGATCACGCTCGATATCGGTCTCGACCGCTGGTTCGAGATCCGCACCAAGACCATCGTCAACTCGTCGCTTTCGATCGCGGACGCCTACGTCCAGGAAAACGCTCGAAACCTGCAGGGCACGACGCTGTCGATGGCCTACGATCTCGATTCCTCGCGCACGCTCTATGGCCTCGACCGCACCGGCTTCCTCGACCTGATGAACAAGGAAGCGGTCGGCCGCGGGCTGGCGCATGCGGCGCTGATCAAGCCTGACGGCTCCTTCGTGATGAGCGCCAAGACGGATGCGGATTTTGCCATGCCGGAGCCGCCGCGGGGCGCGGTCGACACCGCCGCGGACGGCAAGCCGGTGCTGATCGAGCCGAAGACGCGCAACATCATGGGCGCGATCGTCAAGTTGCACGAGATCGACGGGCTCTACCTCTACACAATCCGCCTGGTGGATCCCGAGGTCATCAAGGCGCGCCAGATCGTCAGATCGAACACCGACGAGTACCGCAATCTCGAGGACAATCGCCGCACGTCCCAGGTCGCATTCGCGCTACCCTATCTATCGCTGACGCTGATCATCATCCTGTCGGCGATCTGGACCGGCATCGCGGTCGCCGACCGGCTGGTGCGGCCTATCCGCCAGCTGATCGGGGCGGCCGACGAGGTGGCAACCGGCAATCTCGATGTCGCGGTGCCCGTCAGGCCCTCCGACGGCGACGTCGCCTCGCTCGGCGACACCTTCAACAACATGATCCTCGAGCTCAAGTCGCAGCGCAACGAGTTGCTCTCGGCCAAGGATCTCATCGACGAGCGGCGGCGTTTTTCCGAGGCCGTGCTGGCCGGCGTCACTTCCGGCGTCATCGGCGTCGATCCCTACGGCATCGTGACCATCGTCAACCGCTCCGCCGAGACGATGCTGGCAATCTCGGCAAGCACCGCGCTTGGGCAGAATCTTTCGGCCGTGCTGCCACATGTCGGTCGCATCTTCGAAATCGGCCGCCAGTCTGGCAAGCCGGTCTATCGCGAGCAGGTGACCTTCTTCCGCTCCGGCATGGAACGGACCTTCAACGTCCAGATCACCATCGAGGCCGGCGACGACGGTTCGGAGGAAAAATCCTACGTCGTCACTGTCGACGACATCACCGATCTCGTCCAGGCGCAGCGCTCTTCGGCATGGGCTGATGTCGCGCGCCGCATCGCGCACGAGATCAAGAACCCGCTGACGCCTATCCAGCTGTCGGCCGAGCGCATCCGGCGCCGCTACGGCAAGGTCATCACCGAGGACCGCGAGGTCTTCGATCAATGCACCGACACGATCATCCGCCAGGTCGAGGATATCGGCCGGATGGTCGACGAGTTCTCGGCCTTCGCGCGCATGCCGAAGCCGGAGATGAAAGCCATCGATCTGCGCGAATCGCTGCGCGAGGCATCATTCCTCGTCGAAGTGAGCCGCTCCGACATCGCCTTCGAGCGGAATTTCGGCAGCGAACCGCTCAGAGGCACTTTCGACAGCCGGCTGATGGCGCAGGCCTTCGGCAATGTCATCAAGAACGCCGCCGAGGCGATTGACGGACTTGATGGAACGGGCCGGTCCGACGGCACAATCCGGATTCAGGCAGGGCGCCAAGATGGCGCCATAAGAATCGACGTTATCGACAACGGCAAGGGGCTGCCGCGCGAGAATCGCCAAAGGTTGCTCGAGCCCTATATGACGACGCGGGAGAAAGGCACCGGCCTTGGCCTCGCTATCGTCAAGAAGATCGTGGAAGACCATGGCGGCCGGCTCGAATTGCACGATGCGCCTTCGGATTTCCACGGAGGCCGGGGCGCGATGATCTCGATCATCCTGCCGCCGGCAACGGTTGTTGCTGCGCCGCCACGCAGCGAGGGCCGAAACGAACACGAACGAGAAACTGAAAAGGTCGGTAATGGCGTCTGATATTCTCATCGTCGACGACGAGGAAGACATCCGCGAGCTCGTTGCTGGTATTCTGAGCGACGAGGGCCACGAAACCCGTACGGCACATGATGCCGACAGCGCGCTTGCGGCCATTGCCGATCGCGCGCCGCGGCTGATTTTCCTGGACATCTGGCTGCAAGGCTCGCGGCTCGACGGGCTCGCGCTGCTGGACGAGATCAAGACTATGCATCCCAATATGCCGGTGGTGATGATTTCCGGCCACGGCAACATCGAGACGGCGGTCTCCGCCATCAGGCGCGGCGCCTATGATTTCATCGAGAAGCCGTTCAAGGCCGACCGCCTGATCCTGGTTGCCGAGCGTGCGCTGGAGACCTCCAAGCTGAGGCGCGAAGTCTCTGACCTCAAGCAGCGCAGCGGCGAGACTTTCGACCTGATCGGCATGTCTTCGGCCATGAGCCAGCTGCGGCAGACGATCGAGCGCGTTGCGCCGACCAACAGCCGCGTCATGATCGTCGGCCCGTCCGGATCCGGCAAGGAATTGACGGCGCGCGCCATCCACACACTGTCGGCGCGCAAAGCCGGTCCGTTCGTGACGCTGAGCGCGGCCACCATCACGCCCGAACGCATGGAGATCGAGCTGTTCGGCACCGAATCGAACGGCACCGAGCGCAAGGTCGGCGCGCTGGAAGAGGCGCATCGCGGCATCCTCTATATCGACGAAGTGGCCGACATGCCGCGCGAGACGCAGAACAAGATCCTGCGCGTGCTGGTCGAGCAGCAGTTCGAGCGGGTGGGGGGCACCAAGCGGGTGAAGGTGGATGTGCGGATCATTTCCTCGACCTCGCAGAACCTCGAGGCGATGATCGCCGACGGGCGCTTCCGCGAGGATCTCTACCATCGCCTGGCGGTGGTTCCGGTGATGGTGCCCGGCCTTGCCGAGCGGCGCGAGGATATCCCTTATCTGGTCGACAATTTCATGAAGCAGATCGCACGCCAGGCCGGCATCAAGCCGCGCCGCATCGGCGACGATGCGCTGGCCGTGCTGCAGGCGCATAATTGGCCGGGCAATGTTCGCCAGCTGCGCAACAATGTCGAGCGACTGATGATCCTGGCGCGTGGCGGCGATGTCGAGGCGCCGATCACCGCCGACCTTCTGCCCTCCGAAATCGGCGACGTCATGCCGCGCACGCCGAACCAGTCGGACCAGCACATCATGGCGCTGCCGCTGCGCGAAGCGCGCGAGCAGTTCGAGAAGGACTATCTGATCGCCCAGATCAACCGTTTCGGCGGCAACATCTCGAAGACGGCCGAGTTCATCGGCATGGAGCGCTCCGCCTTGCACCGCAAACTGAAGTCGCTCGGTGTGTAAGCCGGCCTTGGTCCACGCGATTGTCCGTTACGGCCGCGGCGGAATCGCCTAAGAAAACCTGACATTTCCCAGAGGTGGTCCATGCCGCGCATTGCCTATGTCAACGGGCGCTACGTCGTCCATGCCCACGCCCAGGTCCACATCGAGGATCGCGGCTACCAGTTCGCCGACGGCGTATACGAAGTCTGCGAGGTGGCGCGTGGCTATATCGTCGACATGCCGCGCCACTTGGCTCGGCTCAAGCGCTCGTTGAAGGAGCTGTCGATCGCGTGGCCCGTGTCGGAAGGCGTGCTGCCGATGCTGCTGCGCGAGGTGGTGCGCCGCAATGATGTAACCAACGGCCTTGTCTATCTCCAGGTGACGCGCGGCGTCGCCAGCCGGGAGTTCGTCTTCCCGCCGGCCGGCACCAGACCATCGCTGGTGATTACCGCCCGCAAAGCTGATCCGGCCGCGGGAGCCAAGCGGGTCGAAACCGGCATCAAGGTCATCACCGTGCCCGAGAATCGCTGGGACCGCGTCGACATCAAGAGCACCGGCCTGTTGCCGAACGTGCTTGCCAAGCAGAAGGCCAAGGAGGCCGGCGCCCAGGAGGCGTGGTTCGTCGATACCGACGGAACGGTCAAGGAAGGCGGCTCGTCCAATGCATGGATCGTCACCAGGGACGGTGTGCTGGTGACGCGGCCGGCCGAGCATGGCATCCTGCGCGGCATCACCCGCACGACCCTCTTCGATGTCGCCGCCAGGCTCGGTCTGAAGATCGAGGAGCGTGGATTTTCGGTCGCCGAGGCCAAGGCGGCGCGCGAGGCTTTCATCAGCTCGGCGACCACGATCGCCATGCCGGTGATCGAAATTGACGGCGCGCCGGTCGCAAATGGCCACCCCGGCTCCATGACACTTTCGTTGCGTCAGGCCTTTTTTGACATTGCGGAAAAAAGTCCAGCCTGATAACCGCACAACTGGAATGAACATCAACTATCTCGTTCTGCTTGTCGTTTGGACGGCAAGAGGGGGTTTGCGCGCTTGACAGGTGCCACGTAATTTGGCGCATTGGCCCGCAGACCGAAGGGGATCGGCGAAAGACAAGAAAAATGGCGGAGCGATCGCAAAACCTTCAGGACCTGTTCCTGAATTCAGTTCGCAAGAGCAAAAATCCACTTACCATCTTCCTCATCAACGGCGTGAAGCTGACCGGCGTGGTCACTTCGTTCGACAATTTCTGTGTGTTGTTGCGCCGGGACGGGCACTCCCAACTCGTCTACAAACACGCCATTTCCACGATCATGCCGAGCCAGCCGGTTCAGATGTTCGATGGCGAGGAAAGCCAGGGCGCCTGATTGGCACGAGAGAGAGACGCGGACCGCAGCGTTGGCGGAAAGCAAGGGCACCAGATCGGACCGGAATCCAAGGATCCGACCCGAGCGGTTGTCATTGTGCCTGTGCTTACGCGCCAGCCGCGTGGCGACGATGATTCGAATCGCCCCCGGCTGAGCCGCTCCGCGGACGCCCGACATGATGAAGCGGTCGGGCTGGCCAGCGCAATCGACCTCAATCCGGTCCACACGGCGGTCGTGACGGTGGCCGACCCGCGCCCGGCGACGCTGCTCGGCAGCGGCAAGGTGGCCGAGTTCGCCGAGATCGTCAAAGAGCGCAAGGCCGAGCTGGTCATCGTCGATCATCCGCTGACGCCGGTGCAGCAGCGCAATCTCGAAAAGGAACTGAACGCCAAGGTGCTCGATCGCACGGGGCTGATCCTGGAGATTTTCGGCGAGCGCGCCCGGACCAAGGAAGGCACTCTGCAGGTCGAGTTGGCCCACCTCAACTACCAGAAGGGCCGGCTGGTGCGGAGCTGGACCCACCTCGAACGGCAACGCGGCGGCGCCGGTTTCCTCGGCGGCCCGGGCGAAACCCAGATCGAATCCGACCGCCGCATCCTGCAGGACAAGATTACCAAGCTGAAGCATGAGCTGGAAACGGTGCGCCGCACCCGCGACCTGCACCGTGCCAAGCGCAAGAAGGTGCCTTTCCCGGTGGTGGCGATCGTCGGCTACACCAATGCCGGCAAGTCGACGCTGTTCAACCGGCTGACCGGAGCAGGGGTGCTGGCCGAGGACATGCTGTTCGCGACGCTGGACCCGACGCTGCGTCGAGTGCGGCTGCCGCATGGCACGCCGATCATCCTGTCCGATACGGTCGGTTTCATCTCGGACCTGCCGACGCATCTCGTCGCCGCCTTCCGGGCGACGCTGGAAGAGGTCGTCGAGGCCGATCTCGTGCTGCATCTGCGCGACATCTCCGATCCCGACACCGCCGCTCAGGCCGAGGATGTCGAGCGCATCCTTGGCGACCTCGGCGTCGATGCCAGCGATGCCACCCGGGTGATCGAGGTGTGGAACAAGATCGACCTGTTGGACGAAGGCAACCGCGAGCGGCTGCTCACCGAAGGCGCCGGCGGCAAGGCACCGCCGATCGCCATATCGGCCGTGACCGGCGAGGGCATCGACACGCTGAAGGCCCTGATCGAGACGCGCGTATCGGGGGAGCTCGAAACCATGACGGTGACGCTGGCGCCGTCTCAGCTCGGCCAGGTCGACTGGCTTTACCGCAACGGCGATGTCGTTTCACGGACCGACAACGAGGACGGCAGCGTCACCATCTCACTGACGGCGACCCATAGCACTAGGCAGGAAATCGAGAGCCGGCTGCACCGCAGGGATCACGGCTGAGCGACGCGCTTACTTTGCGCCCTTGGCCTGCTGCCAGAGCGCTTCCATCTCGTCCAGCGTCGCCTTTTCCAGCGAGCCGCCTGATTCCTCAACGGAGCGCTCGACATAGTGGAAGCGGGAGCGGAACTTGTCGTTGGTGCCGCTGAGCGCCGCCTCGGAATCGAGTTCGAGATGGCGGCCGAGATTGACCACGGCAAACAACATGTCGCCGAACTCGTCCTTGATCGAGGCGCTGTCGCCCTTGGCCAGCGCCTCGCGCAACTCGCCGATCTCTTCCTCGATTTTGTCGAGAATAGGCGCCGCCTCGCTCCAGTCGAAGCCGACACGGGCGGCCTTCTCCTGCAGCTTCAGCGCTCGGGTCAGCGCGGGCAGGGCGACCGGCACGCTGTCGAGATAGCCCTTGCCGTGGTCCTCCGGATCGAGGCCACGCGCGATGCGGGCGCTACGCTTCTCGGCCTTCTCGACCGCCTTGATCTTCTCCCACATGCCTTTGGCCATGCCTGCGCTGCGCGCCTTCTCGT
>NZ_JANINM010000549.1 GCF_024509055.1 Mesorhizobium sp. | reverse complement strand
GCCGCCAGCCGCTGGCCGCCGGCGACGATGCCGAACTCGGCCGCCTGCTTGATGGCGTTGGAGGTGTCAAGGCCGGCATTGGCAAGCCCGACGATCTTGGCGCCGGAGGACTGCGCCTGCAGCAGGAAGGAGGAATAGTCGGTGGCGCCGAGCGGATAGCGCACCTCGCCCAGCACCTTGCCGCCGGCGGCTTCGACCAGCTTGGCGGTCTGGTCCTTCAGCGAATAGCCGAAGGCATAGTCGACAGTGATGAAGTACCAGCTGTCGCCGCCCTGCTTCACCAGCTCGCCGCCGGTGCCGACGGCCTGCGAATGGGTGTCGTAGGCCCAGTGGAAGCCGTAGGGCGAGCACTGTTTGCCGGTGAGGTCGGTGGACGCGGCGCCGGTGACGATGTCGATCTTCTTCTTTTCCTTGGAGATGCCCTGGACGGCCAGAGCCACGGAGGACGTGGTGAGCTCCATGATCGCGTCGACCTGCTCGGTGTCGTACCACTGGCGCGCGATGTTGGAAGCGATGTCCGGCTTGTTCTGGTGGTCGGCGCTGACGATCTCGATCGGGGCGCCCTGCACCTTGCCGCCGAAATCCTCGACCGCCATCTTGGCGGCCTCGACCGACCATTTGCCGCCGAAATCGGCATAGACGCCCGACTGGTCGTTCAGGATGCCGATCTTGACCTTGCCGTCGGAAATCTGGCCGGCCGCCGCCGGCATTGCGGTCGCCGCCAGCAGCGCGGCCGAAACGAGATAGGATGCTTTCACTGCCAATTCCTCCCTGGTGGCCAACCAACGGCAAACGCGGCGGCCCTGCGATGGTTCAATGGTTGCGTCCGATGTCCTGGAAAATGCGGGCTCGCGCCCCGCTTTCTCTCCTCTGCCCGACCACGCCACCGCCCGGAATGCGCGAAACCTAGCATCAGATTTCGCGGACCGAGAATGCTATTTTCGTATGATGGCGCAAGGGCAGGCCAGTCGATTGCCGAGCCAATCGACCATGCGAGGCTGATTTCTCGTTAAGCAATTGTAATTACTCGGTTTTCCATTTTCTCGTCGAATTTGCAACGAGTGAGTGGAAAAACTATATTTTTCAGCGGCTTACCTCGGCAACGCCGCCGTTCGTCACGCAACGACTTGCCGTCGCGACCCGATCGCGTCGATACCCGGCAAAATCACGGTCCGGACCATGCGCCCAGGCCACCACCGCTACCGGAAACAATGCGGAAACAAGATTCAACAGTGCGGAAAAACTCGCGAAAAGAGCGGGTGTCATAACGGTACCCGGAGCAGCCGACCACTACGGCGAGCGACAAAAGACATCGATCCTTGAAAGGAATGCCGATTATGAAAAAGACCCTTCTCTCCGCTCTCGGCCTGGCCGTCGCGCTCGCCTTCGCGGTGCCTGCCGCCAACGCCCAGACCACCACGACGGCGCCCGCCACCACGACCGCCCCGGCCACGACGACGACCACCGCCCCTGCTCCGGCCGCCACCGAGACGGCGAAGCCCCCGGTCAAGGCCGTCAAGAAGCACAGGAAGCATCGCCGGCATCATCATCACGGCCGCAAGCATCACCTGCGCAAGCACAACCGGCACCACATGAGGAAGCACCACACCCGCAAGCATCATGTGAAGAAGCACTCGCACAAGAAGCCCGCCAAGAAGCCGGCCGCCGCATAAGGCCCGGTCCTCCCGAACTTCATGACCGATGGTTTCGGGCCTTGGTTCCCGGGTTCGAAACCATCTCCTCCCTGAAAGCGCCGTCCCTGTTGGGGCGGCGTTTTTGGTTGGCGGTCACTTCTGCTTCTGCGGATAGATCGTCTCGCCGCGCTTCAGCATTTCGACGAAGCCCTCGATCTTCTTCTTCCTTCCGGCCTCGGTCTTCATGTTGTGGGTGCGGAAGGCGAGCGAGAAGCGGTTCTGGGCCGAGAGCTTTTCGAACATTGCCCTCGCCTTCGGCTCGGCGTCGATCGCCGCCTGCAGGTCTGGCGGGATGGTCATGTCCTTCGACCCGCCATAGGCGCGGTCCCAGCGGCCGTCGGCCTTGGCCGCCTCGACCTCCTTGAGGCCATGCCTGGTCATGCGGCCCTCCTCGATCAGCCGGGCGACATTGTCGATGTTGATCTTGCTCCAGATGCTCTTCTTGCCGCGTGGCGTGTAGCGCTGGAGGAAGCTTTTATCGTCGAACGACTTGCGCACCGCGTCGATCCAGCCGAAGCACAGCACAACGTCGATCGCCTCTTTGGGCGTGATCGAAGGCAGGCCGGAGCCGACCTTGTGCACCTTGATCCAGACCTCGCTTTCGCCGGCGTGGTTGTCGGCCAGCCAGGCATGGAAGCTCCCCGCGTCGGGAAACTCGCGGACCTTGTCCGGATCGACCTTGATGGGCGCCATCATCACCTCGTCATCTCGTTGCCGGCCACTGTGACCGATTCCCTCGCCCTTGTAGCCCGGCCACCTGCCAGTTCATGTCAGCAGGCGTCCGGAGATCGGCCCGCGGGCGCCCGCAAAAGGAACGGGCGGCACCCACGCGGCGTTGCTGGAGAACCGCGAAAGCACGGAGGAGGTCCAGGATGGGCATCGAAACAATCTTCGCCCATGTCAGTTGTTCATATCTCGAAACCAGCACGAAATGGTACGAAAAACTGTTCGGCAGGCCCCCTGCCCGTCGGCCGATGGATGGACTTGTCGAATGGCAGTTCACCGACAGCGCCGAAGTCCAGCTCTTCGAGGACAAGGACAAGGCCGGAACCAGCACGCTGACCCTCGGCGTATTGCCGCTGGAGCCCGAGCGCAAGCGCCTGGCCGACTCTGGTCTCGCGCCCGGCCCGATCGAGGAGACGAAGGACTTCTACATCATGCGCATGCGCGATCCGGACGACAATCTCGTCGTCCTCGCCAGCGCCAGGCGCAACTGACGCGACGCGAGGGCTACAGGATCTTCGCCAGGAAGCTCTTGGTGCGGTTCCTCTGCGGGTCCGAGAAGAGCGCCTTGGGCGGCCCTTCCTCCACGATCATGCCGTCATCCATGAAGATCACCCGGTGCCCGACCTCGCGCGCAAAGCCCATCTCATGGGTGACGACCACCATCGTCATGCCCTCGACGGCGAGGTTCTTCATGACCTGAAGCACCTCGCCGACCATTTCGGGATCGAGCGCGGAGGTCGGCTCGTCGAAGAGCATGACATCCGGTCCCATCGCCAGCGAGCGGGCGATCGCCACGCGTTGCTGCTGGCCGCCGGAAAGCTCGTCCGGATAGCTCGCTTCCTTGCCGACGAGGCCGACCTTGGCCAGCAACTCGCGCGCGACCCGGTTGGCCTCCTCGGTCGTGATCTTCTTGACCTTGCGCGGCCCGATGGTGACGTTCTCCAGGATGGTCAGGTGCTTGAACAGGTTGAACTGCTGAAACACCATGCCGACATGCTGGCGCAGCTTGTGGATGTTCGTCTTCGGGTCGGTAAGCACCATGCCAGCGATTTCGATCTCGCCGCTTGTCGCCGTCTCCAGACCGTTGAGGCAGCGCAGGAACGTGCTCTTGCCGCTGCCGGAAGGGCCGATGACGACGACGACTTCCTTTTCCTCCACGTGAGTGCTTATCCCCTTGAGGATCTCGTTGTGGCCGAAGGACTTGTGAAGGTCCTTAACGTTTATCAACTTGAAGCCTCCTCTCCAGATAGGACGCGAACTTCGACAGCGAGAAGATGAGGACGAAGTAGAGGGCGGCGATCAGCCCCCAGATCGCGAAGGACGCGAAGGTCTCGGCAATCACGATCTCGCCCTTGTAGACCAGTTCGGCGATGCCGACCGGCGCCAGCAGCGAGGTGTCCTTGATCGTCTGTGCCGCCTGGTTGACCAGCGGCGGGATCATCCGCTTGAACGCCTGCGGCAGCACGATGTAGCGCATCGTCTGGTAGCCGTTCATGGCGATCGACTGCGCCGCCTCCTTCTGGCCCCGGTCGACGCCGAGGATGCCGGCGCGAATGATCTCGGTGACATAGGCGCCTTCGTTCAGGCTGAGCGTGAAGGCCGCTGCGAGGATGGGATAGGTCAGCTGCCCGAACCACCGGTTGACGGGCAGGATCGCCGGCAGCCCGAGCACGATGAAGAAGAGCTGCACCAGGAGCGGCGTGGACCGGAAGATCTCGACATAGCCGGTGCCGATCCAGCGCAGCGGCGCGACTGTCGACAGGCGCATCAGAGCGGCGACGAGGCCGATGACCACCATCAGGACGATGGCGACGATCGAATACTGGATGGTCAGCCGCAAGCCATCCAGGATGACGGGTAGGTTTTGCCAGATGGGGCCCATGGAGCATGCCTTGGATTGCTGTTTTCCGCCCGCCTCGCCGCAAGCAATGCACGGCGCGGCCTCGCGCCATGCACACCGTCGCCGGACGGCCCGGAAAGGCCGAGGGATCTATGGTTCAGGCGATCCGATCAGCCCGAAATCGCAACGGCCGCCGGCTTTTCAACGCCATTGACCACGCCGCTGGTATCGCCTCCGAAATAGGTCTGGAACAGTTTCTGGTATTCGCCGCTCTGCTTGATCTTGGCGAGGCCGTCATTGATCTTCTGAACCAGCTCCGGCTTCTGCTTGCTGATGGCTATGCCGTAGAATTCGCCGGTCAGCAGCGGGCCGACTGTCTTGACGTCGTCATGGCTGGCCTTGAAGTTGACGTTGACCGGATTGTCGAAGATGACGGCGTCCGCGCCGCCGGTCTCGAGCGCCTGATAGGCGGCGTCGATGCTCTGGAACTGCTTCACATAATCGGACGCGAAGCCGTGGCCGGTCAGGTAATCGACCGACGAGGTCGCCTTCTTGGTCGCGACCACGTGGCCCTTGAGGTCGTCGAAGCTCTTGATGTCGGAATCCTTCTTCACCAGCACCGACAGGCCGGATTTGTAATAGGCATCGCTGAACTCGACATTCTGCATGCGGCTGGTCTTGATCGTGATCCCGGCAACCGCGGCGTCGATGGAGCCGGCCTGCAGGCTGGGGATGATGCCGTTGAACGGCAATGTCTTCAGGCTGACCGTCATGCCCTCGGCCTTGGCGATCGCCTTGATCATGTCGATGTCGAAGCCGGTGACCTCGCCGTTCGTCTCGGTCTCGAATGGCGGGAAGGTCGTGTCGGCGCCGACGACGATGGTGGTCGCGCTTTGTGCGGCCGCCATGGAGGTGGCGCCGAATGAGAATATGAGGCCGGACGCCAGCGAGGTGACCAGCAGGATAAGCGACTTCTTGTTCACGGATGTCTCCTTTCGGCGGGCATTCGTCAGCTGAACGCGTCGACGACGAGGAGTGGTGCGCAATGCATGAACTCAAAGCCCGTACAACCCATCTGGATCGGCGGGCACTCAAGTCAAGGCTTACAAGTGCTTACTGCAGCTGCGGCTTCTTGAGGAAGGCGTTGCGGTCGGCGGATTTGACGCGCAGCCAGGTCTCGCGGCCGTCGCGCACCACGCGCAGCGGGATCTCCGAACCCGCCGGGTTCTCCCAGAGCTTGCGGTAGAAATCGGCGAGGCCGTCGACCTCGCCGTCGCGCACCTCGGAGATGATGTCGCCCTGGCGCAGGCCGGCCTGCGCGGCCGGGCCGCCCTCGGCGACGCTCATCACAACCACCATGCCGTTGGATTCGGCCGAGAATGCGCCCAGCCACGGACGCGGCGGTTTCGCCACCTGGCCGCGCTTGATGAGGTCGTCCAGGATCGGCTTCAGAAGGTCGATCGGCACAACCATATTGATGTCGGCCACCTCGCCGGCCCGGCTCATCTGCAGGCGCAGTGAGCCGACGCCGAGCAGCTTGCCGTCACGGTCGAACAGCGCGGCGCCGCCCCAGGACGGGTGCGCCGGCGCGGTGAAGATCGCCTCGTCGACCAGATATTCCCAATAACCGGCAAATTCCTGCTTGGTGACGATGTGGGCGTCGACCTGCTGGCCGATGCCGTCGGCGAGCGTGACCGCATCGCCGATTTCGGCCTTCCTGGCATTGCCGAACTGGACGGCCGGCAGGCCAAGCGGCGACAGCGCCTGCACCAGCCCGAAGCCGGTTTCCTGGTCGTAGGCCAGTGCATGGGCGGCAATCACGCGGCCGTCCTGGTCGGTCAGCCACACTTCCTCCGCCTCGGTGATCAGGTAGCCGATGGTGAGCACCAGCCCGTTGTCGCGGATCACCACGCCGCTGCCTTCGCGGCGCGTGCCCAGCGCATTGGCGGTGAAGGCGTCGTCCGGCACCGTGGCGCGCACGGCGACGACGGAGCGGGCGATTTTCTCGACGGTCATTGGTCAGTCCTGGATTGCGGGTCTTTGATTGCGGGTCTTTTCCTATAGGTATGGCCAAAGGTGCGCGGCGCAAGGGCTGGCGCTCTCCTTCTCCCCTTGTGGGAGAAGGTGTCGCCGAAGGCGACGGATGAGGGGTGCTCCAGGAAACACCAGCGTCTCATTCCGCTGGAACACCCCTCATCCGTCTCGGCGCTAAGGCGCCGATCCACCTTCTCCCACAACCGGAGAATTGAAAGCGCCAGGCTGGCCCAAGCGCTAGTTCAAGGAAAATTGAACTTTTTTCTTTGACGCGCGCGGCGGCGCACCTAAGTCTATCGCGGACCGACCTCTCATCCCAAAGGGCCTCCCCTAATGAACCAGTATATTCCGCCGAAAGTCTGGACCTGGAACAAGCCGAGCGGCGGCACCTTCGCCTCGATCAACCGGCCGGTCGCAGGGCCGACGCATGAGAAGGAACTGCCGGTCGGCAAGCACCCGCTGCAGCTCTATTCGCTGGCCACGCCCAACGGCCAGAAGGTCACGATCATGCTGGAGGAGCTGCTGGCGCTGGGACACAAGGGCGCCGAATACGACGCCTGGCTGATCAAGATCGGCGACGGCGACCAGTTCGGCTCGGGCTTCGTCGAGGTCAATCCGAACTCCAAGATTCCGGCGCTGATGGACCGCAGCGAGCCGAAGCCGGTGCGTGTGTTCGAGTCCGGCTCGATCCTCACCTACCTGGCTGAGAAATTCGGCGCCTTCCTGCCGACCGAGCGCGCCGCCCGCGCGGAAACCTTCTCATGGCTGTTCTGGCAGATGGGCTCCGCACCCTATCTCGGCGGCGGTTTCGGCCATTTTTACGCCTATGCGCCGGAAAAGATCGAATACGCCATCGACCGCTTCGCCATGGAGACCAAGCGGCAGATGGACGTGCTGGACCGCCGCCTGGCCGAGAGTGAGTACCTGGCCGGCCCCGACTACACCATCGCCGACATGGCGGTCTGGCCCTGGTATGGCGGGCTCTCCAAGGGCCGCAGCTACAACGACGCCGCCGAGTTCCTGTCGGTGCATGAATACAAGCATGTGCAGCGCTGGGCCGACGCGATCGACGCGAGGCCGGCAGTGAAGCGCGGCCGCATGGTCAACCGCACCTCGGGCGACCCGGCCTACCAACTGCACGAGCGCCACGACGCCAGCGACTTCGAAACGAAGACGCAGGACAAGCTGGAAGCGGCGAAGTGAGGCGTTGATACTGCTGATCTCCCCCCTTGAGGGGGAGATGGCCGGCAGGCCAGAGGGGGTGCTGCCCCGCCAGCCTGTCGGCAGTCTGCGGCTCAGCCAACGCTTCGTCATCCTCGGGCTTGACCCTAGGACCCATGCCTTGACGGTCGCCGAAGAATGCGGCCAATCGGAATTCCGCACCGCTGCTTCCAGGTAAAGGCATGGATCCTAGGGTCTGCGCGCGTCGCTTCGCTCCTTGCTCCGCCCTAGGATGACGAAGGAGATTCCCTCGCTTCCTCTCTGTCGCCTTCGGCGACATCTCCCCTCAAGGGGGCCTACCTCCCGTACGTATACGTCACGCTCGCATCGCCGAGCGCCTGGCTCTTGGCGGCGACGGACACCATTTCGGGCGACGGATTGTCGGGCGTGCGCAGCGTCTTCTCGCCCAGCGCGTAGAGCGTGAAGACGTAGTGATGCGCCCTGCCCGGCGGCGGGCATGGGCCGAAATAGCCGGCGCGGCCGATGCCGCCCGTGCCGAGCACCGTGCCCTTGGGCAGGCCCTTGCCGCCCTTGGAGCCGGCGCCTTCGGGCAGACCCTTGGCGCTTGCCGGGATGTTCCAGGCCAGCCAATGCCAGAAACCCTTGCCGCCATTTGCGTCGGGGTCGAACATGGTCAGCGCGTAGCTCTTGGTGCCGGCCGGCGGGTCCTTCCAGGCAAGCGCGATCGACACGCTGCCGCCCGTGCAGCCGCCGGCCTTGTCGCCCAGATACTTCTCGGCCCATTTGCCGTCGGAAACCGACGGGCTGGAGATCTCGAAAGCGGCCGCCTGGCCGGCGAAAGCAACAAGGGCAAATATGCCGAAGCCAAGACGCAGGAACATGGCACTCCTCCCCTAAAGGCGCTGCACATTACAGCTAATATAGCTAAAGTCCGATGTTATTCCGGCAAACTTTGCGTGACGGGCGGCGGGCGCTGGAGCCTTGTGGGGGATGGCTGGCAGGCCAGAGGGGGCGCGAAGGAGCGCGAGCTATCTCCTTCGTCATTCTAGGGCGGAGCAAGGAGCGAAGCGACGCGGCGCAGACCATAGAATCCTGTGTGTTGGTTCAGGTGTATGGTTTGAAGTGGGAAGGAGACCGAGT
>NZ_JANINM010000548.1 GCF_024509055.1 Mesorhizobium sp. | reverse complement strand
TGCTCGACGAGCCGCTCTCGGCGCTCGACGCCAACATGCGCGAGGAGATGCGCGTCGAGATCAAGAAGATCCAGAAGGAGACCGGCATCACCGCCATCTTCGTCACCCACGACCAGGAAGAAGCGCTCTCCATGTCGGACCGCATCGTGGTGATGAACGCCGGATCGGCCGAGCAGATCGGCACGCCGGAAGAGGTCTATGAGCGCCCCGCCACCGCCTTCGTCGCCGACTTCCTCGGCAAGGCCAACATGCTGGCCGGCACGGCGGGCAAACCGGATGGCGCGGTGACGCTTGCCGCCGGCCAGACGGTCAATGTCGTCTCGCCGAAGCCGCTGGCGCCGGGCAGCAAGGTCACCGTGGTGGTGCGGCCGCAGAAACTGTCGGTGGGCGCAGCGGCAAGCGGCAACAGGCTCTCCGGCCGCGTCGTCTCGACCTCCTATCTCGGCGGCAGCGCCATCTACGAGATCGACATCGGCGGCACGACGATCCGCGCCAACACGCCGATCAGTGGGCGGGTGTTTCGCGAGGGCGAACCAATCGAGGTCGGCTTCGATCCGGCCGGCTGCGTGCTGCTGGATGAGAGCGGGCGGCGGATTTCGTAAGGGGCGGTCCTCGCCCCCGTTCCCTGTTGTGAGGACGTCGGGCAAGGTTTTTCGGCTGGGGATCCCACGGCAGTCGCAGAGTAGATCTCGCCCGGCCACGACGCCAGCAATGTCTGGAACTATACGCCCATGCGGTTGTACGGCTTCCGGCGCTTCGCCCGCCGTCGCGAGCGTCTGAAAGCCGCCGAAGACGCCAAGGCGGTGCGCAGCGAGCCGAAGGAACTCCGCGACCTGATCAAAGACACGTCGAGGGATTAGGCTATTTTCCGAGCCTTTTCCGTGCTGCGTTTTGCTGCTCGAAGCAGAAGAGAACCATCTCCCAGTTGTATCCACGCGAGAGTTGCCAGTCCTCGGCGCACTGGTTCATGATGCCCTTTTCAGCTTCGGTCAGAGAGCCGTGGATGTATCGAGACACCGAGGAGGCGGCGGTTTTCTGCTGCTCAATGCAGAACTCCTGCATCTGGTAGTTGTTAGGCCAGTCGTCGCCGCAGTTCGCGCGAACGTCATCGGCTCCGTTAGCCAAGGCATTTTGTGCAAGAACGCTCGCGGCCGCCAGCAGGGGGAGGCGCTTCATCTTGCGTCCTCCGTGATCAGGATTCTCTTGCCTCGGGTCAGCAGCGTGAACAGGCCAAGGATGATGTCGCCGGCCACCCAGAAGAACAGCAGCATGCTGGTGCCGATCGCCGCGCCGATCGCGCCGCCGGCTTTCTCCGCATCGCTGCCGTGGCCGATCATGCCGCTTATCTGCGACCAGTAGCCGACAAGCCAAAGCAGCATGAGTATGTTGAAGATGATGAACAGCCATTTGAAGACATGGCCGAAGAATCCGCGCTTGCGGATTTCGCGCTGAACTACCGGCATAATTTAGAAACCCCCGTTTCCTCCACGAGCCAATGAAAGCATAGAGGAAGCGGGCTGTCCAATTGCAAAAGAACGGCGTCCTTAAAAGCAGGCTCGCTGTCGCGATGGCCCAATACTCAGGCCAGCAGCAGCCTCAACCTGTAGAGCCGCATGCGGGCCTGGCGGCGCGCGGACTCCTGGAAGCCTTCCAGGCCGGCCTCGACGGCGAAGGCCAGCGTCATCAGCTCGATCAGGAATTCCTCGACAGCTTCGAAGCCGAGCCGCGAGGCGCCCTTGACGTCCTTCAGCAAGGCGCGCGCCTGTTCGGCGGCATCCGCGGCGCCCTCCTCGATCAGCGCTTCCAACCTGTCGACACTATCCAATTTCCGAATCTCCCAACTGATTCCGAGAGATAGGTAGACCCGAAGGCAGCGGCAGTCACATTTGTTAATGAGGCCAGCCGCGCAATCCGCAGCTTTGTGCAGCTCGCGTGCCGGACCGAGTGATGGTCCGGAGGCGCCTCTTGCGGCAACCCTGCCCGCCGAAAAAGCTTCAGCCTGGCCAACCGCAAGCGGCCAGGCAATGCGCCGGTTGAACGGCGAGGCCGAGCAGCGGCGCCGACAGTCCCATTTGTCGATCGCATAGCCGCTTATGCCATCGGGCAGTCGAAAGGCCAACCAAAACAGGCAATTACGTGCTAATCTCGTGAGCCACTGGACCGAACGCGGGGTGACGGCAATGCTGGCAACGGACAAGGTGTTCGCGGGCTCCATCCCGGAAAACTACGACCGCCACATGGTGCCGCTGATTTTCGAGCCCTATGCCGCCGACCTCGCGCAGCGGGCGGCGGCGCTTGCGCCGGGCGCGGTTCTGGAAACCGCGGCGGGTACCGGGGTTGTCGCCCGCGCGCTGGCGCCGAGACTGTCCGCCGGCGCGCGCTACGTTGTGACCGACCTCAACCAGCCGATGCTCGACTATGCCGCGGCGCGCCAGGGCGCCGACGACCGCATCGCATGGCGCCAGGCCGATGCGCTGAAGCTGCCGTTCGAGGACGCGGCCTTCGATCTCGTCTGCTGCCAGTTCGGCGCGATGTTCTTTCCCGACCGCGTGGCCGCCTACCGCGAGGCGCTGCGGGTGCTGAAGCCCGGCGGGCGATTCCTGTTCAGCGTATGGGATCGCATCGAGGAGAACGAGTTCGCCGACGATGTGACGAATGCGCTGGCGAGGATTTTTCCCGACGATCCGCCGCGCTTCCTGGCGCGCACGCCGCATGGCTACCACGACGCGGATCTGATCCACGCCGAGCTGGAGCGCGCAGGATTTTCCCATGTTTCGGTCGAGACGCGCGCCGAGCAAAGCCGCGCCGCCTCGCCACGCATCCCGGCCGTCGCCTATTGCCAGGGCACGCTGCTGCGCAACGAGATCGTCGCCAGGGATTCGGGAAAGCTCGAAGCCGCCACCGACTTTGCCGAATCCGCGATCGCCGACAGGCATGGCAGCGGCGCGGTCGCCGCGAAAATCCAGGCCCATGTCATCATGGCTGTGGCCTAGAGCCGGTAGAGCATGATGTCGCCCGAAAACCGCTTCACACTTTTCGGCATCATGCTCTAGCGCTGTCGTCCGCGCTCCGTCCCGCCGACGCCCGGTTCGGGTGCCTGACATGCGTCGGCGTGATGCCGGTGTGCTGGCGGAAGACGCGGCTGAAATGGCCGGCATTGCCGAAGCCGCAGCGGTAGGCGATCTCGCCGATCTGCAGATCGCTGCCTTCAAGCAGCGACCTGGCGTGATGGACCCGCAGCGCGAGATAGGCCGCCATCGGGCTGATGCCGAGCTCGGTGCCGAACAGCCGCTCCAGCTGACGCCGCGAGCAGTTGAGCCGGGCGGCAAGCTCGGTGACCGACAGTTTTTCCTGGAGGTTGCTCTCCATCAGGAGCAAGGCGCGCTTCACCGCGCGGCTCGCCGCCTCGGGAAAGAGGTCGCCGACGGGCTGCACGTCGCGGCTGTTGCGGATACGGTCGAGCACCAGGATCTTGGCGGCTTTCTCGGCCGCTTTCTGGCCGATGAACTGCGAGACGAAATAGCCCGCGAGGTCGGCGGCGCCGGTGCCGCCGGCGCAGGTGGCGCGGCCGCGGTCGACGGAATAGAGGCTGTCGGCGTGGGCGTTCACGTCCGGGAACTGGCTGCGGAAATCCTTGATGTGGAACCAGCTGACGGCGGCGCTGTAGCCGTCGAGCAGGCCGTAGCGCGCCAGCACGAAGCTGCCGGTGCAGAGCGCCGTCAGCGGCACGCCCTTGCCGGCGGCGCGCAGCAGGAACGCTTCCTTCTCGGAACTCAAGGCACGGTTGGTGTCGAGCAGGCCGCCGACCACGACGACATTGTCGAAATCCTCCGGATTGCCGATCGCCTTGGTCGGCAACAGCTCGACGCCGCAGCTCGCGCGGATCGGCAGGCCGCGCTCACCAACGATCTGCCAGTCGAACTCGACCCGGCGGCTGCGGTCGCCCTCGTCGCCCGCCAGTCGCAGCGTGTCGATGAACAGCGACAGCGGCGACAAGGTGAAGTCGCGCACCAAAAGAAACGCAAACCGCCTGGCCATTTTCCGCTACCGTCCCCTGCCCTTGAGTTCGTGCAGGCAGACTATGCCGAAATACCGGTCGACCCCGAATGCAAAACCGACGCGGCTTGTCTCAAGGATTTCGGCGCGCCGCCGCCCTGCCCGCGGCAGCGAGAATGAGGCGCCCCAACAGAATCCCAGCAACGCCCGCAGCCGCCTTGACCAAGGCGTCGAGAACGCGCGCATGCCGGCCGGGATCAAAGATCTGCAGGAACTCGAGGAAGCCCGCCACGGCGCAGACGAACAGGAGCGTCTGCATGACGCGGGACGGGAAGCCGAGCGCCAGCGCCAGCCCGAACAGGATGTAGGCCAAAGCGCGTTCCATGTTGGCATCGCCCAGATGTGGGCGCAGCTGGATCGGCGACAGCGTGGCGAAGGTGATGATTGCCAGCAGGAGAAGTGCTGCGATGCGGGAGATCGAGGTCATGCCCGCTCTTACAGGCGCGGAGCCGGCATAACAACATTGCGCTAACGACGCCGCATCCTCACAGGACCCGCGGCGGCTAAGACGTGCTCGTGCCGCTCCCGCGGCGTCACGAGCGCGCTGCGCTATCAGTAGTTGAACGAGATCCGCGCGAACGGCCCGTGGGTGAACTGGCTGGCCTTACCCGCAGGCACATCATCGGCGTCGGTGGAGAAGGTCTTGTAGCCGATGCCGGACAGATATTCGAGCTGGTAACCGGCCCCAAGCTTCACGCCCGGCGCGAATTCCCATGCCAGACCGGCCTTGAGGCCGAGCGTTGCGAAGGTGCGGCTCTCGGAACCCTCCTCGGTGAAGTAATTTCCCTCCGCCTTGATCTTGCCGAACAGCACGGCTGCATCGGCCGATCCGAAGAAGCTCAATTGAGCGCCGAGAGGCTTGGAAACATCAATACCGACCCTGGGGCCGATGCCCCACGACGTCTCGGTGGCGGTATAGTCAGGCGAAACGTGATCCGTGAAATCCGCGCCGTAGTGCTGATAGCGCAACCCCAGGAACGGACGCAGTGACCAATCGTCCCGCTGCATGCGGTATCCTGCCTCGATGTCCGCATTCCAGTAGCGCCCGCCGGTGAACTGCCAGTTGTAATCGTCATCGTTCTCCCGGCCCGAGGATTGCTTCAGGTAGCGGAACCCTGCTGCCACGTCCCAGGCATCGTTGAGGCGATATCCCAGCTTCGCCGCGCCATAACCGCCATTGCCGGTGCGTGCCTCGTCATAATCGCCGACCTCAATCTCCCGCGTCTGCGTGTTGTTGCGAAACACGTAGCCGCCCTCGGCATAGCCGAACCAGGAGGCAACCGGCGCGTTAGCAGCCTGTGCGTCGGCTGCCATCGTCGCGCCGGTGGCGAGCAACAGGGAAGAAAGCGCGGAGAGCGCGAAGACAATAGATTTCATGAAAAACCCCCACTTAAGCCGGCTAACCGGATAACATTTCTGTTATCACGAAATATTGTCTTTCCGCAACACTTTGCGCCGAAATCGGCTATGCCAGCGTGTTCAACGTTTTAGGGAAACGCTGGACCACTTAAGCAATCCGCTCTCACAGGCGGAGATCGGTATGACAATATTGAGGATGCAGCAGGCCCCGGATCGATTTTTAGCGATCGCTGAAATGCACTGGAAAGTACACTCGGTAAGAGTTCGTTCAACCAATGCTGGTATAGGTGGCGGCTCCGGCTCAGGGGTTGGGGTTGCCTGATGGCCGGAGCCGCCTGCGCGGTCCCGTCATGAGTAAGACCACGCTGTCTCATTCTGGGACAGCGTGGTCTACGAATGGTTAACCCCGCGCAGTATTTTCGCGACAGCTAATTCACGCCTTCATTCACCACCGAACCGGGCGGGGCCGGCGCACTTGCGAACTTCGGTTCAGCAGCTGCGCCGACCAGGCAGGGCGTAAGGCCAGCCGCGATCAGAAATGGTAGTTCATGCCGATGCGGGCGGTGTCGAACTTGGCGTCGGTGGTCACCGATGATCTGGTGAAATCGGGGGCGCCCAGGTCAACGTGGAGATATTCCGCCTTGAGCGAGATCTGCTGGTTCATGGCCCATTCGACGCCAGCGCCAGCCGTCCAGCCCCAACGCGTGTCGCTGTAGTCGCAAGAACCGGCGGGAAGGCACGCGCCAAGGTCGGCCGACCCTTTCACATGCCCGACGGCGAAGCCGCCGGTGGCGTAAGGCAGGAAGTTCTCGAAGGCGTAGCCGACGCGCGCGCGGCCGGTGCCGAACCAGTCGACCGTGGCGGTGCAACCTTCGTCACGACATGGCGGGCCGGACACATCGGTGTGCGTGCTGCCCTTCATGGCGGAATAGGAGATGTCGCCCTCGACGCCGAAGACGAGATGGTCACGCTGCCAGTTGTAGCCGGCCGTCACGCCGCCGATGAACCCGTCGGCACGCACGTGCACCGGGTCGTCGGAAAAGTACTGGTAGGAATCCCCGCCCCAGCCATAGCCCGCTTCGATGCCTATGTAGGCGCCCGACCAGTTGATGCTCTCGACCGGCGGGTTCGCCACCGCATCGGCGGCGAATGCCGAACCGGCAGACAGCGACAACAAACCCGCGAACAGGATCGAAAGAAAGCGCATTGCAACCCCCAAGCCACTGACAGCTATCAGGAGTCGCTGATTATTGATGTCTCATTCGCGCAACAGTTACAGAGACTTAGAAGCAGGTTGAGGGCTGGCGCCAGATCCCCTCTCCGCTCCAGCAGCACAGCAAGGGAATTGCGAGACGGCCCGCATCCCTGTCACAATTGCGCGCGACCATCTGGAGCAGGTTTCGCCGCCTCTGGCCCAACCCGGAAACGCCGGAACGGGATGGTCATTATGAGGAGACTCTTTATAACGGTCGGCTGAGATCGCGATCACCAAGGGGAGACGATGCGTTACATACGTCCGCTTTCAATCGAAGACGCCGTCGGCCAGCTGGCCGCAGCGGCCGGGCCGGCAGCCATCCTTGCCGGGGGCAGCGACCTTCTGGTCAGGATGAAGGGCGGCTTCGTCGAGCCGGAGCTGATCGTCGACATCAAGGCGATCGCGGGCCTCAGCGACATCACCGAAACGGCTGACGGCTTCCGCATCGGCGCGACGGTGCCCTGCGCGGTGCTGGGCGAGCACAAGGCGCTCAGGCAAGCGTGGCCGGGCGTGGTCGAGGCGGCGAACCTCATCGGCTCCAAGCAGGTGCAGGGCCGCTGCACCATCACCGGAAATCTCTGCAACGCCTCGCCCGCCGCCGACAGCGTGCCGGCGCTGGTGGCGGCCGGCGCGAAGGCCGTCGTCGCGGGTCCTTCGGGCAAGCGCACCATTGCCGTCGAAAACGTGCCGACCGGGCCGGGCCGCACTTCGCTGGTCAAGGGCGAGATCATCGAGGCGATCCTGCTCGACAAGCGCGCGCCGCTTTCCGGCGACGCCTATCTGCGCTTCATTCCGCGCACCGAGATGGACATCGCGGTGGTGAGCGCGGGCGTGAACCTGACGCTGGACGACCATGGCGCGGTGAAATCAGCCCGCGTCGCGCTGGGCGCGGCCGCGCCCACGGTGCTGTTGGTCGAGGAAGCGGGCGAAGTGCTGGTCGGCTCGAAGCTCGACGAAGCGACGCTGGAGCGGCTGGCCAAGATCTGCTCGGGCGCATGCCGGCCGATCGATGACAAGCGCGGCACCATCGAATTCAGACGGAAGGTCGCGGGCGTGCTGGCAAGGCGCGTCGCGGCAATCGCCTACAAGCGTGCGGGAGACAAGTGATGGCTGGCGTAGCGGTTTCAACGACAATCAACGGCGACCATGTCGAATATCTCTGCCAGCCTGACGAGACGCTGCTGGAAGTGCTGCGCGACCGGCTAGGTCTGACCGGCGCCAAGGAAGGCTGCGGCACCGGCGACTGCGGCGCCTGCAGCGTCATCGTCGACGGAAGGCTGGTGTGCTCCTGCCTGGTGCTGGGCGCGGAGGCGGAAGGCCGCAATGTCGAGACCATCGAGGGCATGGCGCATGGCGATCAGTTGCATCCGCTGCAGCAGAAGTTCCTGGAGCATGCCGCACTGCAATGCGGCATCTGCACGCCGGGCTTCCTGATCGCGGCCAAGGACCTGCTGGCGAAGAACCCCTCGCCCACCGAAGAGGAAATCCGCTTCGGGCTGGCCGGCAATCTCTGCCGCTGCACCGGCTATGACAAGATCGTGCGCGCCGTCCAGGACGCGGCGAACGTGATGAAGGGAGCCTGATCCATGAATTTCGATCCGCGCTTTTCGGGACGCAAGTTCTCTTCCGTCGGCACGCGCCCGCTCCGCCCCGACGGCATCGACAAGGTGACCGGACGCGCACGCTATGGCGCGGACTTCAACATGGCCGGACAGCTGGTGGGCCGCGTCCTGCGCAGCCCGCACGCGCATGCGGTGATCAGGAGCATCGACACCTCCAAGGCCGAAAAGCTTGCCGGCGTGAAGGCGGTGATCACGGCGAAGGACCTGCCGGACCTCACCGATGGCGACGCCGCCATGTACGACGTCCTCGACAACTCGATGGCGCGCAAGAAGGCGCTCTATGACGGCCACGCGGTGGCGGCGGTCGCGGCCATCGACGCCCGCATCGCCCGCCAGGCGCTGAAGCTGATCGAGGTCGACTATGAGGTGCTGCCGCATGTGACCGATGTCG
>NZ_JANINM010000547.1 GCF_024509055.1 Mesorhizobium sp. | reverse complement strand
CGCGCGACGTGCCCTCGCGCCTTGTGCGCATGGGCCGATACGCCCTGGCAGCCACTATCGACGACATCATCCTCAACACCGATTGGGGTGGGCAGAGGGCCTGGGGAAGCCGCAGCTTGGTCAGCCTCCTCTACAATGAAACGTGGGGCGGAGAGCGCTTCTACGACCTGCTCTCGCAGATGCGGCTGAACCCTGAGGACAACATCGACGGCCTGGAACTTATGGCGATATGCCTTGCGGTGGGGTTTTCCGGAAAATACCGGGTCATGGAAGGTGGGCACGGGCAGGTTTCGCGCCTTCGGCATGAGCTCTATCGGACGATCCGCCGGGTAAGGGGGCCGTACGAGCGCGATCTTTCGCCGCCATGGGAAGCGGTCGCGCCCGCGCATGCCGCACCAAAGTCTGCGAGGGCGGCCTGGATCGTCGCAACTCTGGCGGGCCTGCTGGTCGCGGCACTGTGGATCGCATCCAGCCTCAATCTGCGCACCCGCGTCGCGACAGCGGCCGAGGAGATCGACGCGCTGGCGCCGAAAATCCCTGTCATGGTTCAGCAACCGGTGATTCCCAACATTCCGGAGCCGAGGACGCCGGTCGTGAAGACCCAGGTGCAGCGCCTGTCCGGCTTCCTGGCGGACGATATCGCTGCGGGCACTGTCGAGGTGGCCAAGGTTGGCGAGCGGGTCGTCATCCGCATGCTCAAGGCCTCGTTCCCCACTGGCGGAGCAGTGCTCGCAGGCTCGGAGGAACCTCTCATTTCGCGTATCGGGGCGGCGCTCGACGGCGAGAAGGGACCGATCCTCGTCGTCGGACACACTGACAACGTTCCGGTCCCGGCAGGCAGCTCGCTCGGCGACAATACGGCGATCTCGCGCGCTCGCGCTCAATCGACAGCCGACGTGCTGCGCCGCCACGTCAAGGACCCCGGCCGCGTGAGCTCCGAAGGGCGGGGTTCGGACGATCCGATCGCCTCGAACGACACCATCGAGGGACGCAGCCGGAATCGCCGGGTGGATTTCTGGATCGACGCGGAAGAAGGGCACTGACGTGGGCGCTCGGTCGGTCGCAGCGACCTTGCTTGGACTCGCCGTCGCACTGGCGGCAAGCTTTGCAATCTGGCGTTTTACTCCGTCGCTGCGCGAGGATTTGCGCCTTGCGGCGAGTCTTTTGCCGCTCGTGCTTTGGGGTTTCACCCCTCCCTTCCTTTCATGGCTTGGGCGCAAGAGGGACAGCGCCGAGACGGGGCTTGTCGGCGACCAGAAACGGGCCGTCCTTGCCCTTTTGAAAACCCACAGGCTGAAAAGGGGGGGATCGCGCTACCGGTTGCCGCTCTTCCTCGTCTTCGGGCCGGCTGGAGTTGGCAAATCGAGCCTTTTGGAAAATTCTGGACTTGGCCTGGAGAACGGCGTGCGGGTCGGGGAAACCGTCTGGTGGGTCGGCGAAGGGGCGATCTTCGTCGAAGCGACGACGGGCACCGGCCACGAGAACACTGTCCGCGTCGTATCATTGCTCAAGGCGATCCGGCCGCGTCTACCCCTGAACGGAATGCTGCTGGTTCTCAGCCCCGCCGACCTGACGCTGACCGACGGGATCGAGTATGGCGCACTGACGCAGGCCACCACCGAAGCCATCCGAGAGATCGAGTCCCGTACCCGTCGGAAATATCCGCTCTATCTCATGCTGTCGAAAATCGACCTGGTGCCCGGTTTCCAGGAGTTCTTCGACCGACAGGAACCGCAAGAGCGGAACCAGGCATGGGGATTTGGCCTGCCCTTCGACGGCCTCGGGCAACCGCTGCAACGCAAGCAGGGTGCGCAAGCCCTCACCGACGGCTTCCGTCGAATTCTGGGAGGAATTCGCGCCCGGCTGATTGAGTGGCTTGCACGCGAAGGCGATCCTATCCGGTGCGGGAGGATCAACGGCTTCGGAGCGCAGATCGCGACCCTTCTGCCGACGATCCAGCCGATGCTGGATGCTCTCGTCCCCGAAAAAGCGCGCAACTGGAACGGCGCGCAGCTGCGCGGCATCTTTCTCACCAGCGCGCGGCAGGAGGCGCTATCCATCGACCCGCTCCTGCCGGAACTGTCCGGACGCTTCGCGATGCCGCGCTCCGGCACGGTGCCGCCGGATCTCGGCATCGACGAGGAGAACCATGGATTTTTCCTCAACAGCGCGTTCAACAAGGCCATATTCTCCGAGGCCGGCCTGGCGATGCAGCAATCGCGGCGGCGCGGTGGCTTCATGCTCAGCTGGTTGGCAGCCGCCCTCGCCGTCGTCGCAGCAATCGCCATCGGCCTTGCCGTCTACAATATCTTCGACAGCGAAATCCGGTGGCCAGCACGCACTCAAACCATCCTTGCCAGCGCCGAACCGGCCGCCGGCCTGTCAAGCCCGGACAAGCTACCGGCCATTCTCGACGACTTGAAACAGCTTTCGGTGCTCGCGCGCGAACTCGATGGCGCGACGCCGGTGCCTGGTCCTGCCCTGGGGCTTTCCGCCAATGCCCCGCTGAGGGATCACGTCGCTCGTGCAAGGGAAGCGCTGTTGCGCAATGGGCTCGCCCCGCATCTGGCGGCGCTGCTCGAAAGCCAGCTCGTCAATCTCGATGCCGACATTTCGTCCCTGAAGACGTTGATCGGCATTGCCGGCTCGCCGACCGATCCCTCTGGCCTGCGCCAATGGCTGGAGCAGAATTCGGCCTCGATCCCCGGGGCCTTGCGGGACAATTTTGTCCAAGACGGACTGGAAGCTTTGCGCGCCTCTGGAGGAATCGCCGTCAACCCCGCTTATGTCGATGCCGCCCGGCGCATCATCGCCTATAAGGAGAGCCTGTCGTGAGCCTCCGCGGGATGATCGGCGGATCGCTGAAGGCCATCGTCAGGCCTTTCGGTCTGGTCACCTGTGCATTCCTCTTCGTGGCGCTCCTCATCTGGCTACTCGGGCCGCTGATCGCGGTCGGCGACGCGCGACCTCTGGGAGCACTTGCCCCACGCCTCGTCATCCTTTTGTTTCTGGTCCTGGTCTGGGGTATTGCCGGCATGCTGATGCGCTCCCGGCAGAACGCCGAGGACCGCTCGGCACTGGATGCGATGCGCCGCAAGGATGAAGAAAAGAACGCTGCGTCCAAGCGCGACCAGGTCGTCGCCGAGGCACGTTATGCGTTGTTCGCGGATAGTGCCAGAGGCGCCTTGCGGGCCTTGGGCGGAGCGGGTCGCTTCGCGCTTTTCTCCGACGCGGGGCGCGCGCTGCCGCGCTATCTCGTCCTGGGGGCTGGCGGCAGCGGCAAGACGACGATCCTTCTCAATTCGGGCCTTTCCGTCCATGCCGACTCCTTCCGGAGCCCAGACGACGAGCCGGCTCATTTCGTAGTTTCGGAACAGGGCCTATTCATCGAGATCGCCAGTTCCTATCTGCGGCAGTCGGCCGGCCACGAAAGAACCGTCTGGCTGCGCATGCTCGATTTCATCCGCCGCCGCCGCCCCACGCAGCCGGTCAACGGCATCCTGCTTGTCATTGGCGCGGGTGACCTCGTGGCGGTCGCGCAGGAGGCAACGGAGGCGTTCGGAGCATTGCTGCGCCAGCGCATCGACGAGGTCGACACGCGGTTTCGCGCCCGCCCGCCTATCTATGTGATCGTGACCAAGGTCGATCAACTGGTCGGTTTCGAGGAGTTCTTCGATTCGCTCAGCACGGAAGAAAAGGACGCGGTCCTCGGCTTTCCGTTGTGGTCGCCAAACCAGCCGGCTGCTCCGCTGGAGCGGCTGACCGCCGGCTTCGCGGAGATAATGGGACGGCTCAAGGAGCGACAGTTGCATCGCCTCCAGGAGGAGGGTGACGACCGCCTCCGCCTGCGCGCCTTTGAATTTTCCAGCCAGTTCGCACTGCTCCAGACCCGCCTGTCTTGGCTGATCGGCGCTCTCTCCGCGCAAAGCCGCTTCGGTACCCCGCCGATCCTGCGCGGGGTCTTTTTCACCAGCGCGCTTCAGCCCGGTCTTTCGAGCGACATCTTTCCCGCCGCCCTCGCTCCTACCTTCGCGCTCAGGCCCGACTCCGTTGCCATCAAGGCCCGAAATTCCGCCCTGCATGCACGACCGCTCTTTCTGCGTAGCCTCCTGCGCCATGCGATTCTCGCCGAGCCGACGCTTGCCGGCTATTCGCGGGGCGCGGACGCCGTAAGAAAGCTTCGCTCAATGTCGCTCAACCTGGCCATCGGCTTGGCGATCTTTGCGTTCGCAATCCTGTGGTGGCTCGGTTTCAGCGACGGCCGGGCTTACACCGCGCGTCTTTTCGACGGCGTCAGGTCGGCCCAGACGCGATTGGCGACCGTCGCCGGCGCGGACACGGCTGACCGCTCCTTCCAGTCGACCCTCGACGCGCTCGACAGCCTGAAGGCCCTGGCAGACGAGGAGCCTCCCGGCGCCACCTTCGGGCTGTATTCGACAGCCTCGACACGCGAAGCGGGGAAAAAGGCCTACGAGCTTGGTGTGAGGAACCTTTTGGAGCCGTTCGTGGCGAAGTATGTCGCAGCCGGCCTCGACCTGCCGCCGCTGGACGCGGCGACACGCTTCCAGCTCCTGAAATTCTATTTTATGCTCGGCGGTACTCGTCCGGTCGATCCGGCGGTGGTACGGCTGGTCGCTCCGGGTTTTGCTGCAACGATGCTCCCTGACGTGCACGAAGCCGACGCCAGCGCGAAACTGACCGAGCATCTGGTTGCCCTTGCCTCCGCCGACCTTCCACCCCAGCCTATCGACGCGGCGCTTGTTGATCGAGCCAGGGGCCGCATTGCGGAAACCGGCCTGGCCAAGATCGCCTACGACATGCTGGTCGCGCAACCTGATGTCCGCTCGTTGCCGCCCTGGCGGCCCGTCGAGCATATGGGCGCGGCCGGACCGCAGACCCTGGCACGGGTCAGTGGAACCAGCCTTTGGGATGGCATAGACGGTCTCTATACGCGCGACGGCTACCGCTCGGCGCTGCTGCCGCAGTCGGAGCGCGTCTCGAACGAGATCGCGAACGACCTGTGGGTGATGGGCAAGGACCTGTCGCCGCTCGACGCCAGCCAGCAAGCCCTGCGCATACGCGAAGGCATCTTCGATCTTTACACCGTCGACACGATCCGCCGGTGGGACAGCCTGCTCGCCGACCTGACCATCGTGCCGCCTTCCGATGCCGGAGAGGCTGCAAGCCTTATCGCGGCCATCACCGGCAAACCGTCGGCCGTCGCCGAACTGATGGAGGCTATCGCCAGGGAAACCGATTTCCAGGCCGACCCCTCACTGGCCGGTTCCCTTCTGAACAAGGCTGGCTTGGCCGACGGCCAGGGTCTCCTTTCCGCCGTGCCGCACAGGGTAGTCGATGTCGCCAAGAGCGTTACCGACCATTTTGCGAAGCTGGCGGCGGCCGTTGGATCCGGGCAGAAGCAGGATGACAAGGCGGCCAAGCAGACGCAGGTCGATGCGATGCTGGCAGCGTTTCAACCGCTCTATGCGCAGCTCAATCTTGTCGCGACCGGCGGCGATGTGCTGGAATTGGGCACCAAGCCACAGGACACGCTCAACGACCTCGACAGGATGGTCGGCGAACTGCCGGATTTACTTCGGCCCTTCTTCCAGCGCATCATCATAAGGATGGGAGCGGTCGCGGGGATCAACTCCCGCGCGCGGCTCGCCGACATATGGAACAGCACTGTCGCGCCGAAATGCGGATCGATCGTTTCAGGTCACTATCCCTTCGACCCGAAGAGCACATCCGACGCCGCGCTAGCGGACTTCGCCGCCGTTTTCAGCCCGAAAGGCGCCATTGCCTCCTTCCGCGACGGATATCTCAAGCCGTTCATTGATACGACCACCAAGCCATGGCGCTGGCGCAGCGGGCAAAAGATCGGCTTGGGCCTCAGCGACGATGTGCTTGCCGCTTTCGAACGGGCGGATGAAGTTTCCAGATCCTATTTCAATGATGCTGGTGCGCCCGCGCTGCAGTTCGAGGTCAAGCCGCTTGCTCTCGACGGTACCGCAAACGCAATGCAACTCGACTATGGCAGCGGCGTCTATACCTATGCCCACGGCCCGGCGACATCGGCTGCGATCACGTGGCCGTCGCAGAATGCTGCCGCTGGAGCGAGCCTCTCCGTCACGCCAGAGATAGACGGCCAGCGCAGCATCCTTCAGCGTCAGGGCCCGTGGGCACTGCTTCGCCTCCTCAACGCCGGCCGTAAGATCAACAGCGGCAAGACCGGCCCGGGAGTGACCGATCTGCGCTTCTCCGTCGGGAAGCGCTCCCTGACCATAGAGATCACTGCGCCGGCCACCGGCGACCCCATCGGCGCCGATCTGCTTGGCGGATACGCCTGTCCGCAACTGGCTTCGCAGGATGCCGCGCCCTCGAACAGCGGCCAGTCCAAGCAGCCCGTGACCGCCGCCAATGGCGGTTGACACCCACGTGCCGCGTTAGCATGATGACCGCGGTCGGGAGGCTTGGCGTGTTCGGGCAAGTTGGTATCGAAACGCCGGAAAATCCGGGACCGGCATCCGCTTGCCTCACAGAGAAGCCGTCGCACCCATGACGGACGATATCCTCACACATTACAATCGCGAGCTGCTCAACATCCGTCGCGCGGCGGCGGCATTCGCCGCAGACAATCCGCGGATAGCCGGCAGATTGAGGCTGTCCGAAGACGCCGTGGAAGACCCGCACGTTGGCAGGCTGATAGAGGCGTTCGCTTTCCTTACAGCGCGGGTGCGCCAGAAACTGGACGACGATTTCTCCGAGTTGACGGACGCCATGCTGGCGATCCTGCATCCGCACTACGCGCTTCCCTTTCCGTCGATGGCGATCCTCCAGATCGAGCCTCAGCCCGAACTGGCTCAGGCCTCGCGCGTGCCAAGGGCCACTCTTCTCGATACCGAACAGATCGACGGCGAGAGTTGCCGTTTCAGAACTGCGTTCGACGTCACGATGCACCCCGTCGCCGTGACGGGTGCAACGCTTGCCGGCAGGCCAATCCGCGCCCCGGAGGTTGGAGCGGCCACCAATGCCGGGGCATGCCTGCGCCTGACGCTCGAATCAACCCTGGCGGACGGCGAGCTGTCTGACGTTTCGCCGCAGTCGCTGCGCTTCTTCCTTCGCGGTCAACCGCAGGTCGTCTACCCGCTTTACGAACTCCTGCTGAGCGACGTCGTGGCGGTAGCCTTCGCCGCTGGAACGAACGATCCGGATCCGGTGGTAATGGAGGCATCCGCCTTCAGTCCAGCCGGCTTCGAGCGGGACGAAGGCCTCCTGCCCTACCCGGCAGCCTCGCATCTTGGCTACCGTGTCTTGACGGAATATTTTGCCTTTCCTGAAAAATTCCTGTTCGTCGATCTGGCTTTTCCCGCGCGCGAGCGGCTGAAAGGCAAGGGCCGCGTCATCGACGTCTTTGTCTACCTGGCGCGTCACCATCCGGCGCTGGAACGCTCGGTGACGGCTGCCGCTTTTGCGCTCCACTGCACGCCCGTGGTCAACCTGTTCGATCAGGCTGCGGAACCCATCGCCGTCGATCACACCACGAGCGAATACCGTGTCGTGCCCGACAGTCGGCGGCCCGACGCTCTCGAAATATATTCAGTCGAACAGGTGACCGCCTCCGATGGAGATGGCAACGAGCGGCCGGTGCTACCGATCTACAGCATCGAGCATGGAGAGAACGCCTCAGCAATGACCGGAGGCCCGGCGTGGTGGATGACCCACAGGCGTGCCGCCGACGCGGGCGAAGTGATGCTCTCCCTGGTTGATCCCGAATTCACGCCTTCCGCACCGGCCGATACCGTACTTTCGGTAGAGACGCTCTGCTTCAACCGTGATCTTCCCGAGCACCTCCCCTTCGGTGGGGGACGACCCGGATTGCGACTGGTCGATCCTCTGCCGACCGTCGCGGCGATGCGGCTGATCACAGCCCCGACCAACGTGGCGCGCCCCGACTACGGCCGCAGCGGCCGCTGGCGCCTGATCTCGCATCTTTCGCTCAATCACCTCTCGCTGGTCAGCGACGGCGGCATCGAAGCGCTGAAGGAAATGCTGCTTCTTTATGATATCCGTAATTCGGCCGAAACGCGTTCGTTGATCGACGGCATCGTCAGCCTCTCGTCGAAGCCAGGAACCGCACGAGTGCGGACGGCCGGCCACTCGGCATTCTGCCGCGGCATCGATGTGACGGCGACGTTCGACGATTCTTATTTCTCTGGTAACGGCATCTATTTGATGGCGAGCGTCCTGGAGCGCTTCCTCGGCATGTATGCCAGCGTCAATTCATTCGCCCGCCTCACCGCCAGGGTGAAGGGGCAAGGGGGAGCCCTCAAGACATGGCCCGCGCGCGGAGGCGACCGCATACTTCTTTGAAGTCTGACCTGTTCGACCGCGCGCAAGCCTATGATCTCTTCCAGGCGCTGCGTATCGTCGAACATGTCGCGGCTGAGGAAAACCTGGCTGCACGCAAGCCGTCGCCTGATCCGGCGGGGCGCGGCGTCGACCCGGCGAACACGGCGATGCGGATACGCTCTGCCGTGCCTCTGGGCTATGCGGCCAGCGAGGTGTTATCGGTTCGCCGTCCGCGCAATTCCGACCAGATCGAACTCACCCAGACCGTCGTCGGGCTGACCGGAACTTCAGGTGTGCTGCCGCACGCCTTCAGCGAACTCGTCCATGTCAGTGTGCGCGAACGCAACCCCGGCCTCCGCGACTTCCTGGACATCTTCAACAGTCGCCTCGCCGGGCTTCTGTT
>NZ_JANINM010000546.1 GCF_024509055.1 Mesorhizobium sp. | reverse complement strand
CAATCTCAGAAGCGAACTTCTTCGTCGCCAGCGGCGCGCCGCCCTCGTTGGTGAGGCGTATATAGTCGGCGCCCACGCGAACCGTCAACACCGATTTCGAACTTTTTTGAATTTTTTGCGACAAATTTTTCGGCGGCCGGTTTTCGTGGCCGGCTGCCCCAACGGCAGGCCAAGGGCTATCCACAACGAGCCCTATTGCCGCCGCATTGCGGTCCGAAACCGGGGCACAAGAAGGAAGGCGCGCGCGTGTGTGAGGCGCCTCGACAACAGACGACAAGAAGACCGCTGAAAACGAGACGCATGATTGGGGATATCGGCCCCGGCTTGCCGCTTCGTTGACTTCAATCGCCGTGACGGGCAAATGTCATGGCCGCAACGAATAACGACAAGCCGTCCGCCCGGGGAAAAAGCAGCCTTTCTGGATGCCAGACACCGAAGATGTCATAGCCGAACTCGGCAATGAGCCGCCGTTGATCGCGGATGGCCGCAGCGGTCCGCCTGATCGCCGCGAGGTTTCGGCGCGCTGGCTGTCGGGAACATTCCTCACGGGCGTGACGTCGAGCGTGCTGATGGGCGTCGCCCTGTTCGCCGCCCTCGACGGTCGCCAGCAGCTTGCGACCCCGCCGGAGATCGCCGAGCTCATCAGCCTCGCCAATGGCGATGATTCCGGTGAACAGGCCAAGACCACCAGGCTGGTCGCGCCGCGCCAGATCGCCAGGGCCAAGGACCGCCGGCGCATGGAAGTGTCGATGGTCACCAAGGTCGGCGATCGCGACGTCATCCACACCATGCCGTTCGTGCAGATCAAGATGGCGTTGGCCGCCGGTCACACCACCAACCGACCCTATCCGCCATTCGATCCCATGCAGGTCTTTGGCGACGACAGCGACGACAAGACCCAGCAGCCGGCCGCGGCCACCGCGGTCGCCGGCCAGATTTACGGCGCTAAGGTCGAAAGCGAGATGAGCCTGAAGACCGTCGACTTCCCGCTCGAGACGGCATCCTTCGATGAAAAGAGCGACCTGTCCGCCGACGAGGTCGAGAAAGTGGTGCGCTCGGCCGGCAACGGTCTGAGCGACGGCGCGGTCCAGGTTGCCTCGCTTCATTACGTCGACCCGCAGCGTTTCGGCGAAGCCTTCGCCGAATCGATGGCCGGTTCGTACGACGTCAAGATCACGCCTGAAAACGTTTCGGTCGCGCCACGGGCCGCGTTGGACGACCATGCGCCGGCGTTCGCCGAGGAAATCATCCCCTTCACCAAGGATACCGATATCATCGAGGCCTTCGCCGATTCGGGATATACCGGAGACGACGCCACGGGCATGGCGGAGGCGATCGGCAAGCTGCTCAACGCGCCCGCGCTCAAGGCCGGGACGGTGCTGCGCGTCGGTCTCGAGGTGCGCGGCGATATCGCCAAGGTGGTCCGCACCAGCGTGTATGACCGCAGCACCCATATCGTGACCATCGCGCTCGACGATCAAGGACAATACGTCCCGGCGCAGGAACCGGAATCCAATCCCGAATTGCTGACGGCATTCGACGATTCGCAGCCGGTGGTGGTGCGCGGCAACCTGCCCAACGTCTATGACGGCATCTATCGCGCCGCATATTCCTACGGCATGTCTAAGGCGATGACGCAGAGGTTGATCAAGCTTCTCGCCTCGGACGTGGACTTCCAGTCGCGGGTTTCGCCGGCTGATCGCCTCGAAGTGCTTTTCTCGCAACCCGATGGCGACGACCAGACTTCCGACAACTCCGAGCTTCTCTACGTATCGGCAACCTTCGGCGGCCAGACACGCAACTTCTACCGCTTCCAGATGCAGGATGGCGGCACCGACTATTTCGACGAGAACGGTTCGAGCGCCGAGCAGTTCCTGCTGCGCAATCCCCTGCCCGCCGGCAAATTCAGGTCCGGCTTCGGCGCGCGCCGGCATCCGATTCTCGGCTACGTGCGCATGCATACCGGCGTAGACTGGGCAGCGCCCATCGGCACGCCGATCATCGCGGCCGGCAACGGCGTCGTCGAGAAGGTCGGCTGGGCCGGCGGCTATGGCAAGCAGATCATCATCCGCCATGCCAATGGCTACGAGACTTCCTACAACCACCAGAGCGCTTTCGCCAAAGGCATCGAGCCCGGCGTGCATGTGCGCCAGGGCCAGACCATCGGCTATCTCGGCCAGACCGGCCTCGCCACGGGTCCTCACCTTCACTACGAGCTGATCGTCAACGGCACCAAGGTCGACCCGATGCGTGTCCGTCTGCCTGTCGGCAAGGTGCTGAAAGGCGACGACCTTGTCGCCTTCAAGCGTGAGCGCGAGCGCATCGACGATCTGCTCAAACAGCAGGACGGCAATTCGCTGAAGGTCGCCAGCGCCAAGATCGACGGCTGAGTCGCCCTCGAATCAGTTGCGGGATTCGATATCGGTAACCGGGCGTGGCCAGGGCGACGCCTGTCCGGGCACCGTGAACCAGGCGATGACCGATGACAGCAGACAAAGAAGCGTCGTGACCGACGCCACCGCGGCGAAAGCCGAATCGCTGGCCGCGACCCTCAACGCGTCGATACCCGCCGCAAGACCGGTCGTCGGCTCGCCGAAACCGGGAATGCCGGAAGCGCTGCCGATCGCCCGCGAATAGACGAAAGCCGCGAGTGAACCCATCGCCGCCACGGCGATCAGCCCGCCGATGCGCGAGACCGCATTGTTGATGCCGGACGCCGCGCCGGTGTCCTTGTCTTCAACCGACGTCATGATCGCGGTCGACAGCGGCGACACGACCAGCGCCATGCCGAGCCCCATCAGCGCCATGAGCGGAAACGTGCCGGTCCAGAAATGGTGGATGCCGGCGTGAGTGAGCAGGGCGAGGCCGGCGAAAGCAATGGCAACGACGAAGCTGCCGGCGGAAATCGGCAGACGTGGACCGATTCGATCGGACCACTGGCCGACCGGGCCGGACAGGAGCGCGATCGACGCCGACAGCGGCAGGAAAATGAAGCCGACCTCGGCCGAGCTAAGCCCCCAACCCGCGATCAGCAGCATTGGCAGGTAGAACAGGTTGGCCGACAGCGCGAAATACAGGAAGAAGGTCGCCAGATTGGCGCCGGCGAACGCGCCGATCCGGAACAGTCCGAGATCGATCATCGGCTCGCGCTGCCGGCGCTCGTAGAAGATGAAGACAAAAAGCAGAATCGCGCCGGCGATGATCGCCGGCCCGGCCATCGCGGCGCCTTCGGCATTCATCGCCGTCAGCCCGTAGGCCAGTGACCCGAAGGCAAGCGTGGCGAGCGCCGCGCCGCCCAGATCGAGGCTGCGCATTTCGGTCGGCCGGTCGGCGGGAACCTTGGCCAGGAGCAGATAGATCGAGATCAGCCCGAGCGGCAGATTGATGGCGAAGATGGCGCGCCAGACGCCATTGCCGAAGGTGGACAGGACGAATCCGCCCAGCACCGGACCGAGCGCGGTGGTCAGCGCCGATGCGGCCGCCCAGATTCCGATGGCCCTGCCCCGCTCCTTCTTTGGATAGGCTTTCGCAATGATGGCGAGGCTGCCCGGGACCATGATGGCCGCGCCGATGCCCTGGATGGCGCGAAACGCGATCAGAACGCCGGCACTGGGAGCAAGAGCACAGGCAAGCGACGCGGCGATGAACAGTGCGATGCCGGTTACGAACGCGCGCCTGAGGCCGAACCGATCGCCGGCCGCGCCGCCGGCCAGAATGAGTGCCGAAAGCGTCAGCGCGTAGCCGTTGGAGATCCACTGCGCTTCCGCCAGGCTGGCGCCGAGGCTGGTTCGAAGCGCGGGCATGGCGATCGCTAGGATCGAGCCATCGATGAACCCGAGCGCGGAGGCCAGGATCGCCGCGACCAGCACGAACCTGCGCTGCGATTGCGGGCAGAACGTGCCGTTCGCCAGCGGGGCGGTAGACGGCGAATCGACGGTGGCTTCGTTTGCGGAAGGCATGAATGTCTGCTTAGCCCTGCGGCGCGCGCACGACAACCGGCCAGAGATTCGCTGTTCTTGAAACCAGATTACGCCGCGCAGCCTGGCCTATTGCTGCGCAACATCATTGACCGAGGACCCGCCGACGAACTCCACCGTAACGCCCGGCGAGACCAGCTTGGCGAGTTCGCGCGCGTCCCAGTTGGTCAGGCGCACGCAGCCATGGCTTTGCGTCTTGCCGATCTTCGACGGATCGGGCGTCCCATGAATGCCGTATGTAGGCTTGTCCAGCGCAATCCACACCGAACCCACCGGCCCTCTCGGTCCCGGCGGAATGGTCAGGATCTTGTCGTTGTTGCCCTGCTTGAAATTGATATTCGGGTTGTAGGTGTAGTTGGGATCGAGCGCGACGCGCGACACGGTGTGGATGCCGGACGGCGACGGCGTGTCGGCCGATCCGATGGTTGCGGGATAGGCCGCGACCATCTTGCCGTTGGCATCATAGGCATAAACCTCTTTCTTGTCCTTGTCGGCAACGATGCGAGCAACCGGCGTCGACACCAGCTTGCCGAAATTGGCGACCTTGATGATCGTGCCTGGGCGATTGAAGTCGAGGCCCTTGTTGAGCGACTTCAGATAGCCCTGGTCCATGTGGAAGCGTTCGGCCAGCGCCTCGGTGACCGAGGTGTAGCACATGCAGTTCAGCTTGGCCTTCTGGCTGTAGTCCTCCGGGATCGAGGCGACATAGGGTCCGGCCACGTCCTCGGGGGTGATGGTGTAGGAAGCAAAGGCATCGCCACCTGACTGAGCGAGCGCTGCCTGAATACCCGCAGCGTCGGTGGATTTCAGGCTTGTCCCATTGATCTGGTTGTAGGCGTCAAGGGCCTTGTCGACATTGGAGCCGAAGCGTCCGTCGATCACGCCGGGCGACGCGCCGCCGCGGTCGAGCAGCACCTGCAGCGCCGCAATGTCTTGATGCACGCCGAGCGACAAGGATGAATCGACGCTGGCCTTGCCGCCGGTGTTCGGCGGCAGCGAGGCCTGCGAGTCCGGATTGGCCTGCTGGAGTGTGGTCTGGCCCGGTTGCGTTGGATCGATCGAGGCTTCGTTCAGTGGCTGGCGCTTGATCGTGTTCTGCTTCGGCGCCTCGGGATAGGTGGTGGCATAGCCGTCATCGCCCTGCGGCGCCGGCGGATAAGCATCGGCCGAATTGTCGCTGTTGGGATCGTATTGATCCGCAGGCGGCGGGATATAGCGGCCGTTTTCTTCCAGCTGCCTGCGGCGCAGACGCGCCATGTCGTCAGGATTGTCGAGATAGTAGCGGTCACTGTCCGCACCTGGCGCGCGGCCGAGTTCCTGCGTCCGCATCTGCCGGCGAATCGCCTGGCGGTCGAGACGACTCTGCGGCGGCTGGATGGCTATGACCTTGCCTGTGTCGGCATCGACGAGCACCCGGTTGCCCCTGGCGTCGTAGTAGATATCGATATTGCCGTCCTGCGCGAGCAACAGCGCGCCGTTCTGGGCCGGCCTGGCGGCTTGCCGAGCACCGTCAACGGTCGGCGCCGCGAACACACTGGAAGACCCCAGCCCGGTCGCAAGCGCCGTCAGCAAGAAGATGGTGCGCAGCATGATTGTCCAGCTCTCCGGTCCGCAGTCTTTCCTGGCGACCCTTCGCCAGCAAACCAGTCACCCAAACTAAGGTTCCAACATGAACCGGGCATGAAGATGGCGGATTCCCGGCGTTTTGCCATCATCTCGAGCCGGATCAACGCAGCCCCAAATCGCTGCGCACCTGCCTTGTCAGCTTGAGGACGACCAGGCGATGGCTTTCGCGCAGATAGTCCTTCAGCGCGGCATCATCCACGCTCTGGCTTGTCTGGCGCTGGATCCATTTCATGCCGCGTGAGGCGAGATAGGGCGCCGGCCTGCAGCCCGGCAGTCCCTTCAGCACGTCATAGGCCATATCAGAGCATTTGAACGTGACGAAGACTTGCCCGCCCTGGTCATGGCCGCCGATCGCGAACACCTTGCCGCCGACCTTCCAGACATGGGCGCCGCCCCACTGGACAACATGTGTCGACTGAGCAAGCGAGGCGCAAAAGCCATTGTAGTCATCGAGCAGCACCGGATTCCCCCTACCCCAACCGGATCGTTATCGTCTTGCGATTCGGTCCCGAAAAGCAAAGAGCGCGCCGCACGGTTCGATGCGACGCGCTCAGTTCAGTTCCCTGGCTCGATCAAGCGGCGGCTTCGGCCGCCACCACGGTCGGCTTCGAACGGAAGTTCAGCCGGTCTGAACCGGCGGTGACCTTCACGGTCGAGCCGTCGAGGATGTCGCCCATCAGGATCTTTTCCGCCAGCGGGTCCTGCAGTTCCTTCTGCATCACGCGCTTCAGCGGCCTTGCGCCATAGGCGGGATCGTAGCCCTTGGACGCCAGCCAATCGATCGCGTCGTGATCGAGCGACAGCGTGATCTTGCGGTCGACAAGCAGGTTCTCCAGCCGCTTGAGCTGGATTTCGACGATCCGGTCCATGTCCTGCCGACGCAGCCGGTGGAACAGGATCACCTCGTCGACGCGGTTGAGGAACTCAGGCCGGAACGAAGCTCTCACAACGCTCATCACCTCGTCTCGCACGGCATCGACATCCTGGTCGTCGCTCAGGTTGATCAGATATTCGGCGCCGAGATTCGACGTCATGATGATCAGCGTGTTGCGGAAGTCGACGGTTCGGCCCTGGCCATCGGTCAGCCGGCCGTCGTCAAGCACCTGCAGGAGCACGTTGAACACATCCGGATGCGCCTTTTCGATCTCGTCGAACAGCACGACCTGATAAGGCCGACGCCGCACCGCTTCGGTGAGCGCGCCACCTTCCTCATAGCCGACATAGCCGGGAGGGGCGCCGATCAAACGCGCGACCGAGTGCTTTTCCATGAACTCCGACATGTCGATGCGCACCAGCGCCGTCTCGTCGTCGAACAGGAAATTGGCCAGCGCCTTGGTCAACTCCGTCTTGCCGACGCCGGTCGGGCCGAGGAACATGAACGAGCCGATCGGCCGGTTCGGATCCTGCAACCCGGCGCGCGCGCGCCGCACGGCTTTCGAAACCGCCTGCACCGCCTCGCCCTGGCCGACCACCCGCTTGCCGATCTCGTCTTCCATGCGCAAGAGCTTGTCGCGCTCGCCTTCGAGCATCTTGTCGACCGGAATGCCGGTCCAGCGCGACACGATGTGGGCGACGTGATCGGGCGTGACCACCTCTTCCACCATGCCGGCCTTGCCATCCTGCGCCTCGGCTTCCTTCAGCTTCTTCTCCAGCTCCGGGATCTTGCCATAGGCCAGTTCGCCGGCGCGCTGGAACTCGCCTTTGCGTTGGGCGATCGCCAGTTCGTTACGCGCCTCGTCGAGCTGCTTCTTGAGGTCGGCGGCGAGCCCGAGCTTCTGCTTCTCGGCCTGCCACTTCGCGGTCAGTTCGGTCGATTCTTCCTCGAGGCCGGCCAGGTCCTTCTCCAGCCGGGCAAGACGGTCCTTCGAGGCCTCGTCCTTCTCGACCTTCAGCGCCTCGCGCTCGATCTTGAGCTGCATGATGCGGCGGTCAATCTCGTCCAGGGCTTCCGGCTTGGAATCGACCTGCATGCGCAGCCGCGATGCGGCTTCGTCCACCAGGTCGATCGCCTTGTCGGGCAGGAAACGGTCGGCGATGTAGCGATTGGACAGCGTTGCTGCCGCCACCAACGCCGAATCGGAGATCCGCACCTTGTGGTGCTGCTCGTACTTCTCCTTCAGGCCGCGCAGGATCGAGACCGTGTCCTCGACCGTCGGCTCGTCGATGAAGACGGGCTGGAAGCGGCGGGCAAGCGCGGGATCCTTCTCGACATGCTTGCGGTACTCGTCGAGCGTGGTCGCGCCGACGCAGTGCAGCTCGCCGCGCGCCAGCGCCGGCTTCAGCAGGTTGGAAGCGTCCATCGCGCCGTCCGCCTTGCCGGCGCCGACCAGCGTGTGCATCTCGTCGATGAACAGGATGATGTTGCCGTTGGCGGACGTCACCTCGTTGAGCACGGCCTTCAGCCGTTCCTCGAACTCGCCGCGATACTTCGCGCCGGCGATCAGCGCGCCCATGTCGAGCGCCATCAATTGCTTGTCCTTCAGCGATTCCGGCACGTCGCCATTGACGATGCGCAGCGCAAGGCCCTCGGCGATCGCCGTCTTGCCGACGCCGGGCTCGCCGATCAGCACGGGGTTGTTCTTGGTGCGCCGCGACAGCACCTGGATGGTGCGGCGGATCTCGTCGTCACGACCAATCACCGGGTCCAGCTTGCCGGCGCGGGCATCCGCGGTCAGGTCGCGGGCATATTTCTTCAACGCGTCATAGCCTTGTTCCGCGTTGGCCGAATCGGCGGTGCGGCCCTTGCGGACGTCGTTGATGACCTGGTTCAGCGCCTGCGCGGTGACACCGGCCTTGGCGAGGATGTCGGCGGTCTTTGCCGACTTTTCCATCGCCAGCGCCTGCAGCAGCCGCTCGACGGTGACGAAGCTGTCGCCAGCCTTCTTGGCCAGTTCTTCCGCCGTCGAGAACACCTTGGCAAGCGGCTGGGCGAGATAGAGCTGGCCGTTGCCGCCCTCGACCCTGGGCATGGCTTCCAGCGCCGCCTCGACGCCGAGCTTGACGTCGCGGACGTTGCCGCCTGCGCGCTCGATCAAGGATGCGGCAAGGCCCTCGTCATCGTCGACGAGCACTTTCAGCATATGTTCGGGGGTGAATTGCTGGTGATTGCGCGAGAGCGCCATGGTCTGCGCGGACTGTATGAAACCACGCACGCGCTCTGAGTATTTTTCAAGATTCATATCTGTCTCCTTCCATCACCGGCCCGCTTTGCGGC
>NZ_JANINM010000545.1 GCF_024509055.1 Mesorhizobium sp. | reverse complement strand
AGAAGCTGCACCAGAACGAGAAGATGGCGGCGATGGGCTCGCTGCTTGCCGGCGTTTCGCATGAGCTCAACAACCCTCTGGCCGTGGTCGTTGCGCAGTCGACGCTGCTGCACGAATTCGCCAGCGACCCGCAGACCAAGGTTCGCGCCGAGAAGGTGCGCGCCGCGGCCGAGCGTTGCGGCCGCATCGTCAAGAGCTTCCTGTCGATGGTGCGACTGCACCCGACCGAGCAGGCGGAAACCGATCTCAACCAGGTGATGCGCGCCGCGCTTGAAGTCACCGCCTACGGCGCGCGCTCCAGCGGCATCGTCGTCGACACCGATTTCGCCGACGGGCCTTTGCTTGCCATGGCGGACGCCGACCATGTCACGCAGGTGGCTGCCAATTTCCTCATCAACAGCCAGCATGCGCTGGCCGTCGTTGCCGGCGAGAAGCACATCAAGGTGCGGACCTTCCGCGGCCTGCACGGCAATCCCGGCTTCTCGGTCGAGGACAACGGGCCGGGCATTCCCGACGCCATCCGCTCGCGCATCTTCGAATCCTACTTCACCACCAAGCCGGTCGGCGTCGGCACCGGCATCGGCCTGTCGATCTCGAAATCGATCGTCGAGCGGCACAACGGAACGATCTGGTTCGAGGAGGTGCAGCCGCACGGCGCCCGTTTCGTCGTCCAACTCCCTGCCATCGTGGGCCATGCCGCCAAGGCCGGGGAAGGCCCGGCGCGCTCCAGCGGTTTGCGGCATGCGCTGATCATCGACGACGAGCCCGATGTCGCAGCCTCGCTCTCCGACATATTGGAGTTGATGGGGGTGAAGTCGCGCGTCGTCGCAAGCTGGACATCTGCCGGCGACGTGCTCAACGGCTACATGCCGCCGGACATCGTCTTTTCCGACCTGCGCATGCCCGGCACCAGCGGCATATCGATCTACCGCGAACTGCTGGTGGAGCGGCCGGGCATGGCCCAACGCTTCGTGCTCGTCACCGGCGACCTGATCGGCGCCAAGGCGGAGATCGAGTCGCTGCCGCCGCAGCAGCGGCCGCATATCCTGGAGAAGCCGTTCTCGACGCTCGATGTCAGGGGTGTCCTTTCGACCGTGGCCGATGAGACCGCAGTGGAAATCTGAAGCTCTCTCCTCTGGACCTCAAAAAAAGGCTCCCGACCGGGTTAGCGGTGGGAGCCTAGCTCGAGCGCAGGAGGGAGCGCTCTGGGGAGGTCTCAAGATATGTTCGGCGTATTGGTCAGCGGCGCCGCGTTGGCGATCATGCGCACGGCCCGGGCCCTGTGCTGGCCGGACTGCTCGGCGATGGCGCGCAGGCATTCGGCGTTCTCGCTGCCCCAGTTCTGGCCCTTGCAGGCGAAATCGATCTCCGGTTCGGGCAGGCGCGCGGTCTTCAGCGTGGTCTGCGCACCCTGCACAACATTGGCCGGCGGGTTGATCGAGGCGAATGCCGGACCTGCGGCCGGTGTGACGGCCATGCCGATGACGGCGCAGCTGCCGATCAGCATGAACATCGCCATCGGATGGTCGCTCGCGCGCTGGCGCAGCGCCAGCTTCGGCCGGCGATCGTTGCGCTCGGGCCCGTGCGCGCGGCGCTCTTTACCGGCGGTTTGGACTTTCGAAAACATCGTTTGTTCCCTTCGTTATATTTCTTATTCTCATAAAACGAATATAAACGCGCTAGGTAACAGGCCGATGATAAGGCGCGCTTGCGCGTGTAACAGGATTGAAACAGGGGGCTTTAACCCCAATCGTGATCCTGCTTCCGGCCGGTCCGCACCCGTTGTTCCGGCTTGGACAAAAGATGCACCAGCTTGGCTGGGCAGACTGTAAATGACCTCACACAGCAAACTCTCTTGGGCTCACCGGCGACAGGGCGGTTCGGCATTTTTGTGAAACGATGAACCGCCCCAAGCGTCGCGAAACCGGCCTCGGTCTCGACCAGGATTCGCCTTCGGAATTGCCGCCCCGCGTCGCCGGATAAGGCTCGGATTTTCCGGGATTTTCTCGGCCATATCGGCCTTGAGTTATCAATCCAAGAATTGGCTGATTCTTACAACCTATTGCATTTCAAAGAAAAATATGCCTATATTGAATGAGTATTCAACAAAAAGAAGAGCATTCTGATGAACCCGCACCTCCGTGACGTGGCGATCCCCAACGATTGGGACCGGCGGGGCCTGCCGGGTTGGAGTTATCACTCCAACGCCTTGCTCGAACTCGAGAAGGAACACGTCTTCCGAAACCACTGGCAGATCGCCGGCCATGTTTCCGACGTGCCGAATCCCGGCGACTACCTGACCATGGACGTGATCGGCGAACGTGCGCTCATCGTACGCGGCAAGGATGGCGTCGTGCGCGCCTTCAACAACATGTGCCGCCACCGCGGCAGCCGCGTCGTCGCCGACAGCCAGGGCAGCTGCAAGAACGCGTTGGTGTGCCCGTTCCATGGCTGGGTCTACAATCTCGACGGCACGTTGCGTGGCGCGGCCCGTCCGCGCTCCTTCCCCGAGCTCGACAAGACCGAATTCGGCCTGATGCCGCTCGACCTCGAAATCTGGATGGGCTTCATCTTCATCCGCTTTCGTAGGGGCGGCCCGCAGCCTTCGGTCGCGGAGCTCTTGAAGCCGATCGAGGCGGAGATGGCGCATTATAACGTTGCCGAAATGGTTCCGTCCTGGGGCATCTGGACCCAGAAATCGCCGGTCAACTGGAAGTCGGTGCGCGACGTCGACAATGAAGGCTATCACGTCGCCATGGCGCACCCGGCACTGCAGGACCTTTACGGCGCGACCTATTTCGACGAGCCTTTCGTCAACGGCGTGTCGCGGTCCTTCGCCACCTACAATCCGCATGCCGGGCGGCGCTGGAGTGTCGGCCAGTACATCAAGATCTCGCCCGAACCGGCGCATCTGCCGGAGCATCTGCGCAAGGCTTGGATCTACTACGGCATCTTCCCCAACAATGCGTTGTCGATCATGCCGGAATCGGTGCAGTTCTATCAGGAGTTCCCGCTGTCCACGGGCGAGACGCTGCTGCGCGGGGCGATCTATCGTTACGCGGACGAAACGAGAGAGCAGGCTGCGGCGCGCTACCTCGCCTACCGCATCGACCGCGACACCATGAACGAGGACGTCCAGCTTTCGGTCTGGTCGAACGAGTCGATGCTATCGGAAGCCTTCGAAGGCTTCTACCTGTCTGACCTCGAGTATGGCGTGCGCACCCACCACGACCATCTGCGCAGGCAGGTCCCGGTGCTCAACCTGGAGACCCCGCCGGAGGAGAAGGATATGTGGGCGCTGAACGACGCGCTGCGGTCGCGCTCATAGAAAACAGGCGACTCATCGTTTCCATGAAACGGTGAGCCGCTCCCTCCACGAGCCAAGAGGTGGCCCGCGACACCCAACGTCGCGCTATGACGGCTTCGCGCCGTGGCGCAGTCCGTCGACGAGGAGAGCGACCATGCGCTCCGCGCGGCCGCTCCCTGCATTGTGGGCCGACATGCACAGGCTCGCCACCGCGCCCAGCAATTCGTCGGCGTCGACATCGGCGCGCACCGCGCCGGCGGCGGTCGCCGTGTCGAGCAACGTGCGCAGGGCGGGCCGCAGCCGTTGGTCGAAGTAGCCCGGCAGGCTGTCGAAGGCCGGGTCTCCCGAGTGCAAGGCCTTGGCGAGTCCACGCTTGGCGGCAATGAAGGCGGCGTATCGCTGCATCCAACTCGCCAACGCCTCGAATGAATCGTGCTCGGCCGACAGGAGGGGCGCCGCGTCCGCGCAGGCATCGATCTCGCGGCGGAAGACGGCGGCGATCAGGTCGGAGCGTTGCGGAAAGTGCCGGTAGACGGTGCCGATGCCGACGCCGGCCTTTTCCGCGATCTCGCGCACGGGCGCATCCACACCGGAGGTCGCAAACACCGACATGGCCGTCTGCAGCAGCACATCGAGGTTGCGCTGCGCGTCGGCGCGTACGCGCCGGTCCGGGCGGGCCCGCGGCTCGCGGCCAATGTCCAAATCGTCCGATCTATCGCTCAAAGATACCCTCTCTTGCAAAACGGAACAATGTTCCGTATAACGGAATGAGGTTCCGCTTTGGTTGAATATAGCGCCGCAAGGCCGTTTTGACCACAGCCATGCGCACGAAGGAGAAGGACATGCAATATCGCACGCTTGGAAGAACCGGCATGAAGGTCAGCCCTTACTGCCTGGGCGCGATGATGTTCGGCGGGCTTGGAAACCCCGACCATGACGACTGCATTCGCATCATCCACAAGGCCTTGGATTCCGGCATCAACTTCATCGACACGGCCGACCGTTACAGCCGCGGCGAATCAGAGGAGATCGTCGGCAAGGCGCTGAAAGGCCGGCGCGACAAGGTCGTGCTGACCACAAAGGTGAACGGGCCCATGGGCGAGGACCCGAACAGCCAGGGCAACTCACGGCGCTGGATCATGCAGGCGGTGGAGGGCTCGCTGCGCCGCCTGCAGACCGACCATATCGATCTTTACCTCATTCACCGGCCCGCGCCCGATACCGACATCGAGGAAACGCTTTCCGCGCTCACCGATCTGATGCGCGCGGGCAAGGTGCGGGCGATCGGATCGTCGACCTTCCCGGTCTCCGAGATAATCGAGGCCCAGTGGGTCGCCGAACGGCGGGGGCTGGCTCGCTTCCGCACCGAACAGCCGCCCTACTCGATCCTGGATCGCGGCATCGAGCGCGAGGTGCTTCCTGCCTGCGAGCGTTACGGAATGGGAGCGATGGTCTGGAGCCCATTGTCGAAAGGCCTGCTCACCGGGCGCTACCGCAAGGGTCAGCCGCTGCCCGACAGCCTGCGGGTGCGATACATGCCGAGGCAGATGTCCAACGAGCGCAGCCTGGACGCGGTCGAGCAGCTGATCCCGCTGGCGGACGAAGCAGGGCTGTCGCTCATCCATATGGCGATGGCCTTCGTGATGACGCATCCAGGCGTGACGTCGGCCATACTCGGGCCACGCACGATGCAGCATCTCGACGAACTGCTCGCCGGCGCCGGGGTCCGCCTCAGCGATGAGGTCCTGGACCGTATCGACCAGATCGTGCCGCCCGGAACCGATGTCGGTTTCAACGAGGCCGGCTACAACCCGCCGGCGATCCTGCAAGCCGGCCTGAGGCGCCGCCCCGCCACCCAACGCGCTGCCGGATAAATCCCCGAAGCCGCCCGATTGAACGACAATTCATTCGAAGGAGAGCAACATGCACGACAAACCCGTCGCCCTGGTCACCGGGGCCAATCAAGGCATCGGCCTTCAGATCGCCAGAGAGCTGGTGACACACGGCTTCACGGTGCTGGTCGGGTCACGCAGTCTCGGACGCGGCGAGGCCGCGGCCAGCGAGATCGGGCCGGACGCACGCGCGATCCAGCTCGACGTGACCGATCAGTCCTCGATCGCCGCGGCGGCGGCGCGCATCCGCAGCGAGCTTGGCCGCCTCGACGCCCTCGTCAACAACGCCGCGATCTCGAACACGAGCAAGCGGCAAGGCCAGTCCGTCGAGGACTACGCCAAGCTGACCCGCCCGAGCAACGTGTCGCTCGATGAGGTGCGCGCGGTGTGGGAGACCAATGTGTTCGGCGTGCTCGCCGTTACCCAGGCCATGTTGCCGCTGCTGCGCGAGGCGCCGGCCGGCCGCATCGTTAATGTGTCGAGCGGCGTCGGCTCACTGACGCGCAACGCCGACCCGGCCTTCCCCTACCGCTCGATCTTCGGCCCGGTCTATCCGGCATCCAAGACGGCCCTCAACGCCATGACGCTGGCCATGGCGATCGAGCTGGAGCCGACCCGGATCAAGGTCAACGCCGTCTCGCCCGGCTTCACCAAAACGAACCTCAACGGCTATCAGGGCACCGAGACCGTCGAGGAAGGCGCCCGCGAGGCGGTGCGCGTCGCATTGCTCGGCCCGGACGGCCCGACAGGCATGTTCACGCACGCCACACTCGGCACGATCCCGTGGTGATTCCGGGCACGCTGGTTTCGGCGCAGCCGTTCGCCGGCGCCGCCCCGCTTCCGCCTCCGGGCACCCTCTCCCCGTGAAACGGGGAGAGGAAGAGCCGTCATCCCCGCCAGACGCCCTCTTTCCTCAGGTCGTCCATCGTGCGCGAAATGCCTTCGCGCAAAATCGCCACCATGTCGTCGACCTGCTCGCGCGAAATGATGAGCGGCGGCGACATCACGCACATATTGATCAGCGGTCGCACCAGCAGGCCGAGCTCGTGGCAATGCGCGTCGATGCGCTTGCCGACATTTTTGTCGAGCTGCAGCGGATCCTTGCTCTCGCGGTCGGCAACGCACTCGACACAGGCCATGAGGCCGACGCCGCGCACTTCACCCACCAGCGGCAGTTCTTCCAGCGTCTTCAGCCGCGCCTGGAAATAGGGCGCGATCTCGCGCGTGTGCTGAAGCACGCCCTCTTCCAGCAGGTCGAGGTTCTTCAGCGCCAGCGCGCAGCCGATCGGATGGCTGGTGTAGGTGAGGCCGTGGCCGAACAGGGCGTCGGGATGGTTGGAGCGGCGCAGTTGCTCCAGCAGCCGCTCCGAGATGATGACGCCGCCAAGCGGGAAGTAACCCGAGGTGACGCCCTTGGCGAAGGTGATCATGTCCGGATCGATGCCGAACACGTCGCCCGAAGCGAAGACATGGCCAAGGCGCCCGAAGCCGGTCACCACCTCGTCGGAGATGTAGAGGATGTCGTTCTCGCGGCAGATCTCGCGGATGCGCTTGAGATAGCCGTCCGGCGGCACGATGACGCCGCCGGACGCCTGCACCGGCTCGCCGACGAAGGCGCCGATCCGGTCGGCGCCGACGCGCGCGATGGTGTCGCGGAACTGGTCGACCAGGAAATCGACGAAGGCGGCGACATCCATGCCCTTTGGCCGGCGGAACGGGTCGGGCGACGACAGCTTGACCACCAGTTCGTCGGCCCCGTCCATCCAGTCGCGGTCGCGCGGCCGGCCGTTGAGCGAAGCCGACAGGTAGGTCGAGCCGTGATAGGCGCCGGCGCGGCTGAGGATCAGCTTCTTCTCCGGGCGGCCGCGCACATTGTTGTAGAACTGCATGAAGCGCAGCGCCGTCTCCACCGCCGAGGAGCCCCCGGTGGTGAAGAAGGTGTGGCTGAGGTCGCCGGGCGCGGCGTCGGCGATGCGCCTGGCAAGCTCGGCCGAAGGCGCGTTCATGGTATACCAGGGCGTGTTGTAGGAGAGCGCCATCGCCTGGTCGTACATCACCCTTGCCAGCTCCTCGCGGCGATGCCCGACATTGATGCACCACATGCCGGCCGGGCCGTCGATCAACCGCTTGCCGGAGGCATCGGTGATGTAGATGCCGTCGCCCTCGCCGATCAGCGTGCGCGCCTCGGCGCCGACCGAGCCGGCATATGGCCAGGGCTGGACGAGATGGCGCTTGGCGAGCTCGACCGCGTCGTCGTCGCCAGGTTCGACGATGTCCCTCGCCTTGATTTTGCTTGCAGCCGCCATGTTAGCCTCGCTTCGTCCGGTTGCGGAATGTTCGCCGGACACCAAACGAAGCGCCAAACCGCGGAAAAGCGACTTTTCTTCACTTCATTTTGAATATCCGTTCAATCAATATCTCAGAATTAGAGCTTGATTTCAATTGGCGGATGCGCTCATGTTGAAAGAAAGCCGGCAAGCAGGGAGCGGCCACGCTCCGGGCATAAGAATTGGGAACGGGCGACCGGCGCCACTAATGGGAAGCTCGCATGGCGGGACAGTCCGAGCCAGCAACTGAAATCACGCCCGGAGCGCTGCAATGACGGCGGCCGCGGAAGGGTCGCCCCCGCTCAGCATGGCGCGGACCAGACGAAATGCCCTTCTGCAATCGGAACCCGTGCAGGGCTTTGCCCTGATCAGCCCCACCTTCCTCTACGCGCTGATCCTTCTGCTCCTGCCGATCCTGGTCGTCATCGCCCATTCCTTCTGGACGCAGAACTACCTCACCATCGACCACACGTTCACGCTGGAGAACTATCGGATCGCGCTGACCGAGCCGATCTACCGCGAACTGCTCTGGCGTTCGCTCTACATCTCGCTGACGGTTAGCGTGCTCACCGTCATCCTCGCCTACCCGATCGCCTACTTCATTTCCTTCCATGGAGGCCGCCACAAGAGCCTCTGGCTCTTCCTCATCACCATCCCGTTCTGGACGAGCTACCTGCTGCGCGTGATGTCGTGGAAGGTGATCCTCGGCTACAACGGCGTCTTGAATTCCGGCCTGATGGGACTCGGCATCATCAGCGAACCGTCGACGGCGCTACTCTATAACTCCAGTGCCGTGATCATCACACTGACCCATGCCTGGGCGACCTTCGCCATCCTGCCGATCTTCGTTTCGCTGGAGAAGGTCGATCGCACGCTGGTCGAGGCTGCGACCGACCTCGGAGACGGACCGCTGCGCTCCTTCCTGCGCGTGACCTTGCCGCTGTCGGCGCCCGGCGTCATCTCGGCGGCGCTCATCGTCATGATCCCGACCGTCGGCGACTACGTCACGCCCAAGCTCGTCGGCGGCAAGGACGGCGTCATGATCGCCAACGCCATCCAGGCGCAATTCGGCAAGGCGTCGAACTGGCCGCTGGGCGCCGCCTTGTCCGTCACCACCATGGTGATCGTCTCGCTGATGGCCGGCGCCACGGTGCTGATCATCCGTGCTCTGCAGAGGCTCGCGCGATGACGGCGATTAGACGCTTCCTGCCAGGCTGGCTATCGACCTATGCCTGCCTGTACATCCTCTTCCTTTACCTGCCGGTGATCTTCCTGCCGATCTTCTCGATCAACACCGCGGCGACGCCGAAATTCCCGCTCTCCGGTGTCACGCTGCAATGGTACGAGGACCTGCCGCGCACGCCGGCGCTGATCGACGCCA
>NZ_JANINM010000544.1 GCF_024509055.1 Mesorhizobium sp. | reverse complement strand
TCGCGGGTCAGCGCCATGGCCGTCATCATCACCATGGTCATCTGCAGGATGACGCCGAGCAGGCCGGGCACGACGTTGTATTGCGAGATGCCTTCCGGATTGTAGCGCTGGTGCACCACCACCTGGAGCTGCTGCTTGGCGGTCTCGGCGGCCGCCGCCTGCATGCCTTGAGCACGCAGCAGCGCCTGGCTCGCCACGGTGCTCAGCGTGGAGATGGCGCCGCTCGCGGCGGAAGGGTCGGTCGCGTCGGCCTCGATCAGGATCTGTGGGCTGTCGCCGCGCTCGACGCGCCGGGCGAAGTCGGCCGGGATGGTGACGACGAAGGAGACGGCGCCCTTGGCCATCAGCGCCTCCGCCTCCTCGGCGCTTTGGGCGACATGGTCGAAACGGTAATAGCCGGTCATCTGCAGGGCGGAGACCATGGCGCGCGTGTACTGGTCGTTGCTCATCGCCACCAGCGCCGTCGGCAGGCTCTTGGGATCACTGTTGATGGCAAAGCCGAACAGCACCAGCTGAATCAGCGGCACGCCCAGCATCATGGCGAAGGTGACGCGGTCGCGCCGCATCTGGATGAACTCCTTGATCAGCAGCGCGCCGAGCCTGGCTAAGGAGAAGAGCCCGTTCATGCCATATTGTCCTTCGAGCCGGACATGAACTGGATGAAGACGTCTTCCAGGCTGGTCTCGCCCGGCGCCACCGTCACCCCCTCGTGGTCCTTCTCGACATCGGCCAGCGCCTTTTCGAGAGCCGCCTTGTCGGAGCCGACGACATGCAGCGTGGCGCCGAACGGCGCCACCTGGTCGACGCCCGCGCGGCCCTGCAGCGCTTCCGCCACCCGGTCGAGCCTTGGCCCCTGCAGGACGAAGGTGGTCAGCCCGGCGTTCTTCACCACCTCCGCGACGGTGCCGGTGGCAAGCATCTTGCCGTAGGAGATGTAGCTGATGCGGTGACAGCGCTCGGCCTCGTCCATGTAGTGGGTCGAGACGAGCACGGTGAGCCCGCCGGCTGCCAGCCGGTGGATCTCGTCCCAGAACTCGCGCCGCGCCTTCGGGTCGACGCCGGCCGTCGGCTCGTCGAGCAGGAGCAGCTTCGGCTCGTGCATGATGCAGGCGGCAAGCGCAAGCCGCTGCTTCCAGCCGCCGGACAGCGTGCCGGCCAGCTGGTTGCGGCGCGTGGTCAGGCCGAGCTCCTCCAGCGTCCGCACCACATATTGCTCGACCGGCTTCAGCCGGTAGAGCCGTGCCACGAATTCGAGGTTCTCGCCGATCGTCAGATCCTCGTAGAACGAGAATTTCTGCGTCATGTAGCCGACTTCGCGCTTGATCTTGAGGCTCTCGGCGCGGATGTCGAAGCCGAGCACGGTGCCCTCGCCCTCGTCGGGCGTCAGCAGCCCGCACATCATGCGGATCGTCGTCGTCTTGCCCGAGCCGTTCGGCCCGAGGAAGCCGACGATCTCGCCCTCGGCCACGGTCATCGTCACATGGTCGACGACGGTCTTGTCGCCGAAGCGCTTGACCAGCCCGCGGACGTCGATGGCGTTCATTTTCCGATATCCGCGAGGTCGACGTCGACGATCTGGCCAGGCTGCAGCGGGCCGGCATTGCCCTCGGGCCGCGCCTCGACGAGATAGACCAGCTTCTGCCGGTTCTGCAGCGAGTAGATCACCGGCGGGGTGAATTCCGGATCGGGCGAGACATAGCTGACGCGCGCCTTCAGGTCCGACCCGCAGCCATCGCAGCGCACGCTGAGCAGCGTGCCAACCTTGACCGACGAGAAGGCGGCTTCCGGCACGAAGACGCTGAGCTTGACCGCGTTGTCAGGCAGCATCGAGATCACCGGCGCAGTGGGTCCGGCGGTATCGCCCGGATTGCGGATCACGTCGTCGATGCGGCCGGCGGAAGGCGCGGCCAGCACGCGCTTGGACAGACGCCATTGCGCCTGCCCCAGCGCCGACTGCGCCTGCTGGACCTGGTTCTCGGCCGCCTTGATCGTCTCCGGCCGCGCCGGCAGGCCGCCGACGGCCAGATTGGCCTCGGCCTGGCCGACCTGCGCATCGGCGGTCTCCATGGTCGCCGAAGCGGTGTCATAGTCGGCCTGCGTGCCGGTGCCGCGCTTGTAGAGGTCGCTGGCGCGGTCATATTTGCGCTTGGCGTCGGCGGCCTGCGCCTTGGCCATGTCCACCGCGGCCTTGAGCACCGCGATCTCTTCCGGGCGCTTGCCCACCTTGAGGTCGGCAAGCTGCGCCTCGGCCTGCGAAAGGGCGGCCTGCGATTGCGCCACGGCGATCCTGGCGTCGTCATCTTCCAGGGTCGCAACTGGCATGCCGGGCGTCACCCTGTCGCCGCGCCTGACTCCGACGGTCGCCACCTGCGCCACCTCGATCGGCGCCATCAGCACATACTCGCCCTCGACATAGCCGACGGCCAGCGGCGGCGGCGACGCGCAAATGCCGAACAGCTGCGCCGCGAGCGGCAGGGAACAGAGAAAGCTCATGGCTTGACCTCCTTGCCGGCGCCATCGCGCGCCGCCAGCATGGCCTTGAGGTTGTCCGTCGTGATCGCCGTCACCTTGGCGGCCTCGGCATTGCCTATCTCCGGCCAGCCCATCCTTCGCATCACCGCCTCGCGGCCGATGCGGAAATAGATGACCTGGCCGATTATCGTGAACACGGTCAGCCGGGTTGCCTCGCTCTCGGCCGGCTCGCCGGTCGCCTGTTCCCAGATCTGGCAAAGCCTGCGGTGCGTCGGTTCGAACACGCCGGCATAGATGCGGTCGAGCGCCGCCGTCGGATGGGAAAGCTCTCGAAGTACGAATTGTACGATCTCGCCCGCCTCTGGTGTCGCGACAACGAATGTCACCATGCGCTCCAGGGCGGTGACGAGCTGCGCCCGCGCCGCCTCGCGGCTCGATGGACCAGGCGTATGGGCCGCGCCGACGACCTGGCCGGCGATCGCCTGGATGGTGTCGACGATATAGTCCGCCGCGGCGGCGCGCAGGCCTTCCTTGCCGCCGAAGTGATAGGCGATCGAGCCGATATTGGCCTTGGCCTCGGCGGCGATCTCGCGCGTCGAAGTGCCATCGAAACCCTGCCGCCCAAACAATCTGAGCGCGGCCCGCACCAGCGCGGCCCGCGTCTGGTCGGCGGGAGAAGCTTCCCGTTGCCCCGTCTTGGCGTTCGTCGGCTTGCTCATTCCGCGACTTTGATCAATCGATTGATTAAAGTCAAATTGATTTTCGGACCCGCTTGCCATCTCGACCCGCGCAGTCTTTAGTGCGCGCCCATGGGCAAGGAAGTCGAGCGTAAGTTCCTGGTCACCAGCGCCGAATGGCGCGACCTCGTCGAAGCGGAGATCCGCATTCGCCAGTTCTACCTCGCCGCCGCGACCGGGCGTACGGTGCGCGTTCGCATCAGCGACGGCAATTCGGCGAAGCTGACGTTGAAATTCGGCAGCGCGGCCAAGGAGCGCGACGAATACGAGTACCCGATTCCGCTGGACGAAGCCGAGGAGATGATGGCGTTCGCCATCGGACGTGTCATCGAGAAGACACGCCACCATGTTAGATACCGGGGCTATCTCTATGAAGTCGATGTGTTCGGCGGGATGCTCGCGGGTCTGGTGGTCGCGGAGCTCGAGACGCCGGAGGATGTACCAGACGAAATGCTGCCCGACTGGCTCGGTCGCGAGGTCACCGGCGAGTCGAGATTCTACAACGCGTCGCTCGCCCTCGGTGGGATTCCGGAGATCGCCGCATGAACTTCCGCATTGATCCGCGCCTGCCGCTGACCGGCGAGGTCAGGCGCATCCTGGCCGAGGAAATCGGCAAGGCGATCGCCCATCTCGAGATGGCGCGCGAAAAGCCGGAACAGGGCGTGCATAAATGCCGCAAGCGGCTGAAGAGCGTGCGCGCCTTGCTCCGCCTGGTTCGTTTCGGCGACGAACCGTTCTGCCAGACCGAAAACGAATGCTATAAGCAGGTGTCCGCCCTGCTGGCCGGCCCGCGCGAGGCGACTGCGCTTATCGAGACCGTCGATCGTCTTGCCAATGCCTTTCCGGAGCAAACCGCCGGCGGCGGCCTCGATCCGGTCCGCGACCGGCTGGTGATGCGCCAGCATGAGCTGCATTCCGGCGCCGGTCTCGACGCCGCCATAAACGCCGCAATGGCCGCGTGCCGGGAAGGTCTCGAGCGCGTCGACAGGCTATCCCTGCCCGACCAGCCCGAGCAGGCAGCCGACATCCTGGCTGAAGGCGCTCGCGCCACCTTGCGGCGGGCGAGGAAGGCGCTGGACAAGGCGATCTCTCGCGGTGAGGCCGACGATTTCCACGACCTGCGCAAGGCGGCCAAGACGCACAGCATGCATCTGTCGCTGCTGGGCAGGCTGTGGCCGACGCCTATCAAGGGGCGCCGCAAGGAGGTCGACAGACTGGGCGAGCAGCTCGGCGAGTTGCACGACCTGTTCGTGATGCGCGCGCTGCTCGATGCCGAAGGCGAGCCGCTCGGCCCGCCCGACGAGACCAAGCTTCTGCGCAAGCTGCTGAAACGCTCGGAAAAGAGCCTCAGCAAGGCCTGCCTCGCCGAGGCCTCCGACCTGTTTGGCGACAGTCCCAAGCGCTCGATGCGCAAGCTGGCGCGCAAGGCCCGCAACGACCTCGCCGCGCCGCATGAGGAAGCGAAGGCAGCGTAATCGCGGCGGAACGCCGCTCAGGCGGCGGGCACCGGCTTCTTCAACTGCGCCTGTGCGTCGCGGACCGAGGCGGCGTAGGTCACCAGCGGCCGCTTGACGCCGTGAGTGATCAACATGCGGCGGATATGCGGCGAGGCGCCGGCGATGATGAAGCGCACGCCGGCGCGCCTTGCCTTGTGCGCGGCGCTTTCGATGACATTGGCGGCGGTCGAATCGAAGAACGGCACCGCCGAGCAGTCGAGGATGAAATTCCTGCGCTGGTCGGCGATGCGGTCGAGCACCGCGCCGACAGTCGAAGCGGCGCCGAAGAAGAACGCTCCGGAGATCCGGTAGACCACCGTGTCCGTATCGGTCGCCTCGCTGGAATCATAGGCGGAGGCGCGGTCGGCGACATCCTCCTGCACCAGCGGTTGGTCGGCCTCGACGGCGATCGACTTGGCCATGCGGTCGATGAAGAGGATCGAGCCGAGCACGAAGCCGACGACGATGCCTTCGGTGAGGTCGCGGAAGACGACGATCAGGAACGTCGCCATCAACACCAGCGCATCGCCGCGCGAGGCCCTGAGCAGCGTGGCGAAGGCCTGCTTCTCGAACATGTTCCAGCATACCACGGCGAGCACGCCGGCAAGCGCCGAGAGGGGGATGTAACTGGCCAAGGGCGCGGCCACCAGCATCAGCGCCAGCAGGATCAGGGAATGCAGCATGCCCGAGACGGGACCATGCGCGCCGGCCCGCACATTGGTCGCGGTGCGGGCGATCGTGCCGGTGGCGCAGATGCCGCCGAACAGGGCCGAGGCGATGTTGGCGAAGCCTTGCGCCACCAGCTCGCAGTTGGAGCGATGCCGCCGCCCGCTCATGCCGTCGGCGACGACAGCCGACAGCAGCGATTCGATGGCGCCGAGCAGGGCAAAGGCGATCGCGTCCGGCAGCACGTCGATCATCCTGTCGATGCTGACCGGCGGCAATGCCGGCCATTGCAGGCTGCGCGGGATACCGCCATAGCGCGTACCGATCGTCTCCGCCGGCAGCGCGAAGGCCGCCACCACCACCGACGCCACGCCAATGCCGATCAGCATCGCCGGCCATTTCGGCCGCCAGCGCCGCACAAGCACGATGGTGAGGATGGTGAGCGCCGCGACGAACGCAGCCGACGGATTGATCGTGCCCGCCGCCTCGCCGATGGCGACCAGCTTGGGAACCAGAGGCCCAGGCTCCTTGCCTGCAAGCTTCAGCCCGAGCAATTCGACGATCTGGCCGGAGAAGATGATGACGGCAATGCCGGCGGTGAAGCCCACCGTAACCGGGTAGGGGATGAACTTGATGTAGGTGCCGAGCCTCAGATAGCCGATGGCGAGCAGGAAGGCGCCGGCCATCATGGTCGCCAGCAGCAGGCCGTCGACGCCGACGCGCGCCGCCGTGGCCGCCACCAGCACGATGAAGGCGCCGGCCGGGCCGCCGATCTGGAACCGGCTGCCGCCGAGCGCCGAGATGATGAAGCCGCCGACGATCGAGGTGTAGAGGCCGCGTTCCGGCGTTACACCGGACCCGATGGCGATCGCCATAGACAAGGGCAGCGCGACAATGGCGACCGTAAGCCCGGCGATGACATCGGCGCGGAAATGGGCAAGCGTGTAGCCCTCGCGCAGCACGGTTACGAGCTTGGGCGTGAACAGCTCGGCGAATGTCGGCCGCGCCAGATGTTGGTTTGCCCGCCGGACCTGATCCATGGACTGCCTTCCGAGGCGGCGGGGATCGTCGGCTTGATGTCGGCGGTCGCCGTCGCAGTAACTTGCGACGCCGCATCGTGCTTTCCGGAAATCGGAGCCGATTTTCGGCCGATGCGGTTGCGGCTCAGCCTTGCGGGTTCTGCACTGCCGTGGCTTTGAGGCGCACGCCCCTGCCGCCGCGCTCGCTGGCCTGGCTCTCGCCAATCAGTTCCACCCCGGCCTCGTCGAGCGCCTGGATGACCTTCATCAGCGTGTCGACCACGCCCCTGACGACACCTTCGCTCGCTTCCATGCGCTGGATGGTCGGAAGCGAAACTCCGGCGCGCTCGGCGAGCGTTTTCTGATCGATACCGGCCAACGCTCGCGCGGCGCGCATCTGCGCTGCTGTGATCATCGGCCAGAACCCTTGTCTGAGTCTGCAACATCAATGGATAATACAAAGATCATGATGTTTCAAGCATCATCAACAATGGATAAAACATGGATCATTCGCTGTCGCCCACCACCTTCCGCCGCTGCAGCAAACGCGCCACCAGCCAGCACAGCATGGCCCAGGCGAAGCCGGCGCACCAGCCAGCAAGCACATCGGATGGCCAATGCACGCCTAGATAGACGCGGCTGGTGCCGACCAGCAGCGTGGTGAACACAGCGAGGCCGAGCACGAAGAACCTGGAAGTGCGATCCGGCAGGAAGCGCGCCGCCAACGAACCCAGCGTGAGATAAGTCACCGCCGACAGCATGGCGTGACCGCTCGGAAAGGAGAGCGAGGTTTCGGTGACGAGGTGTGAGACCAGCTCGGGCCGGGGCCGGTCGACTTCGTGCTTGAGCAGGGTGGAGAGCACCTGTCCGCCGGCAACGGCCACGAACATCAGCAGCGCCGTTGCCGGCCTGCGGATCACCAGCAGGTAGACGATCGTCGCCGTCGTGATCAGGATGAGCACGCTGGCGCTGCCGAGGCTGGTGATGTCGCGCATGGCGCCCGGCAGCCAGTATGGACCGATCGGGTTGTCCGGTTGCCCGGGATGGCGGAAGGCGAGCAGGATCTCGGCGTCGAAGGCGTGCGGCGTCGTCGCCCGCGCGACCTCCATCAACTCGACGAATCCCCAGAGCGCGGCGGCGATCACCAGCCCGGCCAGGAGCACGGGAAATTCCAGTCTGTTGAGCGAAGAGTCGACGGGAGATTTCATCAGGGGCGTATCAGCTAGAGCCCTGCATATAGGGCCCGAGCGTGATCAGGGCGACCGCGGCGATCGCCAGCACGACGCCAGCCGCCTGCACCGCGTTGAGCCGCTCGCCGAAGAAGGCCAGCGCCACGACGTTGACCGAGACCAGCTGGATCACCGCCGACAGGCTGAACGACACCGACATGCCGAACTCGCGGATCAGCCGGAGCATGATCAGATTGCCCGCCGAATAGAGCAAAAGCGTGAGCACGATCTTGGCGAAGCTGGGCGCCATCCCCCATTGCTTGGCCGCCATCGCCGCCAGAAGGAAGATCACCGTCGAGACGCCGAGCTGCGCCAGTCCCCAGAAACTCACTTTCGCGTCCCTCCCGAAGCGGCCGTCGCCGCGCCTGCCGCGTCCTTGTTTCCGAAGCGCGTCGAGGCGTCAAGCTGAGCCTCGCGGATCGGCGCCCGCTGCCACGGGATCGAAGCGAAATGTCGAAAAATGCACCTGGGAATCGCGATGGGCGGAGCCGACGGCAAGCGCCTGCGACCGGGTTGTGACTGACGGTCATGGACAATCATAGCGCGCATGGGCTCGGCCGGAATGGCAGGCAGCCGGCAAACGAGCGCGCCTCGATCACGCCGATGTCACGAAAATGTGATCGTCCGTCTTTACGGGTCGAAGAGCACCCCCGTCCCCAGCCACCTCAAGAAGCCAGAGGACAGATATGACCGTGACCCCTGAAATCCGCTTTCGCACCAGCCTGCTCGAGGCAAATGACGGCCCCGCCGTCAATCCAACCGACAACCGCACGATGGGTGAAATCATTGCCGCGCGCTTCTCGCGTCGCGGTTTCCTGATGGGCTCGCTGGCCGTTTCGGCCATTGCCGCCACCGTCAGCCCGCTGGCGCTTGTCGCCGCCGACGAGGCGCGCGCGGCCGAGGGCTCGGCCTTCACGTTCGACGAGGTCGAGGCCGGGATCGACGACAAGCATCATGTCGCCGCTGGCTACGACGCCGACGTGCTGTTGCGCTGGGGCGACCCGCTGTTTGCTGATTCGCCGGAATTCGACCCGGTGAAGCAGTCAGCAGAGGCGCAGGCCAGGCAGTTCGGCTACAACAACGACTATGTCGGCTATATCGCGATCGACGGCTCGGCCGAGCATGGCCTGCTGGTCGTCAATCACGAATACACCAATCCGCATCTGATGTTCCCCGGCATCGTCAAGATCGTCGAGAAGGATGGCAGGAAAGCTGCCGAGGTCGCGCCGCTCAGCAAGGAGCAGGTCGATGTCGAGATGGCGGCCCATGGCGGCACCATCGTCGAGATCC
>NZ_JANINM010000543.1 GCF_024509055.1 Mesorhizobium sp. | reverse complement strand
CCTACTATATCGACCACGCCAATTCGGACGAGGCGGTGCGCGAGGCCGAGCAGGATCTGGCCGAAGGCGCCGACATGCTGATGGTGAAGCCCGGGCTGCCCTATCTCGACATCATCCGCCGGCTGAAGGACGAGTTCCAGATGCCGACCTTCGCCTACCAGGTGTCGGGCGAGTACTCGATGATCAAGGCAGCTGCCGCCAATGGCTGGATCGACGGCGAGAAGGCGATGCTGGAATCGCTGCTCGCCTTCAAGCGCGCCGGCTGCGACGGCGTGCTGACCTATTTCGCGCCGACCGTTGCGGAGATGCTGAGGGGCTGATCCTTCCGGGCGGGCGCCAGCCGTCCGGTTCCTCCTGTCGCTCAAACAACGAGCACCGTCCTGCCTCGCAGGTGTCATGAGCTGACAGCATTCTGATCGGATCAGCCCGCCCCGCGGAAGAACCGTTTGCAATCTGCAATCGGTTAAGTTACGCGATAACCGCTTGCAAAAAACAATTGGTTGCGGAGACGATCATGCCCAAGCTGCGCGTCAATGGTTTCACCCTGTCACTCGACGGCTTCGGCGCCGGCCCCGATCAGGACCTCCAGCACCCGCTCGGTGTCGGCGGCGAAAATTTGCACAAGTGGCTGACCACGACGCGCACGTTCCACAAGATGGTGCTCGGCAAAGAGGGCGGCGCCACCGGCGTCGATGACGATCTCGCCATCCGCAGCTTCGAGAATGTTGGCGCTTGGATCCTCGGCCGCAATATGTTCGGACCGATCCGCGGCGACTGGCCGGATGACAACTGGAAAGGCTGGTGGGGGCCTAACCCGCCCTATCATGTACCGACCTACGTGCTGACCCACCACAAACGCGCGCCGATCACCATGGAAGGCGGCACCACCTTCCACTTCGTCACCGACGGCATCCATTCGGCGCTTGAGCAGGCACGGGCCGTGGCCGGCGACAAGGACGTGCGGATCGGCGGCGGCGTTTCCACCATCCGCCAATACCTGCAGGAAAGCCTGATCGACGAAATGCATCTGGCGATCTCACCAGTGCTGCTCGGCAAGGGCGAGAATCTCTTCACCGGCCTCGACATGTTGAAGCTCGGCTATCGCTGCACCGAGCAGATCGCGACGCCGAACGCCATGCATGTGATGATCGGGCGGGTGTAGCCAAGCTTTCCCTTCTCCCCCAAGGGGAGAAGGAGAGGCGCTCAATATTTCTCCGGCACGTAAAGCTCGCGCGGCAGGACCTGGCGTTCGTATTGCGGGTTGAAGACGCGTTCCGGCAGCGTGATTTCCTCGTGCGGGACATCCTCATACGGCAGCTGATGCAGGAGGTGGTCCATGCAGTTCAGCCGCGCGCGCTTCTTGTCGTTGCCCTCGACGATGAACCAGGGCGCTTCCTTGATGTTGGTGCGGGCGAAGGTTTCTTCCTTGGCCTTGGTGTACTGCTCCCAGCGGACGCGCGACTGCAGGTCCATCGGCGACAGCTTCCACTGCTTCATCGGATCGTGGATGCGCATCAGGAAGCGCATCTGCTGTTCCTCGTCGGTGATGGAGAACCAGTATTTCACCAGCGTGATGCCGGAGCGCACCAGCATGCGCTCGAATTCCGGCACGTCATGGAAGAATTCCTCCACCTGATCGGGCGAGGCGAAACCCATCACGCGCTCGACGCCAGAGCGGTTGTACCAGGAGCGGTCGAACAGCACGATCTCGCCGCCCGCTGGCAGATGCGGGACGTAGCGCTGGAAATACCATTGCGACTTCTCGCGCTCTGTCGGCGCCGGCAGTGCCACGACGCGGGCGATGCGCGGGTTGAGGCGCTGGGTGATGCGCTTGATGACGCCACCCTTGCCGGCGGAGTCGCGGCCTTCGAAAATCACCACCAGCTTCTTCTTGTGGTAGGCGACCCAGGACTGCAGCTTGATCAGTTCCGATTGCAGCCTGAGCAGCTCGCGGAAATAGGTCATGCGCTCGATCGAAGGCGGATGCGACTTCTTGTAGATCTTGGATATCTCAAGCGAGAGCGCCGGCTCGGAAATCTCCAGCTCGTAATCCTCGTCGAGCGTGTCCTCGAGCTCAGCCTCCAGCCAGTCCTTGGCCCCGGAATTCGGTTTGACTTCGTTCATCGCGTTGCTCCGCCTGCCTCTGCCACAATGGCCTCGGGTGCTTTCCGGCAGCGCCAGAAACGCAACTCCCTGAGCCGACTGAGATACAGAGGCGCAGTGACGGTTTTATTGCAAGGGCCTGCTTGGGCAGCGCTCCGGTCCGGTCGACATGTGATCGGCCCGTATCGATGGCGGGGCGACAAGCCACTCGAATTGTCCTACAAATGCCCTCGCCTCTTCCGGCGCCCGACGCGGCGCGCCCTTCAAATACAATCGTGAGGAATAGACATGGAATACCGCACCCTTGGCCGTTCCGGCCTGAAGGTTTCGACGCTGACACTTGGCACCATGACCTTCGGCGGCTCCGGCCCGTTCGCCGCGGTCGGCAATTCCGACCTCACCGAAGCCCGGCGCATCATCGACACCTGCATCGACGCCGGCGTCAATCTCATCGACACGGCGAATGTCTATTCGAACGGCCTCTCGGAAGAGATCGTCGGCGAGGCGCTCGGCGGCCAGCGCAAGAACGACGTTCTGATCGCCTCCAAGGCGCGCATGCGCATCGGCAAGGGGCCGAACGACGACGGCCTGTCGCGCCACCACCTGATCCGCGAATGCGAGAAGAGCCTGAAGCGGCTGAGGACGGACGTCATCGACATCTACTTCGTGCATGAATGGGACGGCGTCACCCCGCTCGAGGAGACCATCGCCGCCCTCGACACGCTGGTGACCCAGGGCAAGGTCCGCTATGTCGGCTGCTCCAACTATTCGGGCTGGCAGGCGATGAAGGCACTTGCCGTCAGCGACAGCCGCCATCAGCCGCGCTTCGTCACGCAACAGATCCACTACACGCTGGAAGCGCGCGAGGCCGAATACGAACTGCTGCCGATCTCTGTCGACCAGGGGCTGGGCGTGCTGGTGTGGAGCCCGCTGGCCGGCGGGCTGCTGTCGGGCAAATACCGTCGCGACAGCCCCACCGCCCGCCAGGTTGGCGGCTGGTCCGAGCCGCCAATCCGCGACGAGGACCGGCTGTGGCGGATCGTCGACGTGCTGGTCGAGATCGGCAAGGCGCGCGGCGTTTCGGCAGCACAGGTCGCGCTCGCATGGCTGCTTGGGCGTCCCGCGGTCAGCTCGCTGGTGATCGGCGCCCGCAACGAAAAGCAGCTCGACGACAACCTCGCCGCCGCCAGCCTGACGCTTTCGCTCGACGAACGCATGCGCCTCGACGCCGTCAGCCGGCCGCCCGTGCTCTATCCCTATTGGCACCAGCAATTCACCGCCAAGGACCGCTTCAGCCCGGCCGATCTGGTGCTTGACCGAAGCGTGATCTGACAGCGAGAAAGGCTCTTCCGGCGCGCCGCGAAGGCGCCCGGAGATCAGCCGGTGATGTAGCGCCAGACCTCGGGGTCGGGTTCAATCTGCCCGCTGAGGACGAAATACTTGTAGAGCACGAGCAGCGAAACCAGCCGTTCTTCCTTCGGATTCCGGAACTGGCGGCAATAGGCATTGGCGGCAGCGATGATGCGTCTGGCCTCTTCCGGGTGCTTTTCAAAATAGGCGACCTTGTCGGCGAGGTCGGAAAAATCCGGCGCCAGCGGCACATAGTGGACATTGGCCTCGACCTCGGCTTCCGCGAACCATGTCTCGTAGGTGGGCGTCGGCATCAGGCAGAGCGAGTTCGAGCACATGATCCATTTGAGATTGGTCGCGACATCGTTGCCTTCGAGCGAGACGATGTAGCGGAATTGCCGCTGCTGCGGAATGGTAAGGTACGGCTTACGATATCCCTCGGGCGCATCCGGCTTGGGAGAGCCGGCATCGCAGAACGGCAGGTTGCGGACTGCGTCGGCGAAGCGCTTGCGGATCGGATTGTTGAAGTTGCCGCGCCAGACAACCTCGGGACGCTTGTCGGCAAAGGCCAGGCTGTCGGCCGGCATATTGAAGTGCCGGAACTTGTCGAGATTCATGATCACGGCGTTGCCATTGTCCGGCAGCAGCGGCCTGTCCTTCACGACCGAAGGCACTTTCGGCACCTTGATGACGTCGCCGAACTCGATATCGACAAGCAGATCGCGGTCGAAGTAACGCGTGAACTCTTTCAGGTCATAATAATACATGCTGCCGAAACTCGGCAGCTTGCCGGCGCGGACGGCCTTCGGGCTCGGCGAAAAACTGTGCTCCAGCGTGTTGTAGTAGTTCACCCGCCGGCGGACGATATCGCCGGACAGCCTTGCCTGTTTGAGATTCCCGGCCAGCCTGGCGCGAAAGAAGGCTTGAGGCGCCGTGTCGCGTGTGATGTTGCGCGCGAAGTAGAACAACCGCGCCGCGGTACGCAGAAGTGAGGCCATCGGTCAGTCGTCTCGAAAGCAAGGGTCAGTCACGCGCCGCTACAGCATTGTGCGGGCGATCTTGCAAGCCCGGCTGCATCAACGATCGTTGACGTCCCTGCCCTCAGGCCGCCACGACCGCAAAGCCCCTGGCGCGCAGGCTGCGCCGGTCGTCGTGAAGCGAGGTGACCAGCCGGTCGCGGCTGCCGGCGATGTGGGCAGTCAGCTGCCGCGCCGCTTCGTCGGCGTCGCCGGCCCTCACGGCTGCCAGGATAGCGTGATGCTCGGCCCAGGCGCGGCCTAGTGCTGCCTCGTCGCGCACCTCCAGCCAACGGGCGCGCGACAGCCTGGTCATCGCGTCGCGCACCGCCCGAAGCAGGAATTCATTGCCCGAGAGCCTTGCGAGCTCGATATGGAAATCCATGCCGACGCGATGCCATTCCTCGCGCGGCGTGGCGGCATCGCAGGAATCGAGCATGGCCTCGATCACATCGACCCCGCCGCGGTCCTCTTGCGCCGCGGTCAGCCGGACAGCCGCGACCTCGACCGCCTCGCGGTAGACGGCGATCTGCGCCAGTTCGGTGAGATTGATCGGCGCCACTGTCCAGCCGCGCCCATCGCGGCCGATCAGTCCTTCCGTCTCGAGGCGCAGCAGCGCCGCCCGGACCGGCGTGCGCGAGGCGCCAAAACGGCTTTCGATCCAGCGCTCGGTCAGCCGCTCACCCGGGCCGATCTCAAGACCCAGGATCATCTCGCGAAGCTGTCTTTCAACATTCTGCATCTGCGACATCGTCGTTCCGTTCTTTCGCACCGATTGACAGCGGCCTGATGGAGGTTCATGACGGATACCGCCTTGGTATACCAAAATGGTATCCACAACAATCCCGGAAATCCAAGCAGGCACGACATGGCTGAAATGAAGGCGGAACAGAGCGGCTACAACATCCACTGGCGCCGCAATCTCGCTGTCTGCTTCGCGGGTTCGTTCAGCACGCTCGTCGCCATGACGCTGCTGCTGCCCTTCCTGCCGCTCTATGTCGAGCAGCTTGGCGCCGAGGGCCATGCGGCGATCGTGCAGTGGTCCGGCATCGCCTATGGCGCGTGCTTCTTCGCCGCGGCGCTGGTTGCGCCGCTTTGGGGAAGGCTCGGCGACCGCTACGGCCGCAAGCTCATGCTGGTGCGCGCTTCGTTCGGCATGGCGTTCTGCATGTCGCTGACCGGCATGGTGCAGAGTGTGTGGCAGCTCGTTCTGCTCCGGCTGCTCATCGGCTTTGCCGGCGGCTACTCCTCTGGTTCAACCATTCTGGTCGCCATGCAGACGCCGAAGGAGCGCTCGGGCTGGGCGCTGGGCGTTCTGGCCGCCGGCATCACCGCGGGTTCACTGGTCGGTCCATTGCTCGGTGGCCTGCTGCCGCCGGTGATCGGCATCCGCGCGACCTTCCTCCTGTCCGGCGGCGTCATCTTCCTCGCGTTTCTGGCAACAACGTTGCTGATCAAGGAAAATCCGGCAGCGACCAAGCCCGTCTCGAAGGCGAAGCCGAAGAGCGGCTGGTCTCAGATTCCCGACAAACGCCCTGTCGTGGCAATGCTGACAACCGGGATGTTGCTGGCCTTCGCCACCATGTCGATCGAGCCGATCATCACCGTCTATGTGCAGCAGCTCGTCGAAGATCCACGCAAGGTGACGATGGTCGCCGGCGTCGTGATGTCGGCGGCGGCGCTCGGCACCATACTGTCCTCGTCATGGTTGGGAAAACTCGCCGACCGCGTCGGCCACTGGAACGTGGTCGTGGGAGCGCTTGCCGTCTCGGCGCTGCTGCTCATCCCTCAGGCTTTTGTAACAAACAGCTGGCAACTCATCGGGCTGCGCTTCCTTATGGGACTGGCGCTGGGTGGCCTGCTGCCCTGCATCACCAGCGTCATCCGTCACAACATCCCCGACGGAATCGGAGGCAATGTGCTGGGCCTGGCGATCTCGGCGCAATATGTCGGCCAGGTCGCGGGGCCGCTCTCCGGCGGCTTCGTCGGCGGCCACTTCGGCATGCGGGCTGTGTTTCTCGGCACGTCGGTGCTGATGGCGCTGGGTGCGGCATATAACTGGATTGTCCAGTCGAGACGGGCGCGGCATATGCTGCTTGAAGCTGGCGAATCCTGATCGGGTTCGCCAGACCAGGGCACGGAGCATCCGAGATGAGCATTGCCGGGCAACAACCAAACGGCGGCAGCCATATCCTTGTGCTGGCCGGCGGTATCGTCGGCGCGGCGGGCGTAGCGTTGTCCGCGGCGGCCGCGCATCGCGGCGGCGCCTTCACCGGGACAGCCGCCAATTTCCTGCTGATGCACGCGCCGGTCTTCCTCGCCATCGGGCTTGCTGCCGGCAACCGCTGCCTCAGGATCGCAAGCGTGGTGCTGCTGGCCGGGCTGCTGCTGTTTTGCGGCGATCTCCTGGCGCGAGACTTCCTCGGCTCACGGTTGTTCCCGATGTCGGCGCCGATCGGCGGCACCCTGCTGATCGGCGGCTGGCTGGCGATCGCGGTGTCAGCGCTGTGGCGCACCCGCGGCTAGCTTAGCCACGACGCCTCGAAACGGATCGAGCCAACGCCACCAAATATCTGTTTTTGCTGGCTCTCGTCGTTGGCACGCCTGTCCGCGGCCGCTCAGGCGGGTCGGCCCGCGTGATACCCCAATAGTTGCGGTAGACATCTTCGAACAAGTAGCTGACCGGATGCACGGCACCCTCCTTCTTGTAACCGCCGCAGCAATGCCGCGCCATGAATTGGATCGATTCAAAACATATGCATTGACAGCGAGCAGTCAAGTGAGAATTTGAATCGATCCAACAAAAATGTTAGATGACCGGCAACCATTCCCCGGTCATGTTCGTCATGGCCGGATTCGGAGGAACCATATGGCATCACTGATCGAAAGCCAGGCACGCCCAATCCGGCTGGCGGATATCGCCAAGGCGGCCGGCGTGTCGCACGGCACGGCATCCAACGTCTTCAGCCGGCCTGAGATCGTGCGCGCCGAGGTGCGCGAGCGGGTCAAGGCGGTGGCGGAGGCCATGGGCTATGCCGGTCCCGATCCCAAGGGCCGCCTGCTGCGCGCCGGCAAGGTCAATGCCATCGGCGTCGGCACAACCGAGCCCCTCTCCTATTTCTTCGACGACCCCTTCGCGCGCGTCATGATGGCCGGCATTTCCGAGGCCTGCGACGCCACCGGCGCGGGAATTGCGCTGGTGTCGGCCGCCAACCAGGAAAAGCTTGCCTGGAACATCCAGAGCGCGCTCGTCGACGGTTTCGTGCTGTTCTGCATCGAGGGTGGCTCGCGTCTCGTCGAATTGACGCGCGAGCGCAAGCTGCCTTTCGTGGCGCTCGAACTCGGCTTCGAAGACGAGACCGTCTCGGCGATCGGCGTCGACAATGTCGCCGGAGCGCGGCTTGCGGCCCGCCATCTCGCCGAGCTTGGCCACCGCCGGTTCGGCGTGCTGTCGCTGGGCTTCGCCGACAACCGCACAGGCCTCGCCACGCCGGAGGTGATCCGCTCGGCGGTCTATACGGGAACGCGCGACCGCCTTGCCGGCTATTTCGAGGAGCTCTCCCGCTTCGGCATCGATACCGGGAAGATCCCGGTCTACGAGACTGAAAACGAGGAAAAGAGCACCAGGGCCGGGCTCGAAGCGATTTTCGCCGGCCCCGAGCGCCCGACCGCGATTCTCGCGATGTCGGACAGGATGGCCCTGATCGCCATCGAATGGCTGAAGGCGCAGGGGCTGAACGTGCCTCGGGACGTCTCCATCGTCGGCTTCGACGGCGTGCCCGACGGCGCGCTCTGCGATCCGCCGCTGACTACGATCGCCCAGCCGATCACCGAGATCGGACGCCGGGCGGCCCGAATGATCCTGGACTTCGACGGCACCGTGCGGCGCGAGACGATGGGCGTCGAACTGGTGGTCAGGGCCTCGACGGGTCCTGCCACGAAGGGTTGAGCCTCGGGCAAATTCCAGGAAAAGTCCGAAACGGGTTCGGCCCGGGATCGCGGGTCCGGAGCGTCAGCTTTTCGCCGAACCGCCCCGGATGCCGGGAGGGCCGGACCTTCGCTCAGTATCCGCCTACCCTCGCCGGCGCACCAAAGGATGCAGGCGCGGACCCCTCGCGTACCGGCTTCGCGCGCGACGGGCTGAGCCCCGCTAGCCACTCCAGGTAAAGCGCAAGCGCGAACTGCATGGAGATGCCGGCCGAGATCAGCAACGCGTCGTAGACAAAGCCGCCCGGATTGATAAGCCTCAGCACCTGGGCCGCCATCGCGATCAGGGTGCCGGCTATGAACACTGGCAGCGAGCGCTTGCCGAGGATTGCCAGCGGATTTTCCGGGCTGGCGCGGAAGACATTCGACAGCGCCGGCAGGGCGACGATCAGATAGCTGACCGCGAGGATGTGCAACAGCCTCGGCAGAGACAGGAAGGTCTTGTCGAAGCCGCCGATCACCACCGGCAGGTTGAACCAGGTGATCTG
>NZ_JANINM010000542.1 GCF_024509055.1 Mesorhizobium sp. | reverse complement strand
CGAAATGTGCGCATGTCGGTTACCCGTGTTTATCCTGTAGCGAATTTTTCACGGTCTTTCGAAGCGTGGGTAAGAACCCGGGAAGCCCGTCTTCCGCCGCAGCACCGCGCGGCCGCCTTCGTTCCCGGCAGACCTTGGGGGACCCGGCGACTGCCGGCCAAACTGAACACGGGCGCATCGATGAACAGCAAGCGGTCCTATCTCGATACACTCAATGCCGGCAGGCAGCGTCGGCCGCACGCCTCGCTGGAAGATCTCAACCGTTCGCTCGAAACGCTGGAGCAGCGGCTGGAGCGCACCCGCAGCGACATGTCCGAGCGCCCCGATCCGAGGCGGCCAGCCGCCGAGCCGCGCTATGCCGCCGCACAGCCGTTCGGCCAGCCGCGCTGGTATGAGGACCCCCACCCCGCGCGAGGCCCACAGAACCAGGGCGCACAGAACCGCGTTCCGCAGAGCCCGGCGCCGGCCGCGCCTAGCTTCAGCCAGAACTATCAGGCGATCGCCCGCGACATCGACCGGGTGCGCGGCCAGGAGGACGGCGTCGCGACGGTCGGCAAGATCGCCGTCGAGTTGCGCGGCCTGCGCGAGGAACTGCGCCACCAGATGACCGCCGGCCTGCAGCGCGAATTCGATGCGCTGCGCCAGGACATCGACCGCGCCATGCAGGCGAGCCACCAGCACGGCGCCGCGGACAAGGGGAGCGCCGAACTCGGCCTCGAATTCGAACGGCTGTCCGGCGCCATCCAGACGCTTGCCGAAAAGAGCGACGACCGCAGCGTCAACCTGATGCGGCTGGAGTTGGAGCAGGTCAAAGGCGCGCTCGATACGCTGGCGCGCGAGGAGAGCGTACAGCGGGTCGACCGGCGCTGGGACGATTTCGACCGCCGCTGGAGCGCCTTCGAGGATCGCGTCGACGCCGACCAACGCCAGCGCGCCGAAAACCCCGGCCTAGCGGCGCTGACCGACCGGCTCGAGCAGATCGGCAACGCCGTCAACAGCCTGCCGGAATCGCTGTCGATGCATTCGCTGGAGGAGAAGGTGCGCACGCTTGCGGGCGCCGTCGACCGTTTCGCCAGCCAGCAGACGACGCGCGGCAGCGAGACGCTTGCCATGATCGACGAGCGGCTCGACGAAATCTCGCGCGCGATCGTCGCTTCCACGGTGGCGGCGCAGGCCAATGCGCTCGACCCGGAAACCTTCGGGCGGATAGAGAAACGGATCGCTTCGCTGGCGGTGCAGATCGAGGAGGTCGCGCAATCGCGGCCCGGCGCCGAGGTCATCGACCGCCTCAACCTCCTGTCCAGCCGCGTGGATGAGCTCGCCGGTCGCGCCGACCTGCCTGAACGGGCCATGGAGCGGCTCGGCCAGCAGATCGCCTTGATCACCGACAAGATCGACCGGGCGCCGGCGATGCCCGACACGGATCACATCTTCCAGGGCCTCGAGCAGCGCTTCGACGCGCTGTCCACGCTTCTGGAGCGCCGCCAGGGCGACGCGATCGAACAAGGCAACATGTTGTTCCGCGATCTCGAGCGGCGGCTGGACGATGTCGCCGACAGGCTCGACCAGCGCATGCAGCAGGACGCCAGCGCCGGTATCATGGAAGCGATCGACGCCCGCTTCACGGCCCTTGCCAAGCGTATCGAGACGCGCACGCCCGATCCTGCCAATGAAATGGCCATCCGCGGTCTGGAAAGCCGGCTCGAGGATATCTCCAGCCGGCTTGAGTCGTCCGCCGCGCAAGTGGCCGGCATCGATCCGGACCTGATCCGCAGCCTGGAAGCCCAGGTCGCGGGTCTGTCGGCGCATCTTTCCAAGCCGAGCACGCCGCTGCCCGAATTCGAGGACATCAGCCCGCGCCTCGACGAGATCGAGAAATCGCTGGCTGGAACGCGCGATTCCATCCTCGGCGTCGCACGCGAAGCGGCGGAGAGCGCGGTCAGGTCGTTGGCCGAGTCGACCTCCAGCACCGCCGCCACGAACGCTGTCGCCGTCGCCGGCCTCGCGCAGGACCTGAAGACGCTCGAATCGCTCACCCGCCGTTCGGACGAACGCAACTCGCGGACCTTCGAGGCGATCCACGACACGCTGCTCAAGATCGTCGACCGTCTGGGCTCGCTGGAAACCAGCGAAGCCGTCAGCGAGCTGATCGACCCGCCGCCTGCCGACAGGCGCGCCGCGCGCGGCAAGATCGCGGTGCAGGACGCGCCGTCGATGGATATCGACCAGCCGATGCCGCTGACCGGCGACATCGCCGATCTCGACAGCCGCGCCGCCGCAATCCTGCGCAACGAGCCGGTTGCGCGCGGCGAACAGGTCGAGCGCGTCGAACCGGCCGCACGCGGCGACGCGGGCGGACGCACACCCGCCGAGGCTGCCGCGGCCGCCGCCATCGCGGCGCTGGGATCAGACGCCATTGCCGAGAAGGGCGACAAGCCCAGGAAGTCGATGTTCGGCGGCCTGGCACGCGCCTTCAAGGGCAAGAAGGGCACCGATGCACCAGCGCTCGCCGGCTCGGCGCCGGTCGGCGACGTACCGACCGTCGACATCGACGAGCCGCTGGATCCGAAGGCCGCCAACCGGCCGCTGGAACCGGGCTCGGGAGCGCCTGATCTCAACGCCATCATGAAGCGCGTGCGCGACGAGCGCGGCCCGCCGGTCAAGCGCAACGAGACAGACGCCGCCAAGTCCGATTTCATCGCCGCTGCCCGCCGCGCGGCGCAGGCCGCGGCCGCGGAGGCCGACGCGCTGAAGCGGCAGTCGACGATGACCGGTCCGGTGAAGGCGCTGAGGATCGGCGACCTGCTCAAGGCGCGGCGCAAGCCGATCCTGATGGCCGCCGCCGCGATCATGATGGCACTGGCCGGCCTGCAGCTCGGCAAGGCCTTCTTCTCCGATCCCGCGCCGGTCGCCAGCAATGATGTCGCCCCGGTTGTCTCCAAACCTGCGGTGGAGACCGCTTCGCTCGATGCCACCAGCGCGCCGAAAGCCGATGTGCAAGCCGCTCAGCCGGAGAGCGCGCCGGCCCACGCCGTCAGGCAGGCGGAGCAGACGAAGGACAGCGCGCCGGCTCAGGCAATGGCCGCGCCACCCACCCCCGTTGCCGCTCCGTCGGAGCCGGCACCTCAGCCGATGGCGCTTGCCGCACCGGCCGAGCCGGCGCCAATGGCTTCGGCGATGACCTCGGAGCCCGTCGCCCCGGCCGCGAACGCGCCTGCGACTGACGCAGATGCGCAGCCGACGCCGAATGCTCAGGCGGCCGGCACTTCCGCGACCAGCGCCGCGACCGACACCACGGGTACAGTTCCGCCGGCCGGCGGCCAGACCGCGGCGGCCTCGGCCAAGGTCGACATACCGGCCGAGATCGGCCCGACAGCGCTGCGCGACGCGGCCGCCAGCGGCGACGCCAAGGCGCTGTTCGAGATCGGCTCGCGCTACGCGGAAGCGCGCGGTGTCAAGCAAGACATGGCGGCCGCGGCCAAATGGTACGAGAAATCGGCCGAGTCAGGCTTCGCCCCGGCCGAATACCGCATCGGCAATTTCTACGAAAAGGGCAACGGCGTCGCGCGCGACATCAAGAAGGCCAAGACCTACTACCAACTGGCCGCCGAACAAGGCAACGCCAGCGCCATGCACAATCTGGCGGTGTTGTTCGCGATGGCGGCGGACGGCGTGACCGACAATGAATCGGCCGCGCACTGGTTCCAGCAGGCGGCAGACCTCGGCGTCAAGGACAGCCAGTTCAATCTCGGCATCCTGGCGGCCAAGGGCGTCGGCATGAAGCAGAACCTGGAGGAGTCCTACAAATGGTTCGCGCTCGTCGCCAAGACCGGCGACAAGGACGCCGCCACAAAGCGCGACGAGATCGCCAACGCGTTGCGGCCCGAGCAGCTCGAGCGGGCGCGCGCGGCGACGGAATTGTGGAAGGCAAAGCCGCTCAATGCGGCCGCCAACTCGGCCGACATTCCGGAATCCTGGCAGGATAGCGCGCCGCAGACGACCGCCAGCATCGACATGAAAAAGGCGGTCAAGAACGTCCAGCTGATCCTGAACAAGAACGGCTATGATGCCGGCGGCGCCGACGGCGTCATCGGCGACAAGACCAAGAACGCCATCATGGCCTTCCAGACCGACAACAAGATGCAGCCGACCGGCCAGATCGACGCACCATTGGTCAAGGCGCTGCTGGCGCGCAAATAACGGCAGATGCGTCGCTTCCGCGACGTCCTTGCCACACAATTGCCTGTTAACTGATTGAGATGGTTTTTGTTTCGGCGCGGTGGCGGGGTTGACCCCGCCGCCGCGTCGGCGCAAGAAAAAATTGGCTTTTCGGTGCGAGACTTGTCCGCAACGGCTGCATTGGCCGAGGGGCAAACTGATCGAGACAGACGGGTGGGCATCTATCTCCCGATCGCGGAAATTTCCGTCAATGTCTTCGTGCTGCTGGCGATGGGCGCGGCGGTGGGTTTCCTGTCGGGCATGTTCGGGGTGGGCGGCGGCTTCCTCATCACCCCGCTGCTGATCTTCTACAACATCCCCCCGGCGATCGCGGTCGCCACCGGCGCCAACCAGGTTATCGCCTCGTCCTTTTCCGGCGCGCTCTCGCACATGAAGCGCGGCACGCTCGACTTCAAGCTGGGCGGCGTGCTGCTGGCCGGCGGCATCGTTGGCTCGACCGCCGGCATCTATGTGTTCGCGCTGCTGCGGCGACTCGGCCAATTGGATCTCTTCATCTCGCTGCTTTATGTCATTTTGCTCGGCACCGTCGGCGGACTGATGCTGGTGGAAAGCGTCAATGCGCTGCGTGCCACGCGCAGCGGCGCCGCGCCTGTCCTGAAGAAATCCGGCCAACACAACTGGATCCACCGCTTGCCGCTCAAAATGCGGTTCCGCGCCTCGAAGCTGTTCGTCAGCATCATCCCGGTGCTCGGGCTGGGCGCCGGCATCGGCTTCCTGTCCTCGATCATGGGTGTTGGCGGCGGCTTCATCATGGTGCCGGCGCTGATCTACCTGCTCAAGGTGCCGACCAACGTCGTCATCGGCACCTCGCTGTTCCAGATCATCTTCACCTCGGCCTACACCACGCTGGTGCATGCCACGACCAACCAGACGGTCGACGTGATCCTCGCCTTCCTGCTGATGGCCGGCGGCGTCGCCGGGGCGCAATATGGCGCCAAGGCCGGCCAGAAGCTGCGGGGCGAGCAGTTGCGGGCGCTGCTGGCGATGCTGGTGCTCGCGGTCGCAATCCGCCTTGCCATCGACCTGTTCGTAACGCCGCCCAATCTCTATTCGCTCTCCGCCGCGGGCCTGAACTGATGTCGGGATTGAGAGCGCTCGCAGTCATCACCTCGCTGTCCCTGCTCTTTGCCCTGTCGCCGGCGACGGCGCAAACGCCGCCTGCTGAAGGCATCCAGATCGGCCTGTCGACAGACGCAGTTTCCATCACGGCCGGTTTCTCCGGCGCCGACCTCACCATCTTCGGATCGCTGGAGAACCCCGATCCGCTGGTTGCAAGGCAAGGGCGCTACGACGTCATCGTCGTTTTGGAAGGGCCGCCCCGACCGGTTGTGGTCCGGCGCAAGGATCGCGTGCTCGGCGTCTGGGTAAACCTGCAATCGGAAACCTTCGAGAACGTGCCTATGTCCTATTCGGTCGCGACGACGCGGCCGCTGCAGGACATCACCGTGCCGGCCAAGTACAAGCAGCTCTCGCTTGGCGCCCAGAACCTCTACATGAAGCCCTCGGACGAGACCGACAGTCCCACGACCATCGAGGAATTCACCACCGCGTTGCGCGAACGCAAGGCGGCGGCGGGCCTATACAGCGAGAATGTCGGCGGCGTTCAGTTCCTGTCGCAGAACCTGTTCCGCGCCACCGTCCGATTGGCGCCGGATGTCCCGGTCGGCACGCACAAGGCGCGCGCCTTCCTGTTCAAGAGCGGCATGTTCGTGAAGGAGAGCTCCGCGCAGCTCGAAATCCGCAAGTCCGGTTTCGAACAGTCGATCTTCCGCGCCGCGCACGACTATTCCTTCCTCTATGGCGTTTTCGCCATATCGCTTGCCATGCTGACTGGCTGGCTGGGGCGGCTCGTCTTCCGCAAGGATTGAAGGCACGGGAAATTGGGACGACCCATTTCCCCGTAAAGGGGTTCCCCTTTCCGCGATCATGCGATAAACCGCCGCCTCCCAGCCCAAGGGAATACACACACATTCAAATGCGGCAGAGCGGTCCGGCCTCCGGACGACGGCGCGCGAAGCGTCGCCGGCGATCCTGCCACGAAGCAACGACAGGAGGCTGCGATGCAACTGGCATTTGGCGGCATCGACTTCGGCACGTCCAACTCGACCGTGGGCGTGATCCGCAACGGCAAGGCACGGCTGGTTGCGCTGGAAGGCGAACAGCCCACCTTGCCCAGCGCCGTGTTCTTCAATTTCGAGGACGGCCATACCTATTTCGGCCGCCGCGCGATCGGCGACTACACCGACAGTGTCGAGGGCCGCCTGATGCGCTCGCTGAAAAGCGTGCTCGGCAGCTCTTTGGCCAACGAGAAGACGCGCATCAAGGCGCGCCTGATCGGGTTCACCGACATCATCGGCCTGTTCATCGGCCATTTGAAGGCGCGGCTGGAAGAGGACGCCGGCGGCCCGGTCGAGAACGTCGTGCTCGGCCGCCCGGTGCAGTTCGTCGACGACGATGCGGAAGCCGACGCCAAAGCGCAGGGCGAGCTCGAAAAGGCGGCACAAGCGCAGGGCTTCAAGCAAATCGACTTCCAGTTCGAGCCGATCGCGGCGGCGCTGGACTACGAACAGAATGTAACACGTGAGGAACTTGCGCTGATCGTCGACATGGGCGGCGGCACGTCCGACTTCTCGGTCGTGCGCGTCTCGCCGGAGCGCGCCGGCGCCAGCGACCGCAAGGGGGACATCCTGGCCAACCGAGGCATCCACATCGGCGGAACGGACTTCGACCGCCTGCTCAGCATCGCCCATGTCATGCCCGAGCTCGGCTACCTGACGCCGACCAAGGACCATAAGCGCAACCTGCCCGCGGGCTATTTCATCGACCTGGCGACGTGGCAGCGCATCAACCTGGTCTACACCGCCAAGGCGATGACGGACCTTAGGCAGATCCGCTACGAGGCCGAGCGCGCCGACCTGGTCAGCCGCTTCATCCATGTCGTCGAGCATCGTTACGGGCACGCGCTGGCGGGCCTTGTCGAAAAGGCCAAGATCGCGCTGACCGATCAGCCCTCCACCGAGGTCAGGGTGTCGCTGCCCGGCGCGCATTTCAGCGCCGGGATCACGCGCGCCGGCCTGGAGGAAACGATTGCCGCCGATATCGAACGCGTGACAGAGACGGTGAAGCAGACGATCGCCGACGCCGGCGTCGACGCCTCCGCCATCACCGCCGTGTTCCTGACAGGCGGTTCGACCGCCGTCCCGCTCGCCAGGCGGCGGATCCTGTCGCTGGTACCGCAGGCCACCGTCATCGAAGGCGACATGTTCGGTTCGGTCGGCCTCGGCCTGGCGTTGGACGCGCGGCGGAAATTCGCCTGAGGCTCTAACCCTTACCGTCGGTCGGCAGGTCGCCCTTGCCGGTGAGATGCGCCTTCAAAGCCATCTGGGCCAGGCTCGCCTGCCGGTCGCGGTGGGTGATCATCGCGAAATCGCGCTTCGGCAGGTCGACCGACACCGATTTCAGGCTACCCTCGGCCAGCGAGCGCGCGACGACCAGCTCGGAAATGATGGTGGCGCCGGCGCCGGCCTCCACCGCCTGGCGCACGGCCTCATTGCTGGGCAGGACAAGGAATATCTGAAGCTCCGAGGGTGGTACGTCCTCGCTGCGGGCAAAGTCCTCCAGCGCCTCGCGCGTGCCCGAGCCGCCTTCCCTTATGATCCAGCGCAATGCCCTGATGTCCAGCAGGCCCGCGGCGGTCCTGGGTATCTCAGGATGCGAGCGCGCGACCACCAGCATGAGCCGGTCTTCGTCGACCGTGGCGCGCCGCAGGATGTCGGACTCGGTGCGCCCCTCGACCAGCCCGAAGTCGGCCCGGCCGTCCAGCACATTGGTTTCGACCTGCCTGGTGTTGCCGATCGTCACGCTGAGCCGCACCGCCGGGTAGGCCTCGTGGAAGGACGCCAGGCGGCGCGGCAGCCAATAGCTGGCGATGGTCTGGCTGGCGGCGATCGACAGGCTGCCGGTGACCGTCTGCGAAACGTGCTCCAGCACGTTGAGGGCAGCCGCCGCGCGCTCCAGGACGGCCTTGGCCTCGGGGAGGAAACGGTGGCCTGTCTGCGCCAGCTCGATGTTGCGGCCGACCCGGTTGAACAGTCGCACGCCGTGCTGGCTTTCCAGGGCGCGGATGGCGGCCGAGGCCGCCGATTGCGAAATGCCGAGAAGCTCGGCCGCCTTGGTCATGTGGCCGTGCTCGGCGACGGCGACGAATATGCGCAGCTGGTCGAGAGTCATTGCTAACTAAGAAGCAAAATCGATGGGAATTACAAGAGCTGCTTGTTAGACAGATGAATCGCTTTGTTCTAAGTTTTCGCTGGAAGTTGGAAAAAATTGGCTAGGGGTGGCCAAGACTTGAAATGATCGGGCGCTTCAAATCCCTTTTTGCGCACTGGACCCGCCGGCTGAAGCGGCAGGTCAGCGGCGAACGCTACCACCCCGAACTCCATTACATGCGCGGCCCGGGACCGAAGACGAAGGCCAAGATGGCGAACGGCAAGAGCGTTCGCGAATCATGAGTTCAAGCGCGGCGCGCGGCGCCAATTCCGCACCCTCGCAGCGGCCGCTGGCCGATACGCGTGCGCCGGTCGAAGGCGACGGCGTCGAGACCTCGCCGAGCGTCTCGGACCGCATCGCCAAGACCACCTGCTACATGTGCGCTTGCCGCTGTGGCATCGACGTCCACATCAAGGACGGCAAGGTCCGCTACATCAACGGCAACAAGG
>NZ_JANINM010000541.1 GCF_024509055.1 Mesorhizobium sp. | reverse complement strand
GCCGGCCCTGCGCTGTCGTACCATTGCATTTGTTCTCTTTATGTTCGCAGCGATGACCGCTCCTGTCAACAATCCCGAACACGGTTTTTGCCGTGACTGCCTGGCTCTCCAGCGCAGCGAGACGCGTCGCTGCGAACGCTGCGGCAGTCCACGCCTTGCCCGCCATCCCGAGCTTTACCGTCTGCGCATCGCCCATATCGACTGCGACGCGTTCTATGCGGCGATCGAAAAGCGCGACAATCCGGCGCTGAAGGACAAGCCGGTGATCGTCGGCGGCGGCAGGCGCGGCGTCGTCTCCACGGCCTGCTATATCGCCCGAATCCAGGGCGTACGCTCGGCCATGCCGATGTTCAAGGCGCTCGAAGCCTGTCCTGAAGCCGTGGTCATCCCGCCCAATATGGAAAAATACGTCGCCGTCGGCCGCCAGGTGCGGGCGCTGATGCAGGCGCTGACGCCGCAGGTCGAGCCGCTATCCATCGACGAGGCGTTCCTCGATCTCGCCGGCACCGAGCGGCTGCACGGCATGCCGCCGGCGCTCGTCCTGGCACGCTTCGCGCAGACGGTGGAAAGAGAGCTCGGCATCACCGTCTCGGCCGGCCTGTCCTACTGCAAATTCCTGGCCAAGATCGCGTCCGACTTCCGCAAGCCGCGCGGCTTTTCGGTGATCGGCGAGGCCGAAGCGCCAAGTTTCCTGGCCGCGCAACCGGTGACCTTGATCTGGGGTGTCGGCAAGGCATTGGCGGCGACACTGGAGCGTGACGGCATCCGCATGATAGCCCAGTTGCAGCGCATGGAGCGCGGCGAACTGATGCGCCGGTACGGCGTGATGGGCGACCGGCTGCACCGGCTTTCCCGCGGCGAGGACGACCGCCGTGTGGACCCGGATGGCGATGCCAAGAGCGTTTCGGCCGAAACCACCTTCGACACCGACATCGCATCCTTGGCGGAACTGGTGCCGGTGCTGCGAGGGCTGTCCGAAAAAGTTTCGACGCGGCTGAAGAAGGCAGGCATTGCCGGGCGCACCGTGGTGCTGAAATTGAAGACGCAGGATTTCAAGATCCGCACCCGAAACCGCCAGCTTGGCGACCCAACCCGGCTGGCCGACCGCATCTTCCAGACCGGCCTCGAACTTTTGCGCCGAGAGACAGACGGCACCAAATTCCGGCTGCTGGGCATCGGTGTCAGCGATCTTTCCGACGACGAGAAGGCCGATCCGCCCGATCTGGTCGACGTCCAGTCGCGCAAGCGAGCGCTCGCCGAAGGCGCCATCGACGCGTTGCGCGACAAGTTCGGCAAGAAGGCCGTGGAGACCGGCTACACCTTCGGCAAGGGCCGCGGCGCCAACTCTCCCGAACCCCTGGAAGAATAAACCGGCCCAGAGTCAGCCTCGCGTCACCTGATATACCTATTGGATATCAGTGTTAGGTACGCTTGAGATCGATCCGGCTCGTCACCACTATTTTATGAGTTTGCGGGTCCATGTCGGTCACGGTCAGCCGCATGTCGTCGGCGCCGATCTTTTCCACGGTCAGTTCAGCGTCGCGGTCGCCGTTGACGATCTTGGCCCAATGGATGTCGAGGTTGATCGCGTTGCCGGCGCGACTCCCCTTAAGCCCTGCCGGCCCGGTGCGCGAACCGATATAGACGCCGGTATAGGTCGTCCCGTCGGTCTTCAGGTCGGCCCGGATCTGCCGCGTCATGATCAGCATGGCGCGGCATGTGCCGTCCAGCGACAGCGAATTTGCCGTCGTGTTCGATGTGAAGGTGCAGGAGACATTCATCACCGGGAGGTTGGTCCTCAGTCTGACAGTTCCTTTGCCGGCAAATTTTCCTTGCAATGAATGCAGGAAATTTGCCTCGTCGGCATGAGCGCTGGTCACGCCGAACAGGCACACTGCAAGCAGCGACGCTGCGACTGATTTCATGAAGACATCCCTCTCGAGGTCGCGGATCGTGGATTCCGCGAAGGAACGAACAGAAGCATGGACTCAGAACGGCCATCCGGTCCGACAGGTTCCGCTTCCGCCGTGACGGTTTTTTGACGCCCGCGCTGGCCCAGTCAAATGGCACGGCTAGCGATTGCGGCAAAGGCCCGGGATTGCGACATAGCGCCAATGGCACCCGCTCCCTCAATTCCAAAGGCCGCGTTCTGGATGGCGCTGTCGATCGCCTCGTTCCTGGCGATGTCGATCGCCGGCCGCGAGACGACCGCCGAGCTCAACGTCTTCCAGGTCCTGGAAATGCGTTCGGTGATCGGTTTCTTCATATTGATGCCGTTGGTGATGATGAATGGCGGCTTCGCCGCGATGCGCACCGAACGCCCGCTTGCTCACATCGCCCGCAACGTCATCCACTACAGCGGCCAGGCCGCTTGGCTCTACGCGTTGACGCTGATCCCGTTGGCGGTGCTGATCTCGATCGAGTTCACCACGCCGATCTGGACGGCGATCCTGGCAGTCAGCTTCCTCGGCGAAAAGCTGTCGAAAGCCAGGCTGACAGCGATCGCGCTCGGCCTGATCGGCGTGGTGATCATCGTGCGTCCCAACGCCGGTTCGATGGATCCCGGTCATCTCGTCGTGCTTGGCGCCGCCGTCTGCTTCGGCATCTCGATGGTCATGGTGAAGTCGCTGACCCGCACCGACAGCGTCGTGCGTATCATCTTCTGGATGCTGCTCATCCAGTCGGCGGTCGGCCTTGTTCCAGCGCTCTATGACTGGCGCAACCCGTCCCTCGCGCTCTGGCCATGGATCGTGGTGATCGCCTTCAGCGGCATGTCATCGCATTTCTGCCTGGCGCGGGCGCTCGCTTACGCCGACGCCACGATCATCTCGCCGATGGATTTCCTTCGCGTGCCGTTGTCGGCACTGGTCGGCTGGCTGCTCTATCACGAGCAGATCGACATCTTCACCGCCGGCGGCGCGGCCTTGATCCTGGCTGGCAACCTGCTCAACCTGCAGCGCAAGGCGCCGCAGGTAGCGGAAGCCGAGGCCGCAACGTCCTGAGCTATACAAGTTCCACTTCGACGACGCCTGGAACGGCCCGCATCGCCGATGCCACCTGCGGCGAGATGCGATAGCGGTTGGGCAGTTCGATCTCGACCTCGCCCTGCCCGGCATCCTTGATCAGCACGAAGCTCACCTGCCCCTCGCCCTTCACCGAAAGCTGGTTGGCGAGAATGCCGAGCGGTGCTGCATCGCGCACGAAGATGCGAAGCGCCTTCTGGATGCGGCTCGCCTCGTCCTCCAGAGACTGCACCGTCTGGATGCGCAGGTTGATGCCCTCGGGCCTGTCCTCCGCCGAAACCGTGATCACCACGGAGCGGCCGGGCTCCAGCATGTCGCGAAACTGCGCCAGGCCTTCGGAAAACAGCACCGCCTCATACTGGCCCGTCGTGTCGGAAAACTGCACGACACCCATCTTGTTGCCGGTGCGCGTCTTGCGCTCCTGCTTGGTGGTGACCGTGCCCGCCAACCGACCGGCGGCGGCGCCGCGTTTGACGGCCGCAGAGAACTCGCCCCAGTTCTGCACTCGCATCTTCTGAAGTGCCGCCTTGTATTCGTCGAGAGGATGCGCCGACAGGTAGAACCCGACCACCTGGAATTCCCGGTGCAGGCGGTCCGCTGCAAGCCAAGGGTCGGTCGCCGGAAGGTTGAGCGCCTGTGACTGGCTGCCGAGCGAAGCGCCGAAGATGTCGGCCTGGCCAGAGACGGCGTTCTGCTGGGCCAGCGCGGCAAGCCCCATCATCCGCTCGACGCCGGCCATCATCTGGGCGCGGTCATGCCCGAAGCAATCCAGCGCGCCGGCCATGATCAGGCTTTCGAAGACGCGCTTGCCGACGACCTTCGGATCGACCCGTTCGCAGAAATCGGCGAGGTTCTTGAACGGCTTTTCGCCGCGCATGGCAACGATGTGCTCGACCGCGGCGTCGCCAACGCCTTTGAGGGCGGCCAGCGAATAGAAGATCTTGTTCTCGCCGACCTCGAACGGGCGGAAACTCGACATCACCGACGGCGCCACCACCTCGATGCCGAGCCGCAGCGCGTCCTGGCGGAAGTCGGCGAGCTTGTCGGTGTTGCTCATGTCGAGCGTCATCGACGCCGCCAGGAACTCGACCGGATAATGCGCCTTGAGATAGGCCGTCTGGTAGGAGACAACCGCGTAGGCTGCCGCATGCGACTTGTTGAAACCGTAGTCGGCGAATTTCGCCAGAAGGTCGAAGATGAAGTCGGCCTGCGGCTTGCCGACGCCGCGCTCCACCGCGCCCGAGACGAAGCGCTCTCGCTGCTTGTCCATTTCGGCGCGGATCTTCTTGCCCATGGCGCGGCGCAAAAGGTCGGCTTCGCCGAGCGAATAGCCCGAAAGCACCTGCGCGATCTGCATCACCTGTTCCTGGTAGACGATGACGCCTTGCGTCTCCTTCACTAGGTAATCGATCTTGGGATGGATCGAGGCCATCTCCTCCTCGCCATGCTTTCTGGCGTTGTAGGTCGGGATGTTCTCCATCGGGCCGGGGCGGTAGAGCGCCACCAGCGCGATGATGTCCTCGATACAGTCCGGCCGCATGCCGATCAGCGCCTTGCGCATGCCCGCGCTTTCAACCTGGAACACCCCGACCACCTCGCCGCGCGACAGCATGGCGTAGGTGTCCTTGTCGTCGAGCGGTATCGTCGCAAGGTCGATGTCGACGCCGCGCCGGCGAATGAGCTTCACCGCCGTCTCCAGCACGGTCAACGTCTTCAGGCCGAGGAAGTCGAACTTCACCAGCCCCGCCTGCTCGACATATTTCATGTTGAACTGGGTGACCGGCATGTCCGAGCGCGGATCGCGGTACATCGGCACCAGTTCCGACAAAGGCCGGTCGCCGATGACGATACCGGCGGCATGCGTCGAGGCATGGCGGTAGAGGCCTTCCAGCTTCTGCGCGGTGTCGAGCAGCGTCTGGACGATCGGCTCCTTTTCCGCCTCCTCGGCAAAGCGCGGCTCGTTGGCGATGGCGTCCGCCAGCTTGACCGGATTGGCCGGGTTCTGCGGCACCATCTTGGACAGCTTGTCGACCTGGCCGTAAGGCATCTGCAGCACGCGTCCGACGTCGCGAAGCACCGCGCGCGCCTGCAGCGTACCGAAGGTGATGATCTGCCCCACCTGGTCGCGGCCATATTTCTGCTGGACGTAGCGGATCACCTCCTCGCGCCGGTCCTGGCAGAAGTCGATGTCGAAGTCCGGCATCGAGACGCGGTCCGGATTGAGGAAGCGCTCGAACAGCAGCGAGAAACGCAGTGGGTCGATATCGGTGATCGTCGTCGAATAGGCGACCAGCGAGCCCGCGCCCGAGCCACGGCCCGGCCCCACCGGAATGCCCTGCGATTTGGCCCATTTGATGAAGTCGGCAACGATCAGGAAGTAACCGGGAAACTTCATCCTCTCGATAATGCCGAGCTCGAATTCAAGCCGTTCGCGATATTGTTCGATTGTGTAGCCGGGCGTCGGTCCGTGCGCGGCTAGCCGCGCATCAAGCCCCTCACGAGCCTGGCGGGAGAGCTCGGCGGCCTCCGCCTTTTCCGCCGCATCCTTGTCGACGGCGTCGGCGCCGGTGAAGCGCGGCAGGATCGGGCTGCGGTTCTTCGGATAATAGGCGCAGCGCATCGCGATCTCGACGGTGTTGTCGATCGCTTCCGGCAGGTCGGAGAACAGCCGCGCCATCTCGGCCTGGCTGCGCAGGAAATTGTCCGCCGCAAGCCGGCGGCGGTTGTCGGCGGCAACCACCGAGCCTTCAGCAATGGCAATCAGCGCGTCATGCGCCTCATAGTCCTCGCGCTTGGAGAAGAAAGCCTCGTTGGTGGCGACCAGCGGCAATTCGTGGGTGTAGGCAAGGTCGACCGTCGATTTTTCGACCATGCGATCATAGCCGGTGACGCGTTCCAGTTCGACATAGAGCCGATCACCGAACAGGCCTTTGAGGAAGAGCAGCCGCTGCTCTGCGAGATCGCGCCGATCGGCCTTCAGCGCGGTGCCGATTGGGCCGCGCGGACCGCCGGTAAGGCAAATCAGGCCGTCGCTCTGACCTTCCAGCATCGCGCTGGTCAGATGCACCGGCTCGCCGGGCGGCGTCTCCAGATAGACCTTGCTGATCAGCCGCACGAGATTGGCGTAACCGGCCTCGCTCGCCGCAATCAGCACGATCGGCGACATTTCGGGGCCCTGCCGGCGGCGGTCGCGCTGGGCATCCGCAGCCTCGCTGGAAAATGCGAGATCGATCTGGCCGCCGATGATCGGCTGGATGCCGTCCTTGACCGCCTTCTGGGCGAATTCGAGCGCGCCGAAGAGGTTGTTGGTATCGGTCACGGCGATCGCAGGCGCCTCATCCTTGACCGCATGGCCGACGATTGCACCCAACTGCAAGGCGCCTTCGAGCAGCGAGTAGGCCGAATGCACGCGCAGATGGATGAAGGTCCGGGCCGGCGCCTCCGGCCGCGCGGCCTTCACGGCTGCTTCGCGCTGCAACGGGTCGCGTGGAAGTCGTTCATCCGCCATGGGGTTTGTGCCGCTCTGTGAGACTCAACATCGGTGGAGATGTATTGTCCGCAAGCGCTCGATGCGAGTCCAGCGAGCACCTGTGCACAGCGGTCTCAAGTCTCAGTCGAATTCCATGATCACCGCATCGACCGCCAGGCTGTCGCCAGGCTTGGCGTTGAGCTTGGCAACGGTCAGGTCGCGTTCGGCGCGCAGCACGTTTTCCATCTTCATCGCCTCGACCACGGCGAGCGTCTCGCCGGCCTTGACCTCCTGCCCTTCCTTCACCGCGATTGACACGACGAGGCCGGGCATCGGGCAGAGCAGCATCTTCGAGGTATCCGGCGGCAGCTTTTCAGGCATCAGCCTTTCGAGCTCCGCCGTGCGCGGCAGCATGGCGCGCGCCGTCACCGACATACCCTTCCACGCAATGTGCAGGCCATTCAGCATCGGCCGGACCTGCGCCGCAATCCTCTGGCGGCCGACCGTGCCGTGCCAGATCGCATCGCCGGGACGCCAGTCCGAGGCAACCGTCAGGGGATTGCCGCCGTCGATCGACAGATCGACCTCCATCGGGATGGAGACCATGCCGTCGACGATTGTCGCGGACAGATAAGCGCCGCCGATCTTCACCTCCCAGTCTCGCTTGAGGTGGCCGGAATGCGGCGCCAGCCGGCCGCTCAGACGGTCGAGCCGGTCGCGGCGCAGCAATTCGATGGCCGTGGCGATAGCCGCGAACACTGCCCTCTCCTCGCCGTCCGGCTCCACCGGCGCGAAGCCGTGCGGATACTCCTCGGCGATAAAGCCGGTCGACAGCCGCCCCTCTCGCCAGCGCGGATGCTGCATCAGCGCCGAAAGGAACGGGATATTGTGCTCGATGCCGTCGACCACAAAACTGTCCAGCGCCTCCGACATGGCGTCGATCGCCGCCAGCCTCGTCGGCGCCCAGGTGCAGAGCTTGGCCACCATCGGGTCATAGAACATCGATATTTCGGAGCCCTCGGTGACGCCGGTGTCGTTGCGCACCACGACATCGCCGAACGTTCCCTCCTCGGGCGGGCGGTAACGCGTCAGCCGACCGATCGAGGGAAGGAAATTGCGGAAAGGATCCTCGGCATAGAGGCGGCTTTCCACCGCCCAGCCGTTGAGCTTCACGTCGCTCTGCTTGATGCCGAGCTTCTCGCCGGCGGCGATGCGGATCATCTGTTCGACGAGGTCGATCCCGGTCACGAGTTCCGTCACCGGATGCTCAACCTGCAATCGCGTATTCATTTCAAGGAAATAGAAGTTCTTGTCCTTGTCGACGATGAACTCGACCGTGCCGGCGCTCTGGTAGTCGACGGCCTTGGCCAGGGCCACGGCCTGTTCGCCCATGGCCTTGCGCGTCTTGGCGTCGAGGAATGGCGACGGCGCCTCCTCGACCACCTTCTGGTTGCGGCGCTGGATCGAGCATTCGCGCTCGCCGAGATAGAGCGCGGTGCCATGCGCGTCGGCGAGCACCTGGATCTCTATATGGCGTGGATCGACGACGAATTTCTCGATGAAGACCCGGTCGTCGCCGAACGAACTCTTCGCTTCCGAGCGCGCCCGATCGAAGCCGTCGCGAACCTCCGCCTGGCTCCAGGCGATGCGCATGCCCTTGCCACCGCCGCCGGCCGACGCCTTGATCATGACCGGATAGCCGATCTCGCCGGCGATCTTTTCCGCGTGGTCGGCATCCTCGATCACGCCCAGCCAACCGGGCACAGTCGAGACATTGGCCTCGCTGGCGAACTTCTTCGATTCGATCTTGTCACCCATCGCCTTGATGGCCTTGGGCTTGGGGCCGATGAAGACGATGCCTACCTTTTCCAGCGCCTCGCAGAACGAGGCGCGCTCGGACAGGAAGCCGTAGCCAGGGTGCACCGCCTCGGCGCCGGTCTCCTTGCAGGCGGCGATGATCTTCTCAGGGACCAGGTAGCTCTGCGCCGCGGGCGGCGGACCGATATGCACGGCTTCGTCGGCCATTTCGACATGCACGGCGTCGCGATCGGCATCCGAATAGACCGCGACCGTGGCAATCCCCATCTTGCGAGCCGTCTTGATCACACGACAAGCGATCTCGCCGCGATTGGCGATCAGGATCTTCTTGAACATTCGGACGTCGTTCCTCCGGCGAAGTGGTCCAGTTCTATGGACAATCCAGGCGCGTCTCAAGTGGTCTGGAGCCACCGATCTCGGCACCTGATGCCAATTGCGGAAACCGCGCCGAAAAACGTCGCAACAGGCGTTGGCCACCTTTCCGGAACCCGTTAAGGTGTCAGTGGGCTTAGGACGGGCGGCAAGGTAGACGTCGCCCGCAGGCAGGCTTGGCAGTCTGCTGTAACTTGAAACTTACAAATTATCGCCTTGGAGGAATCGCCCCATGAAAACGCGTGCCGCGGTCGCTGTTGGAGCTGGAAAGCCGCTTGAGATCAT
>NZ_JANINM010000540.1 GCF_024509055.1 Mesorhizobium sp. | reverse complement strand
TCGAATTCTCGGCCAAGCGGATTTCCGGCACGGTCAAGAAGACGCTGGAATCGGCGATCGCCAACGCGGAAAACAACCACGACCTCGACGTCGACGCGCTGGTGGTGGCGGAAGCCTATGTCGGCAAGTCGATCGTCATGAAGCGTTTCCACGCTCGTGGCCGTGGTCGCGCCAGCCGTATCGAAAAGCCGTTTTCGCACCTCACGATCGTCGTTCGTGAAGTCGAGGAAAAAGGGGAGGCCGCCTAATGGGCCAGAAAGTCAATCCGATCGGGCTGCGTCTCGGCATCAACCGTACCTGGGATTCGCGTTGGTTCGCGAACACCGGCGAGTACGGCCAGCTGCTGCACGAGGACATCAAGATCCGCAAGTATCTTGAGAAGGAACTCAAGCAGGCCGCGATCTCCAAGGTCGTGATCGAGCGTCCGCACAAGAAGTGCCGCGTCACCATCCACGCCGCGCGTCCGGGCCTGATCATCGGCAAGAAGGGCGCCGACATCGAGAAGCTTCGCAAGAAGCTGATGGAGATGACGAAGTCCGAGACGCACCTCAACATCGTTGAAGTGCGCAAGCCGGAAATCGACGCCACGCTGATCGCCCAGTCGATCGCCCAGCAGCTCGAGCGCCGCATCGCGTTCCGCCGCGCCATGAAGCGCGCCGTGCAGTCGGCCATGCGTCTCGGCGCAGAGGGCATCCGCATCAACTGCTCGGGCCGTCTCGGCGGCGCCGAAATCGCGCGCATGGAATGGTACCGCGAAGGTCGCGTGCCGCTGCACACGCTGCGCGCCGATGTCGACTACGGCACGGCCGAGGCCAACACGGCTTACGGCATCTGCGGCGTCAAGGTTTGGGTGTTCAAGGGCGAGATCCTCGAGCATGACCCGATGGCTTCCGAGCGTCGTGCCACCGAGGGTGACGCAGCGCATGGCGGTGGTGGCGAACGCGAACGCGGTCGTCGTCGCGAGAACGCCTGAGACATTTGAGAATTTGGAGTTAGAACGATGCTGCAGCCAAAGCGCACAAAGTTCCGCAAGCAGTTCAAGGGCCGTATCCACGGTACCGCCAAGGGCGGCACCAATCTGGATTTCGGCGGTTTCGGGCTGAAGGCGCTTGAGCCGAACCGCGTCACCGCGCGCGAGATCGAGGCGGCCCGCCGCGCGATCACCCGCGAGATGAAGCGCGCCGGCCGCGTCTGGATCCGGGTGTTCCCGGATCTGCCGGTCACCTCGAAGCCGACCGAAGTGCGCATGGGTAAGGGCAAGGGCGCCGTCGACTATTGGGCGGCGCGCGTGAAGCCTGGCCGCATCATGTTCGAGATCGACGGCGTCAGCGAGGAGACCGCACGTGAAGCGCTGCGTCTCGGCGCCGCCAAGCTTTCGGTCAAGACGCGCTTCGTACAGCGCATCGCAGAATAAGGACGGGCTGAACCATGAAAGCCGAAGACATCCGGACCAAGACCCAGGATCAGCTGACCGACGACCTGGCCAGCCTGAAGAAGGAGCAGTTCAACCTGCGCTTCCAGAAGGCGACCGGCCAGCTCGAGAAGACCGCGCGCGTGAAGCAGGTCCGCAAGGACATCGCGCGCATCAAGACCATCGCCGCGGAAAAAGCCGCGGCCAAGAAGGGTTAAGACCATGCCAAAGCGCATTTTGCAGGGCACCGTCGTCAGCGACAAGAACGAGAAGACGGTCGTCGTCAAGGTTGAGCGGCGCTTCACGCATCCCGTGATGAAGAAGACCGTACGCATGACCAAGAAGTACAAGGCGCACGACGAGAACAACGCCCACAAGGTCGGCGACGAGGTGTTCATCCAGGAATCGAAGCCGATTTCCAAGGACAAGCGCTGGATCGTCGTGTCTTCGGACCAGGCGTAACAAACGAATTTTGGACAGACCGGGGAGGGGTGAAGAACCCGTCCCGTTAGAAAAGAAGAAGGCGGCCAGTCATGATTCAGATGCAAACAAACCTCGACGTCGCGGACAATTCCGGCGCCCGTCGTGTCATGTGCATCAAGGTGCTGGGCGGTTCGAAGCGGAAGTACGCCTCCGTCGGCGACATCATCGTGGTGTCGATCAAGGAAGCCATTCCGCGCGGCCGCGTTAAGAAGGGCGATGTGATGAAGGCGGTCGTGGTTCGCACGGCCAAGGACATCCGCCGCCCGGACGGCAGCGTGATCCGTTTCGACAAGAACGCGGCCGTTCTTGTCGACAATAAGAAAGAGCCGATCGGCACGCGTATCTTCGGGCCGGTTCCGCGCGAGCTTCGCGCCAAGAACCACATGAAGATCATCTCGCTCGCGCCTGAAGTGCTGTAAGGAGCCGGACCAATGCAAAAGATCAGAAAAGGCGACAAGGTCGTCGTGCTTGCCGGCAAGGACAAGGGCCGTTCGGGCGAAGTCCTGTCGGTGCAGCCGAAGGACGACACCGCGCTCGTGCGCGGCGTGAACCTCATCCGCCGTCACCAGAAGCAGACCCAGGCCCAAGAGGGCGGGATCATCACCAAGGAAGCGCCGATCCACCTGTCGAACATCGCGCTGGCCGACCCCAAGGACGGCAAGCCGACCCGCGTCGGTTTCACCATCCAAAAGGACGGCAAGAAGGTGCGCGTCGCCAAGCGTTCGGGAGAAGTCATCAATGGCTAAGTCTGAAACCAAGCAGGCAACTGCCAAGAACGAGCCGCGCCTGAAGAAGGTCTACAACGAGACCATCCGCAAGGCGCTGCAGGAGCAGTTCGGCTACGACAACAACATGCAGGTTCCGCGCATCGACAAGATCGTGCTGAACATGGGTGTTGGCGAAGCGACGGGCGATTCCAAGAAGCCCTCGGTCGCGGCCGAGGATCTCGCGCTGATCGCCGGCCAGAAGGCCGTCGTCACCCGCGCCCGCAACTCGATCGCGGGCTTCAAGGTGCGCGAGAACATGCCGATCGGCGCCAAGGTCACGCTGCGCAAGGAACGCATGTACGAGTTCCTCGACCGCCTCGTGAACATCGCGCTGCCGCGCGTTCGCGACTTCCGCGGACTGAACCCGAAGAGCTTTGACGGCCGTGGCAACTACGCCATGGGCATCAAGGAACACATCGTGTTCCCGGAGATCAACTACGACAAGGTTGATCAGGTCTGGGGCATGGACGTCATCGTTTGTACGACGGCGAAGACGGACGACGAGGCCAGGGCTCTGCTCAAGGCCTTCAACTTCCCCTTCCGCCAGTAACGGCAGCGAAAAAGGAAAAATCTGAAATGGCAAAGACCAGCTCAGTCGAGAAGAATAACAGGCGCCGCAAGCTCGCGGATCAGTACGCCGCCAAGCGCACGGCGCTCAAGGCCATCGTCATGGATCAGTCCAAGCCGATGGAAGAGCGCTTCCGCGCCCAGTTGAAGCTTTCGGCCCTGCCGCGCAACTCGGCCAAGATCCGCATCCGTAACCGCTGCGAAGTCACCGGCCGCCCGCGCGCCTACTATCGCAAGCTCAAGCTTTCGCGTATCGCGCTCCGCGATCTTGGCAACAACGGCCAGATCCCGGGCCTGGTCAAGTCGAGCTGGTAAGGAGACACTGAGATGTCATTGAGCGATCCTCTCGGCGATATGCTGACCCGCATCCGCAACGCCTATGGCCGCAAGAAGTCGAGCGTCTCGACTCCGGCCTCGCGTCTGCGCGCCCGCGTCCTCGAAGTGCTGAAGTCGGAAGGTTATATCCGCGACTACAGCCAGACCGACTTCGAAAACGGCAAGTCGGAAATCGAGATCGAGCTGAAGTATTACGATGGCGCGCCTGTCGTGCGCGAGATCGAGCGCGTCTCGAAGCCCGGCCGCCGCGTCTATGTCTCGGCCAAGTCGATCCCGCAGGTCGCGAACGGCCTCGGCATCGCCATCCTTTCGACGCCGAAGGGCGTGATGGCCGATCACGAAGCGCGCGAGCAGAATGTCGGCGGGGAAATCCTCTGCCAGATCTTCTGATCGGGCCTGATAGCAAGAAAAAATGGGCTCCGGTTTTCGGGATCGCGCCCGGAAACTGGAACCTGAAACGAAAGAAGTGACGAGGACAACCAAATGTCTCGTATCGGAAAGAAACCCGTTTCGCTGCCGCAGGGCGTGACCGCGACCGTCAACGGCCAGACCGTGACGGCGAAGGGCCCCAAGGGCGAGCTGAAGTTCGTGGTGAACGACGAAGTGATGGTCAAGATGGAAGGCAACGAGATCGCCGTCCAGCCGCGCGACCAGACCAAGACGGCCCGCTCCAAGTGGGGCATGTCGCGCACCCAGATCGTCAACATCCTGCAGGGTGTGAAGGACGGCTTCGAGAAGAAGCTCGAGATCACCGGCGTCGGTTACCGTGCCGCCATGCAGGGCAAGAACCTGCAGCTGGCCCTTGGCTTCAGCCATGACGTTGTCTATGAGACCCCCCAGGGTGTCACGATCACGGTGCCTAAGCCGACGGAAATCACGGTCGCCGGTATCGACAAGCAGCAGGTCGGCCAGGTCGCCGCCGAGATCCGCGAATATCGTGGCCCCGAGCCCTACAAGGGCAAGGGCGTGCGCTACGCGGGTGAGCGCATCGTGCGCAAGGAAGGCAAGAAGAAGTAATGGGCTTGGCTCCGAAAGGGCCAAGCTAGAGAACTACAACGCCGCGGGGAGCGGCCGCGGGAGGCATTTGGGCCTACCGCACAGGGTTGCCCCCGTATTCTGAAGGCAAGGAACTGACATTATGGGCTCGAAGGAATCCACCCAGCGCCGCGCTCAGCGCGTCCGCCGTCAACTGAAGAAGGTCGCCGGCGAGCGCCCGCGTCTTTCGGTGCATCGCACCTCGAAGAACATCTACGTCCAGGTCATCGACGATGCCAACGGCCACACGCTGGCCGCTGCCTCGACGCTGGAAAAGGACCTCAAGGGCTCGCTCAAGACCGGCGCCGACACGGCTGCCGCGGCTGCCGTCGGCAAGCTGATCGCCGAGCGCGCTTCGAAGGCAGGCGTCAAGGAAGTCGTCTTCGATCGCGGCCCATACATCTATCACGGCCGCGTCAAGGCGCTGGCCGAGGCTGCTCGCGAGGGTGGGCTCAGCTTCTAAGCATGATCTGAAACCCTGAAGGTCCACGCAGCGAAAAGTTGCAGACTTTCCGGGCAAGATCATGCAAAGGAGAAACGATTCACCGCCGGCGACCCGAAATGCGGCGCCGGCAAACAGCAACCCGTGCTTCCGGAAAAGAACAAGGACTAGGATATGGCACAGGAACGTAGGGAAGGCGGCCGCGGCCGCGAGCGTGAACGCGAAGAGCGTGACGACGGCATGGTGGACAAGCTCGTCCACATCAACCGCGTCGCCAAGGTGGTGAAGGGTGGCCGTCGTTTCGGCTTTGCCGCTCTCGTCGTTGTCGGCGACCAGAAGGGCCGCGTCGGCTTCGGTCACGGCAAGGCGCGCGAAGTGCCGGAAGCGATCCGCAAGGCGACCGAATCGGCCAAGCGCGACATGATCTTCGTGCCGCTGCGTTCGGGCCGCACGTTGCATCACGACGTCGAGGGTCGTTGGGGCGCTGGCCGCGTTCTGCTGCGCGCCGCCAAGCAGGGTACCGGCATCATCGCCGGCGGCCCGATGCGCGCCGTCTTCGAGACGCTCGGCATGCATGACGTGGTCGCCAAGTCGATGGGCTCGTCGAACCCGTACAACATGGTTCGCGCCACCTTCGACGCGCTGAAGAGCCAGATGCATCCGAAGGATGTTGCGGCCGCTCGTGGCATCAAGTACTCGACCCTTCAGGCCCGCCGCGGCACCGCCGTTGCGGCTGAAGAATAGTCGACGCTGACCAGGGATTTCGACCATGGCCAAGAAAGCTACCAAGACCATCACCATCGAGCAGATCGGTTCGCCGATCCGCCGGCCGAAGGAGCAGCGCGCGACGCTGGTCGGCCTCGGCTTGAACAAGATGCACAAGCAGCGCACGCTGGAAGACACCCCTTCCGTGCGCGGCATGATCGCCGCCGTACAGCATCTCGTCCGCGTCGTGGACGAGGGCTGAGCGAGAGCGCAGGAGAACGAAGATGAAACTCAACGATCTGCGTGACAAGGACGGCGCCACGCATTCCAGGAAGCGCCTCGGTCGCGGCATCGGCTCCGGCTCGGGCAAGACCGCCGGTCGCGGCGTCAAGGGCCAGAAGGCACGCTCCGGCGTCGCCATCAACGGCTTCGAGGGTGGCCAGATGCCGCTCTATCGTCGCCTGCCGAAGCGCGGCTTCAATAACCTGTTCGGCAAGAGCTTCACGGTTGTGTCGCTGGCCCGCATCCAGGCCGCCATTGACGCCAAGAAGCTCGACGCCAAGGAAACCGTCACCGCGGAAACCCTGATCGCAGCGGGCGTGATCCGCCGCGCCAAGGACGGCGTGCGCGTGCTCTCCGACGGCGAGCTCAAGGCCAAGCTCAGCTTCGACGTCGCCGGCGCCTCTAAGGCCGCGATCGAGAAGATCGAGAAGGCCGGCGGTTCGGTGAAGCTGCCGGAAGCGGCCGCCGCCGAGTAACGGCGATTTGAAGCGCGGCTGGCACGGATGAGTTCGTCGAACCGCGCTTTGATCTGAGGAATTGGGCGGCCGCGTCAACGCGGCCGCTTGCATGTTTACGGTCCGGAGCTTATCTCGTGAGCTTCGGTGACACGCGTCGCCTGAGCTGCGGCATCGAGCGCGTGACATGGAAATCAAAAGAAGTAGAGCATGATGACGTCCGAAGACCGCTTCACTCTTTTCGGCATCCTGCTCTAGCGGAGAATCAGGCATGGCTTCGGCTGCTGAACAACTAGCCTCCAATCTCAATTTTGCGGCCTTCGCCAAGGCCGAGGATCTGAAGAAGCGCATCTGGTTCACCATCGGCGCGCTGCTTGTCTACCGCCTCGGCACCTATATCCCGCTTCCCGGCATCAATCCCGACGCCTTCGCCCAGGCCTTCTCCTCGCAGAGCAAGGGCGTGCTCGGCATGTTCAACATGTTCGCCGGCGGCGCCGTGCAGCGCATGGCGATCTTCGCGCTGGGCATCATGCCTTACATCTCCGCCTCCATTATCATGCAGCTGATGACTTCGGTCATCCCGTCGCTGGAAGCGCTGAAGAAGGAAGGTGAGCAGGGCCGCAAGATCATCAACCAGTACACGCGCTACGGCACCGTGCTGCTGGCGCTGGTGCAGGCCTACGGCATTTCGGTCGGCCTGGAAGGCGGCAACGGCATCGTCAACGATCCTGGCATGTTCTTCCGCATCTCGACCGTCGTCACGCTGGTCGGCGGCACCATGTTCCTGATGTGGCTCGGCGAGCAGATCACCGCGCGCGGCATCGGCAACGGCATTTCGCTGATCATCTTCTCCGGTATCGTCGCCGGCCTGCCGCGGGCGATCTCCGGCACGCTGGAACTCGGCCGCACCGGCGCGCTGTCCACCGGGCTCATTCTCGCGATCATCGTTCTGGCCATCGTCGTCATTGGCCTCATCGTGTTCTTCGAGCGCGCCCAGCGCCGCCTGCTCATCCAGTACCCGAAGCGACAGGTCGGCAACCGCATGTTCCAGGGCGACACCTCGCACCTGCCTCTGAAGCTCAACACGTCGGGCGTCATCCCGCCGATCTTCGCGTCGTCGCTGCTGCTTCTGCCGGCCACGGTCGCGGGCTTCTCGCAGACGACGAACCTGCCAACCTGGGCAAGCACCATCCTTGCCTCGCTTGGCCACGGCCAGCCGCTCTACATGGCGTTCTACGCGGCGATGATCATCTTCTTCGCCTTCTTCTACACGGCGATCGTGTTCAACCCGAAAGACACCGCAGACCAGCTCAAGAAGCATTCCGGCTTCATCCCCGGCTACCGTCCGGGCGAGCGCACCGCGGAATATATCGACTATGTTCTGACGCGCATCACCGTCATCGGCGCCATCTACCTGGTGCTGGTCTGTCTGCTGCCTGAGTTCCTGATTTCGGCGACTGGCGTACCTTTCTACCTCGGTGGCACATCGCTTCTGATCGTGGTCAGTGTCACGCTCGACACGGTGGCACAGATTCAGGGCCACCTGATCGCGCACCAGTATGAAGGCTTGATCAAGAAGTCGAAGTTGCGCGGGGGGAAGAGGAGCAGATGAGGCTGATTTTGCTTGGACCGCCAGGGGCGGGCAAGGGGACGCAAGCACAAAGACTGGTAGAAAAACACGGCATACCCCAGCTCTCGACGGGTGACATGCTGCGTGCCGCAGTCCAGGCGGGAACCGAGGTCGGCAAGCGCGCCAAGGCGGTGATGGATGCCGGCGAACTGGTGTCCGACGCGATCGTCAACGCAATCGTCGCCGAGCGAATCGACCAGGCGGATTGCGCCAACGGTTTCATTCTCGACGGCTATCCGCGCACGCTGGCGCAGGCCGACGCGGTCGAGGCCATGCTTTCCGAGCGCGGCATCGCGCTGGACACCGTCATCGAACTGGTCGTCGACGACAAGGCGCTTGTCGGCCGTATCGTCAAGCGGGCAGAGGATGCCAAGGCCGCGGGCCAGCCGGTGCGCAAGGATGACAATCCGGCGGTGTTCGAGGAGCGCCTGCGCGAGTACTACAAGAAGACGGCCCCGTTGACCGGCTACTATTATGCCAAGGGCAGGTTGAAGACCGTCGACGGCATGGCCAGCATCGACGCGGTGACCGCGGAGATCGAGACGGTGCTCGCGGCGAAGTAAGCCGCGTCGACAAGTTAAGATTGCACTTGACTGGAAGGGGCCGCTGGGGTATGGCGGCCCGTCTTCCTATCAGGCACGGACTTTGCTTGCCCGCCAGGGCAAGGCAAACTGTGTTGAACCAGGAAACTCCCGCAAGGGCCGGCCTCCACCGGACGCGGGGCAACTTTAAGATAGCGCCGGTTCGTCCGGCCCACATGGAGAAGAGAAGAAAATGGCTCGTATAGCCGGCGTAAACATTCCGACCAACAAGCGCGTCGTCATTGCGCTTCAGTACATTCACGGCATCGGCAAGAAGTTTGCCCAGGAGATCGTCGACAAGGTCGGCATCCCGGCGGACCGCCGCGTCAACCAG
>NZ_JANINM010000539.1 GCF_024509055.1 Mesorhizobium sp. | reverse complement strand
TGGGGCTGATGATCCTCGATCTCGATCATTTCAAGCAGGTCAACGACACGCATGGCCACGATGTCGGCGACGAGGTGCTGAGGGCCGTCGCCAGTTGCCTGAGGAGCATGACGCGTTACCACGACGTGGTGGCGCGTCTAGGCGGTGAGGAGTTCGCCGTGGTCACGCCCAACATGGATTCGGAATTGCTCGCCAGATTTGCAGAACGCATTCGCAAGGCGGTCGCCAACATGTCGATCCTGTCGGGCAACGTGACGCTGAAGGTCACGACCAGCGTCGGTCTCGCTGTCTGGGACCGCAGGGAAAGTGCTGAGGATTTCTACCGCCGCGCCGACCGCCAGCTCTATGAGGCGAAGAAGCAAGGCCGCAACCGCGTCTGCGCCTGAAATTCCGAAGATGAATTCATGAGGCCGGCCGACTGACGCGGCTTTCTCGACTTCCGGTGCTCACGGACTGAACGTCCGCTCCGCTCCGGCTTCTCGATAGCCACGTCATTCAATCCGGCCTGATGAATTCCCTTTCGGAATTTGGCTGTGCTTGCGCAGTTCGAGTTAATCGTTCTGCTGGCGTATGCCGAAGGTCGAGGGCCTCAGGCCGTAGCGTGTGTCGAAATCCTCGTCCGGCGGCATGCGCTGGGCGGCGGGCTTGCGGTAATCCGGGTCGCCGGCCTGGCGGCCCGTATCCACCGTTTCGGCGAATGCCATGGACTGCTGCGGTTTCGGCACGTTGCGCAGCCGCTCGACGATCGCCGCGAGGTCGACATCATTGCCTTCCTCCGTGGGCTCGGTCTGTTCGCGCTTCGCGGTGCCCGGGATGAATTCCTGCGCCAGCTTCTCGAATTTCAGCCGCATCGTCGTCGCCACGCCTTCGCCGAAGGCGATGGCTTCGCGCTGCCCCATCGAGGACAGGAACGCTAGCGTCGAGGCCGAGGAGTCGGCGATCGCCGACTTGATGATCGCCTGGTCCTGCTCGTTGGCGAGCCGCATGGCGAAGAAAGTCGAGCACTGCGAGAGGATGGTCGGGTCGAGCTCGCCCGGGCGCTGGGTGACGACGCCGAGATAGCAGCCATACTTGCGGCCTTCCTTGGCGATGCGCGACAAAGCATGCCTGGTCGGCGCGAAGCCGAGGCGCGGATCGGCGGGCATGTAGCGGTGCGCCTCCTCGCAAAGCAGGAGCAGCCGCAGCCGCCCCTCGCTCCATAAGGCGAGGTCGAAGGCCAGGCGCGCCAGCACCGAACACACCGAATTGACGACCTCGGACGGCATGCCTGCCATCTCAAAACAGGTCACCGGGCGGCCATGGTGGGGGACGCGGAAGATGTTGCCAATCGTTTCGTGGATGGTGTCCTCGATCAGCCGCGAATTGAACATGAAACGATAACGCGGATCGCCCGCGGCGGATTCGATGCGTGTCCTCAGCGACTTCAGGGTCGGCCGGTCGTTCTTGCTTTCGAGCAGGCCCATGCGCTCGTCGATCTGCTTGATGAGGTCGGCGATGCGGTAAGGCACAGGCGTGTCAGCCGTCAGCGCATCGCTGCCGCGCCGGATATAGGTTCCTGAACTTGGATTGCGATAAAGGTTCTTGGCGGCCGGAATCAGGTCGCGCAGGACGTCGATTTCCTCCGGCACCGTCTCGCGACCGCGAAACAGCACCTCGGCGAATTCTTCCAGCCTGAACATCCAGAAAGGCAGGTCGAGCGTCTTGGAATCGACCCTCACACAATATTCCGGCAGCGAGGCGGCGAATTCGTTGTGCGGATCGAGGATGAGCACGCGCAAATCCGGCCGCGCCTGGATCGACTTGCGCAAAAGCAGTGAGACCGCCGTGGACTTGCCGACGCCTGTCGTGCCGACGATGGCGAAGTGGCGCGCCAGCGTGTCGTCGATGGCGATGTTGGCGTCGATCGCCTCGTCCTGCGACAGTGAGCCGATGGTGACCGAGTGGCGGCCGGCAAGGTCGTAGACAGCCTGCAGGTCGCGGCTGCGGATACGGTGCGCGACGGCGCCGATATGCGGATAGGTGGTGATGCCGCGGTCGAAGACCGGCTTGGCGCCGGGCTCCGCGCCGTCACGCACCTCGCCGATCAACTCGATGCTGACCTCGATGTGGTTCTGTCCCTCGCTGCTCCAGGCACGATCCGACTTGCCGATCGCGTAGACGAGACCGACCGTGCGCGTCGAGCCGAGATTGATGGAAATCATCTTGCCGACCGTCCACTGGCCGGTGACGGTGCCGTCGGCATCCTCGGCATAGGCGCTGATCGTGGCGCGCGCGCCGTCGCATTGAACCACATTGCCCAGAATGCGCTTGTCGCTTTGATAGGCGTTGCGGCGCTCCTGCGAGGTCGGTTCGCCCGCCGAGGCTTCGCGTTCAACAAACATAGGCGGCCTGTCCCGTTCCCCTGGAGCGTCGAACCTAGCCAGTCGGGGTTAAGGTCGCGTGAGGTCGGATGGTGTAGGCAGCCTTAAGCCGCCCGCGAAAATTCGATCGAATAGCCTCTTCCGCAATTCCGGTATTTCGATATATTGGACAAATGAACGATATATCGAATGATATCACGATTACGATCGGTCGCAGGATACGTTCCGAAAGGGCGCTTAGGGGGTGGTCGCTGGCCGAACTCGCCGAGCGCTCCGACGTCTCAAAAGCGATGCTGAGCGCCATGGAGCGCGGCATGACCAGCCCGACCGCGGCGCTGCTGGTACGCATCGCCGCGGCTTTCGGCATGACGCTTTCGACGCTTATCGCGCGCGCCGAAACGCAAGGCGGAGGACTCTCGCGCAAGGACGAGCAGCCGCTCTGGCAGGACCCGGCGACCGGCTATGTCAGGCGGCATCTATCGCCAGCATCGCAGATGCCGCTCGAACTGATCCGGGTCAGCCTGCCGGCGGGCGCCAAGGTGAGCTTCCCGGCGGCGTCCTACGCCTTCATCAAGCAGCAGATATGGCTGATCGGCGGTCGGCTCGACTTCACCGAAGGCGATGTCGTGCACAGGCTGGAACCTGGCGATTGCCTGGCCCTCGGCGCGCCGTCGGACTGCATGTTCCACGCGCCGGGGCCGGAAGCTGCCGAATATCTCGTGGCATTGGTCAGGGGCTGACCGGATGGCACGCCGGCCGAAACGCTCGCACAATGGCGGGCCGCCGCTGGACGATTACGACGGGCCGCCCTGGGGCAAGGGCGACGCCTACATCTTCCTCGCTTGGCGGGCCGCCCACGACAAGGCGTGGAAGGCGCCGAGCCAAGCAATCATGCTGATGCGTCTGGAGAGGGCCGAACGGCTCGGACTGACCTATGAGGGATACTCGCTCGAAATCCTGGAGCGCGGACGCCACCTCAGCGAAAGCGACGCCGGTCGGATCGCCGAAATCCGCCGCGCGCGGCGGCGCAAGCGCATCAGTCATTTCGAATGACAGTCTCCAACACGATTGCCTGAGAGGCCGCATGAACTCACTTGAAATCAACGCGTTGGGCGATAGTCCGGCGACGTGCGCAATGCTGGCGGACCTGCTGATCGAAACCGTCGCCGCGGGCGGGTCGGTGAGCTTCATGCATCCGCTGTCGCCCGATGCGGCGCGCGACTTCTGGGGCCAGTCGCTCGCCGCGGCGGCGCGGGGCGAAAGGGTGGTGCTGGGCGCATGGGCCGGCGAGGTGCTTGTCGGCACCGTCACGCTCATGCTCGACTTCCCGCCCAACCAGCCCCACCGCGCCGAGATCGCCAAGCTGATGACCCGCCTCGATCATCGCGGGAAGGGAATTGCAACGCGGCTGATGTCGGCGGCCGAGGAACTGGCCGTCGGAAGGGGAAAGACCTTGCTGGCGCTGGACACCGCGCGAGAAGAGGGCGCGGCGGCTCTTTACGAGAAACTCGGCTTCACCCTGACCGGCGAGATTCCGGATTTTGCGTTGAAGCCGCGTGGCGGTCTGACCGGCACGCTCATCTACTGGAAACGGATTGGCCAGACCCCGTAGACGAGCGCTGCAGATCCGGCGTGCTGGCAATGCGCGCCAAAAGCCATTGGCGAAAATCCTGCTCCGCGCTGGTCAGCCGCAAAGGGGAGGATCTCGTCAGGAAGTGCCCCGAAGGGCTGGAAAGCTCGAAGTTGGAGAGCCTGACGAGCGCCTTGTCCGCAAGCGCCTGGTCGACCAGCGGCCGTGATCCCAGCAGCACTCCGGCGCCCGCCTTCGCCGCTTCCATCGCGGCGACGAAACTGTCGAAGCGATGCGAGCGCCGGGCATGCCCGGCAAGCCCCGCTGCCGCGAACCATTCGGCCCACATCTCGCGCGCGCCGGCCACCAGCAGCAGAGGCAACGACATCCAGTCGCTGTCGGCGGCAACAGCCGGAGCCGCGACCGGCACGAGCCGCTCGACGGTCAGCCGGTCCGCGTCCCGCCCGGGAAAGGAGCCGTTGCCGAAACGGATATCGAGCACCGAGCCCGGCTGGTCATAGTCGGTTGGACGATGGATCGTCACCACATCGAGCTGGATTTGCGGCAACGCCCTGGCGAGATCGGGCAGGGCCGGAACCAGCACCAGCAAGGCGAAGGAGATCGGCACCCGGATCGTCACGGTTTGGACGGCGCGAGGTTCGAACAGTTCGGCGGTGCTGTTGCCGATGGTGGCGAATGCCGACTGGATGTGGGGCAGATAGGCGGCGCCCTCCGGCGAGAGCACGACGCCGCGCGCCAGCCGGGAAAACAGGCGCGTCCTCAGTCGTTCCTCGAGGACCCGTATGTGCTGGCTCACGGCGGCCTGCGTCAGGCCAAGCTCGCCGGCGGCGGCGGTGAAGTTGGACAGCCGTGCCGCGGCCTCGAAGCTGCGCAACCAGTCGAGTGGAGGCAAGGCATCCAGGGTTCTGCCAGCCATTACAATTTCCACCCCATTGGCCAAAAAATGATAATTTGAATTATGCCTAGGGACGCGTCAGCATGCAATGGAAACCCGTGGAGCAGATCACGGGCTGCAACACACAGGACGCGATTTCCATGTTGACCCACGCGCTCATCGGCGAGGAAGGAAGAACGATCGAACTAGTTTGGGAGGGCGGGGCACGAACCCGCTTCCATGCCATGTGGCTGCGCGACAACGCGCTGGACGACAAGACACGCAGCGTTGGCAACGGCCAGCGCCTGATCACCATCCTCGACATTCCGGCCGCGACGCGGATCGGCTCGGCGCTGATCAAGGGCGATACGCTCGAGGTCACTTTCCTGCCCGAGAAAAAGACCGCGAGCTTCCCGGCCGCGTGGCTTCGTGCCCACACCTACGACCGCGAGGCGAATGATGGCCGGGGCTGGACAGGCAGTGACATCCAACGCTGGACCAAGGCCACGATGCAGAATGCCGTGCCGCGCGCGGACTATGCGGAAGCCAACCGCGACGGCAACGTGCTGCGGCAATGGCTGGCGGCGGTGAGGACCTATGGCTTTGCCGTCATGGACGGTCTGCCGGCCGAATCCGGCTCGCTGTGCAAGGTAGCCGACCTCTTCGGCTATATCAGGGAAACCAATTACGGGCGCTGGTTCGAAGTGCGCGCCGAGGTCAATCCGAACAATCTCGCCTATACCAATCTCGGCCTGCAGGCGCACACCGACAATCCCTACCGCGATCCGGTGCCGACGCTGCAGATCCTGGCCTGCATCGAGAACACGGTGGAGGGCGGGGAATCCAGCGTCGTCGATGGCTTTGCTGTCGCAGCCGCGCTGCAGGATGAAGATCCGGAGGGCTTCCGACTGCTGTCCTCCTATCCGGCGCGCTTCGAATATGCCGGCTCGTCCGGCGTGCGGCTGCAGTCAAAGCGTCCGATGATCGAGCTCGGGCCTGACGGCGAACTCATCTGCATTCGCTTCAACAACCGGTCCCTGGCACCTACGGTGGACGTGCCGTTCGCCGACATGGACGCCTATTACAGGGCCTACCGCCGGTTTGCCGAACTGATCGAGGACCCCGCTTTCGAAGTCACCTTCAAGCTCGAAGCAGGACAATCCTTCATCGTCGACAACACGCGCGTCATGCATGCCCGCAAGGCTTTCTCAGGCAGCGGCAAGCGCTGGCTGCAGGGCTGCTACGCCGACAAGGACGGCTTGCTGTCGACGCTGGCGGCGATCGAGCACGGTTTCAAGGAGGCGGCGGAATGAGCCCGAACGAATTGAACACCGGCAACATCGTCGAGTTCATCGCCGATATCTTCGAGCGGCGCGGCGCCGAATCCTATCTCGGCGAGCCGGTCACCATGTCGGAGCACATGCTGCAGGGCGCCTGGCTGGCCGAAGAGGATGGCGCGCCGGAGGAACTGGTCGCGGCGGCGCTTCTGCATGACATCGGCCACTACACCAGCGAGTTCGGCACCTATTCGCCCGATGACGTCGAGGACAAGCACCACGACGAGGCGGGCGGGGAAGTGCTGGCACCGTACTTCCCGCCGGTCATCGTCGAATGCGTGCGGCTGCATGTTTCGGCCAAGCGCTATCTCTGCGCCACCGATCCGACCTATTTCGGCAAGCTCTCGCCGGCTTCGGTGCATACGCTTTCGCTCCAAGGCGGGCCGATGAGCGCCGAGGAGGTGGCCGAGTTCCGCAGGAACCCGTTCCACGAGGAAGCCGTGCGCGTCCGCATATGGGACGAGGGTGGCAAGGTTGCCAATATGAAGACCAGAGCCTTTCGCGACTACGTGCCGTTGCTGGAGCGCGTCGTGCGGAAGTTCGCGGCGGAAAAGGCAGCGTGACCCGGGCCATTGGCTGAAACAATCCAGTGAGATGTCAAAGCTTCTGCCGGTAATGGCGGCCGACCGAAGACTAGAGATGTTTCCTTGCAACACTTCGCCCGGTCCCTTCAAAGTATTGAAGGATCGGCTCTTGCAACAAACTCGTATCGGGCCTAAAGGAGCCGCCCGTTGCTAACCCGTCTTCCTGAAGGAGACCTGTCAATGATCCGCCAATCCAGATCGTCACGTTCCGTGCCGACGCTGGAATTGCGTGCGGCTGACAGGGTTCCAATCAGGAAGAACGGTTATGGCAAAGTCCATGATCCAGCGCCGGCAGGATGCCGAGCGCGAGCGCACTAAAGCCTACGAAGCATCGTTGCAGCGGGTCTCTCTCGCTCCGCGTCCCACTCCGGATTTCGAGCGGGCGATCGAGGAGGCGCATCGCGGATTTGGCATGGCCGTCCGGGACGGCAAGCTCTGGCGTCCGAAGCTGAAGACGCGCGACCGCGCCCGGCTGCGGCTGGCGGCCGCGCGCTATTTGTTTGCCCTCTATCCCGTCCCGGCTGCGCTCGAAGCCATCTGGCTCGACAGCTCCGGATTGGATGCCGAGGAGATCAAGCTGCGCAAGGGATGGTACATCGCGGTCGCGGGCGGCAAGTCGCTCTACAAGGCTGGCGCCAGCAAATGGCTGTCGCGCAAGGAGGTGCATTGCTTCGTCAACGTGGCCGGCGGTTTCTCGTTCGAGGAGGCGTTCTGGTACGCCATCGCCCGTTCGTATACGGATGATCCTGGACTGGCGGCACGATTCGCCCGAACCAAGATCGCACGCACGGCACGAAGCCAACTCGTCTTCTGGCGCGAGGTGATACGCTTCTTCTGCCAGCATCCTGCCTCAAAGGACGAGATCGACGATCTGTGCGACTACATCGGCGCGATGCATCGGCGTGATCGCGCCTACAGCCTGAAGGGGCGGACACTCGCATCCCTGCATCGGCAAATGCTGGGATGGCACCGCGACCTTGCCGCTGTTGCGCGCATCGAGGCTATGCGCCGACGCGCGGCGGGGCCAGGTCAGCAGATGCAAGGCGCTGGCTGGGCGGGCTCTCCGCTCGAGGACTGGGACTGGCTGCCTTCGGCCAGAGAGGCGAAGGCGCGCGGCGAGTACTTCTCGATCCGCCAGTTGAAGACGGCCGAGGATCTCGTCTCCGAGAGCCAGGCTATGCATCATTGCGTCTCGTCCTACGCGGCCAAATGCATCGCCGGCAACGCATCGATCTGGACGCTGCGGCGCAAGGCGCTTGGCAAGACGGAGCGGTTGCTGACAATCGAGCTTGACCCGCGAAACCGTGCGGTGCAGGTGCGTGGTTTCGGCAACCGCGTCGATACGCTGGAGGAGCGCAAGATCCTCGAGCGCTGGGCCAGGGCGAGGGGCGTCGTGCTGGCGGCGTGAGCCGCGCATGACAAAGATGGAAGACGCGGCCGGAGCCGCGCCTTCCAGGCTTAGAACCTAACCCTTGTGATGGACTTGCTGCAGCCCATAGACCGGCGTTGGCAATCCGACCTGCCTGGCCTTCAGCTGCAGCGACAGATACTGCGAATAGTGGCGCGACTGGTGCAGGTTGCCGCCGTGGAACCACAGCGCCTCCTGTTGCGTCGGCTTCCACATGTTGCGCTGCTCGCCTTCCCATGGGCCGGGGTCCTTGGTGGTATTGGATCCGAGACCCCAGACCTTGCCGACCTTGTCGGCCACATCCTGCGAGATGAGATCGGCGGCCCATCCGTTCATCGAGCCATAGCCGGTGGCATAGACCACCAGGTCAGCCGGTAGTTCGGTGCCGTCGACGAACTTCACGCCGGTGGGGGTCAGTTCCTGCACCGCGGCGCCCGGGCCGCTCTTGAGCTTGATTGAGCCGTCGATGACGAGGTCGCAGGCGCCGACATCGATGTAGTAGCCGGAGCCGCGCCGCAGGTACTTCATGAACAGGCCCGAGCCGTCGTCGCCCCAGTCGAGCAGGAAGCCGGCTTTCTCCAGATCCTCGTAGAACTTCGCGTCGCGTTCCTTCATCTGCTCGTAAAGCGGAATCTGGAATTCGTGCAGGATCCGGTAGGGCAGAGAGGCGAAGATCAGGTCGGCCTTGCGCGTCGTCATGCCGTTCTCCACTGCCTGCTCGGAATAGAGTGAGCCAAGGCCGATATCCATCAGCGTGTCGGACTTGACGATATGGGTGGAGGAACGCTGCACCATGGTGACGTCCGCGCCTCCCTCCCACAGAGCCGCGCAGATGTCGTGGGCGGAGTTGTTGGAGCCGATGACCACGACCTTCTTGCCGCGATATT